>JAZNDG010000089.1:0-45471 GCA_045587985.1 Eubacteriales bacterium | reverse complement strand
AATGAGCTTGGGCGGGAGTATGCCTATCTCTACCCCGGGATGAATCGCGTTTTGCAGGCGGCGGGGCGTGTCATCCGTGCCGAGGGAGATGTGGGTGCTGTGGTATTGATCGATGACCGCTTTGCCACCCCCTTTTACCGCCGTCTTCTGCCAAGCCACTGGCACGCTACGCTTGCAGGCAACAACCGCTCACTTTCCGAATACCTGCGCAGATTTTGGGAAAAGCACGTCACCGAGTGAGTGTTTTATAAAAGAGAGCGCACAGGCTGTGTCCCTTTTCGTGCGCCTTACCCGCGCGTGGGTGCATTATCTTCCTTATTTTCTGTAAGATTAGGCACTTTTCTTGCTTTTTCGGGGAGAACGTGCTATGATACAGAGAGAAAACGAAAACTTACGAGGTACTCTTTATGCTTCGTCTTACCACAGTCTTTGCAGACCGTGCGCTCTTTCTGCATTCCTCTCCTCTGACGGTTAAGGGGATAGCGGACGGAGAGGTTTCTGTCCGCATTGAGCGGGACGGCGCGGTACTCTCCGAGGCGGTTGGCGTTCCCGGGGAGGATGGCTTCTTTGCCGTTGCGCTCACCACCCCCGCCGCTTCCTTTGCTCCCTGCAGCATCACCGTTTCGAGCGGGAAGGAAGAAAGGGTGCTTAAGGATATTCTCTTCGGTGAGCTTTGGCTCGCGGGTGGCCAATCGAACATGGAGCTGCCTGCCAATGAGCACCTTGTATATGAGGATATGCGGAAGGATCCCATGGCAAGCGCCGTGCGCTCCTATCACGTCTATCAGTTCCCGTTTGACGATCCTGCGTATGATGAGCAGGAGCCGTTTGGTGAAGGAAACTGGTATTCCCCGGATGAAGAGGAGTTCGGCGCCGTTTCGATGCTTGCCTTCTCCTTCTCCTTAAAGCTTGCCGGGGCGCTCGGCTGCCCTGTCGGCTTTATTAACCTAAGCCGCGGCTGCTCGCGAATTGAGACCTGGCTCCCCCGTCACGCCCTGACCGAGGAGATCATCGCCTACCAGAAGACGATCGGCCGCTATCCGACACCCGAAAACTGGAACACAGCGGGCGAGGTGGGGGACTTCGGCAAAAAGAACTTCAATCAGCTCTCTGCCTACGACCACCGCGCAACCTATGCGCTGGCAGGCGTCTCGCTCCGCGGTATGCTCTGGTATCAGGGCTGCGCGAACGCGAGAGAGGAATGGGAGTACGGGATGTACGGGCCGATGCTCCGTGCCCTGCGCTCTGCCTGGCAGGGCTACTTCGGGGTTGAGGGCCGCCCCTTCCCCTGTCTTGTTTGCACCATTTATCCTTACCCCATTTTCAATTCGACCTCGCGCGGCTACCTGAACAGCACCTTTGCCGAGATCGCAAGAAAATCGCCCGATGAATTTATGCTCATCACGAACGGGGATCTTTCGCCCCGCTGGGCTCTTCACACCAAGAACTATCCCGTCCACCCGATCCACAAGCACAAGATCGGTGAGCGCTATGCAGACGTAGCGCTCTACCGCGTGTACGGTGTCGGCAAGCCCGCAGGGCCTGCCCTGCTTGTGTCAAAGGAGAGAAGGGCCGGCGCGCTGTATCTTACCTTCAGTCCTGTCTTTGACACCCTTTCGATCAAGGGTGAGCAGGCAAAGGGGATCTACGTTTCGGATAAGGCCGGGCACTATCTGCCTGCCGAGTGCGAGATCGTGGCGCCCGATACCCTCCGCCTTACCCACCCCGGTATTCCCGAGCCCTGGGAGGCAGCCTATTCGGTGAGCTGCACCGAGCTCGGCTGCAATCTGATGGCAAACGGCACCTCGCTCCCCTCCTTCTTCACGGTATCGCGTGAGGAGAGTAAGGAGGTGGTGATCGAGGAGCGCCCGTGGTCGAACCTTGCCATCGACAATGACTTTCAGTACCTTGCAGAGAGCGATGCCTCGGCACACGCCGTCTATCGCGCGTTTGCAAACAGCGGCTTCTGCTATGACCGTACCGATACCCTCGCGGGCCCCCGCTCGCTCCGCGTCTATTCCTACGAGAAGGATGCAGAGTTCGGTGTTAAGACCACCAAGCGCCCGGGTGCCGAGCTTGATCTTGGGCTCTACCGCGCCCTGCGCTTCTCGGTCTATCCTGCAAGCCTTCTTGATACGGCCAGGATCGAGATCACCTTTATGAACGGCAAGACGGTTGCGGTTGAACCTACCTCAAAGAAGGATGCCGCTCTTCCCGAATGGTGCGAGCTTGAATTTTCGCTTCGGGAGGCAGAAGCGGGCATGGTGAAGGATCTTGCCTTCTCCTTCCGCACGAAGGAGGGCGCAGTGGACGGCGTGAACATCGACAGGATCTATCTCGTGCCGTGAGAAAGGCCTTTTCCGATACGGACCTGTTTTAAAAATGTGGCAGAGGGGGGCAAGCATGCCCCTGCCAACCGATATTCTACCCCCGGAGTGATATAGTAAAAATGTGCAGAAAAGCACTTTGAATGAGAAAGGATACAACCATGGGAAGCGTTATTTATGACGGAAAAATCGCAAACAACGTAAAGATCGCGTATATCGGCGGTGGCTCGCGCGGCTGGGCGAGAATGCTGATGAGTGACCTTGCCAAGGCCGAGGATATGAACGGCTCTGTTGCCCTTTACGACCTTGATTTTGAGGCGGCCAAGTGCAACGAGACCATCGGCAACCGCTTCAACGATCTTGAGGGTGCCAAGTCGAAGTTTACTTACACGGCCGTGCCCACTCTTGCCGAGGCTCTTACGGGCGCGGATTTCGTGGTCATCTCGATCCTGCCCGGCACCTTTGAGGAAATGGCGAGCGACCTGAATACGCCCGAAAAGTACGGCATCTATCAGCCGGTTGGTGACTCGACCGGCCCCGGTGGCGTGATCCGCGCTCTGCGCTCCATCCCCATGTTCCAGGAGATTGCCCGCGGCGTGCGTGACTATTGCCCGGATGCCTGGGTTATCAACTATACGAACCCCATGACGCTCTGTACGGCGGCCCTTTATAAGGAATTCCCCGAGATCAAGGCCTTCGGCTGCTGCCATGAGGTCTTCAACACCCAGAACGTCCTGGCCGATGCCATCCGCCCCCGCCTCCCCGCCGGCACGAGGGTGACGCGCCGTGACATTAAGACCAACGTCGTGGGTGTCAACCACTTCACCTGGCTCACCTCGGCGCAGTACCGCAACATTGACCTTTACCCCATCTGGCGTGAATACATTGCCGACTGCAAGGCAAACAGAGTGCCCGTCGTGATGGACGAAAACTGGATGAACCGCGCCTTCAAGAACGACCACAGCGTCAAGTTCGACCTCTTTGAGCGTTATGGCATCATTGCCGCGGCGGGTGACCGCCACCTGGCCGAGTTCTGCGAGGGCAGCTGGTACCTCAACAGCCCCAAGGAGGTCATTGAGACCTGGCACTTCTGCCTTACCACCGCCGAATGGCGCAAGAATAACCTCAAGGAGCTGCTCGAAAAGACCGAGAAGATCCTTTCGGGCGAGGAGGAGCTGAAGATCGTCGAAACGGGTGAGGAGGGTGTGCTCCAGATGCGTGCACTCCTCGGCCTTGAGGATCTTGTCACCAACGTCAATATTCCGAACGTGGGTCAGATCCCCAATCTGCCCCTCGGCGCAGTCGTTGAGACCAACGCCCGCTTCACCTCGAATAGCGTCACGCCGGTGATGGCAGGCGAAATCCCGGTTCAGATCTATAACCTCATCGCCCGCATCGTGGGTGAGCAGATGACCGTGCTTGAGGCCGCCTTCAACCGTGACCTTGAGATGGCCTTCCGCGCCTTTGTCAACGATCCGCTCGTCCGCCTTGACGTGGCAACCGCCCGTAAGCTCTTTGACGAGATGGTGGAGAATACCAAGGGCTACCTTACCGAGTACTTCAAGTAAGCAACATCTTACGGAATAAGAGAAAAAGAAAAAAGAGGAACTGCTTTGTGCAGTTCCTCTTTTTTTGCAAGCAATATTTAGGGCGTGGGCTTCTTCCCGCCAGCTTTATTTTCATCCTCCTTCGGATGGCATTTATCCGCCATCGGGCAGGAGGCACAGCCGCATCCGCAGGAGGATTTTCCCTGTCTTTTGCGGCGGAGGTGAAAGGCAAGGACGAGGCCTACCGTAAGAAGGAGAACGGCGAGAACAAGGATAGAGCCGAGGTTATTTACGATCCAAGAAAGCATGACGTTCTCCTTTCCTTGTGTATTATTTCTTTCCTATGCGGCGGGCGAGAGGATCCTTTAAGAGGAAGGCGGCGATCGCCAGGATCAGCAGACTGGCGGCGATGATGCCCACGACCTGCACAGCACCCGTAAAGAGCAGGATAAGCTGATAGAAAATGAAGGCGGCGATCCAGGCAAGGATGCACTGGTAAAGGATCGCAAAGGCGGTCCATTTGGCGCTCTGCATCTCGCGGCGGATGGCACCCATAGCGGCAAAGCAGGGGGCGCAAAGCAGGTTAAAGGTGAGGAGCGCAAGGCCCGAGGCCGCCGTGAAATGTGCGCCGATTTCGGCCTGCGTGCCATAGAGGATCGCAAGCGTGCCCACGATGTTCTCCTTTGCGATAAGCCCGGTAAGGGTGGCAACGGCCGCCTGCCAGGAGCCAAAGCCAAGCGGAGCAAAGAGGGGGGCGAGCAGTCTGCCGAGGGTAGCAAGCAGGCTGTGCGAAAGCTCATCCTCCGCAAGCATACGGAAGCCGCTTGCCGTAAAGCCAAAGTAAGTAAGGAACCAGAGCACAACGGTCGAAAGGAGAATGACCGTCCCCGCCTTTTTGATAAACGACCAGCCTCTTTCCCAGGTGGTCGAGAGCAGGTCACGGATGCGGGGCATATGGTAGGGCGGCAGCTCCATCACAAAGGGCGCCTCCTCCCCCGCAAAGAGCCTCGTTCTTTTGAGGATCAGCCCCGAAAGCACCACCGCCAGGGCGCCGAGGAGATAGGCAAGCGGTGCTACCCACCATGCACCGCCAAAGACAGCACCTGCGATCAGGGCGATAAAGGGCAGCTTGGCCCCGCAGGGAATAAAGGAGGTGGTGATGATGGTCATACGGCGGTCACGGTCACTCTCGATCGTGCGGGTGGCCATAATGCCGGGCACGCTGCAGCCTGTTCCCACAAGCAGTGGAATAAAGGACTTGCCCGAAAGCCCGAACTTGCGGAAAAGGCGGTCAAGCACAAAGGCAATGCGGGACATATAGCCGCAGGCCTCAAGAAACGAAAGAAAGAGAAAGAGGATCAGCATCTGGGGCACAAAGGAAAGCACGGCCCCCACCCCCGCAATGATCCCGTCAAGGATGAGCGAGGAGAGCCATTCCCAGCATCCGAGCGTTTCAAGCGCCGCACCGATAAGGACGGGGATCCCCGGGACGTGCGCGCCAAAGAGGGTAAAGCCCTCGCCGAACACACCGTCATTCATAAAGTCTGTGACCAGCGTCCCGACCGAGGTGACCGAAATGAAATACACACAGAACATAATGAGGGCGAAAAGCGGGATGGCCAGAATACGGTGCGTCATCACCCGGTCGATCGCGTGTGAGATGCTCTCCCGCCGTAAGGCCGCCTTGCGGTAGGCACCGCGGAGCAGCTCCTCTACAAAGCGGTAGCGCTCGCTTGCCACGATGCTCTCGGCATCGTCACAAAGCGCCCTCTCGCAGATGGCAATATCCTCCTCGATATGCAGGCGGGTTTCCTCCGGAACCGAGAGCCTTTCAAGAACGGCGGCATCCCGTTCAAAGATCTTTACAGCAAAGAAGCGCTGCTGCTCCTTCGGGAAGGAGTGGACCGTAGCCTCCTCAATGTGAGCAAGCGCGTGCTCAAGAACGCCCGAGAAATAGTGGCAGTGGGGGAGCGCGAGCGTGCCTGCTGCAGAAAGCGCCGCCTCCATCACCTCGCTGATCCCATCGCCGTGGAGGGCCGAGATCGCGATCACCGGGCAGCCGAGCCGGCGCGAAAGGAGGCCGATATCCAGGGTGTCGCCGTTTTTCTTGACCACGTCCATCATATTAAGGGCAAGCACGGTCGGGATCCCAAGCTCGGTCAGCTGGGTGGTGAGATACAGGTTGCGCTCGATATTCGAGGCATCCACAATGTTTAAGATGACCTCGGGGCGCTCGGTGACAAGATAACGCCTTGCCACGATCTCCTCGGGCGTGTAGGGGGAGAGTGAATAGATGCCGGGCAGGTCCACCACCGTAACGTCCGGCCGGCCGATGAGCGTGCCCTCCTTTTTCTCCACCGTTACACCCGGCCAGTTTCCAACGAACTGGTTCGAGCCGGTGAGGTAGTTGAAAAGGGTGGTCTTGCCCGAATTCGGGTTGCCCGCAAGGGCAATGCGTACAGCCATTTATTCCACCTCTACCATAGCGGCATCCGCCTTCCGTAAGGAAAGCTCGTAGCCGCGCACCGTCACCTCGATCGGATCGCCAAGCGGGGCAAGCTTTCTTACCCTCACCTCGGCTCCCTTGGTGAGCCCCATATCCAAAAGGCGGCGGCGGATCGCACCCTCGCCGTGCAGGCGTATGATGCGCGCGCTCTTACCAACCCCAAGATCCCGCAATGTTTTCATTCTGTGCTCCTTTGTGCGCTGCCCGCCAAGCGGGCGTGTTAGCCTATGCTAACTCGTACCGAAAGATGATGGTTAGCATCTGCTAACCACCTATATTATATCTGCTCCTTTTCCTTTTGTCAAGGGGAAAAACAAAAAAATCGGACGCCCTTTTGGGGCGCCCGAAGCCTTATTTGAGTGTTTCCTCCGGCCAGGGCTCAAGCCTGCCGCCCCGTTTTACAAGGAAGGCGTGCTCGGCAAGCCTTGCCATCGGGGTATCCGAGAGCGAATCCGAGTAGAAATTCTCGATGCTTGCATCCGGGAAAAGAGCAAGGAAGCGCGGGGGCTTTCCCTCTCCGTGGCAGCGGCTCCCCTCTTTTTCGCTGTACCGCCCCGTCCTGGGATCGTACTCGGAGGCGATCAGGGTGCCAAAGCCGGCATACCGTGCGATCGGCCGCAGGAGGAACTCGGGGGAGGCCGAGATCACCACGTCATCGGGGCGGCGCAGGCTTTCGTAATAGGGGTAGAGGCGTTTTTGCCGCCTCTCCCAGAACCGCTCGACCTCACCGTCAAGATCCTTGATCCTGCCAAAGGAGAGAAAGGTGATCTCACGCAATCTTTTTTGCGAGATCCTTCCAAGGGCATAGCGGATAAAGGCAAGCGCGGTCCGCGGCAGGTCAAGAAGGAAGGAGGGGTGGCGAAGCAGAGAATAGAAATAGAACTCGTTGGTCGAATCGCGCGGGTAGAGGGTCTTGTCAAAATCGTAGGCGTTCATCTCTTATTTCCCGATTTTTCTGCGCACAAGCTTCACAAGCTCCACGATCGGCAGAACAGAGAGGGCAAGTCCAAGCGCGATCGCGTATTCGCCAAACGAAACGGGGGTGAAGTTAAAGGCGGTCTGGAAGAAGGGAATATAAATGACCGAGAGCGTCAGGATAAAGGCAAGCACCATCGCGCCGAAGAGGTAGAGGTTATGCGATTTCACCGAGAGAATCGAGCCGCGCTCGGAGCGCATATTGTAGGAGTGGAAGATCTCGGCCATCGAGAGGGTGAGGAAGGCCATGGTCGTGCCGTCCCCTCCATCGGGATGCAGGAAGTGGCCGATGAGGTAAGCGGAAAGCGTGAGAATACCGATCAAGAAGCCCTCGTAAGCAATATCAAAGGCCATACCGCCTGCAAAGATGCCTTCTGTCTTCTTGCGCGGCGGGCGGTTCATAATGTTCGCCTCGGCCGCCTCCATCCCCAGCGCAAGGGCGGGGAGCGAGTCTGTGATCAGGTTGACAAAGAGAATGTGCGTGGGCAGAAGGAGCGCAAGGCCCTGCAGCTCGCCGACAAAGAGCGAGATGATGGTGAAGAAGAAGATGCCCACCACCTCGGCAAGGTTCGAGGAAAGGAGGAAGCGGATGGCACGGCGGATGTTGTCGTAAATGCGCCGTCCCTCCTCGGCCGCGCCCACAATGGTGGCAAAGTTGTCGTCAGCAAGGATCATATCGGCCACGTTCTTCGTGACGTCCGTACCCGTGATGCCCATGCCAACGCCGATGTCGGCACCCTTGATCGAGGGGGCGTCATTCACGCCGTCACCGGTCATGGCCGTCACCTTATCCTTGGCGCGCCAGGCACGCACGATGCGCAATTTATGCTCGGGCTGTACGCGGGCATACACCGAATAGCGGGTGACACCCTCCTTGAATTCCTCGTCCGAGATGTCGTTAAGCTCGGCACCCGTGATGGCCTCGTCAGCCGATTCGATGATACCAAGCTCGGTGGCAATGGCAACCGCAGTATCCTTGTGGTCACCCGTGATCATGATCGGGCGGATGCCGGCCGTGCGGCATTCCTCGATCGCCGCCTTGACCTCGGGGCGCACAGGGTCGATCATGCCGCAAAGACCGCAGAAGACAAGCTCCTTTTCCATCGCGGCGGGGGAGTAGTCGCCGGGCTCTTCGTCAAGCACGCGGTAGGCGGCGGCCAGAACGCGCAGGGCGCGGTCTGCCATCCCCTTGTTGGCGGCCGTGATGGCCTCGCGGTCGGCATCGGTCATTTCTCTTGCGCCCGTGCCGTCATCGATCATGCTCGCGCGGGCAAGCAGCTCGTCAGGCGCGCCCTTCGTGTACTGGGTAAGCGTACCGTCATCGCTGCGGCAGACGGTGGTCATCATCTTACGGTCGGAGTCAAAGGGGATCTCTCCGATTCTCGGATAGGCAAGGTCAAGTGCGGTCTTGTCGGGGCCTACCTTTGCGGCATAATTGACAAGCGCGCACTCGGTCGGCTCGCCCACCGCATCGCCGCCGTCCCCCGGCTTTGCATCGCTCGAGAGGGCCATGGCGCGGGCAAGGAGGGCGATATCCTCGGTGCAGGCGCACTCCACCACCGTCATCTTGTTCTGGGTGAGTGTACCCGTCTTATCCGAGCAGATGATCTCGGTACAGCCGAGCGTTTCGACCGCCGACATCTTGCGGATCACGGCGCCCTTCTTTGACATTCTCGTCACGCCGATCGAAAGCTCGATCGTTACGACCGCGGCAAGCCCCTCGGGGATCGCGGCCACGGCAAGGCTGACGGCAATGATGAAGGTATCAAGAATGGATTCTCCCGAGAAATCGCCCGCGGCGATCAGCTGGAAGAGGAAGATAAAGCCGCAAATGCCAAGCACGATGTAGGTGAGGATCTTCGAAAGCTGGGCAAGCTTCAGCTGCAGGGGGGTCTTTTCCTCCCCGGCATCGGCAAGCGCCCCCGCGATCTTACCCATCTCGGTATCCATACCGGTGGCGGTGATCACAGCCTTGGCACGGCCGTAAACGGCGGTGCCGCCCATATAGACCATGCTCTTGCGGTCACCAAGCGGGATCTCGCGGCCGTCCTCGCGCGCTTCGATCGCGGTGACCGTCTTTTCAACCGGAACCGATTCACCCGTCATGGCGGCCTCCTCACACTTCAAGGAGGCGCATTCGAGAAGACGGGCATCGGCGGGCACGGCATCCCCTGCTTCAAGCAGGATCACATCACCCACCACAAGGTCCTCGGACTTAACGGTGATCTGTTTTCCGTCACGCAGCACCTTGGTGGTCGCGGCGGTCATTTGCTTGAGCGCCTCGATGGCGGCCTCGGCCTTTGATTCCTGCACAACGCCAAGCGTTGCGTTGATCAAGACGACCGCAAGAATGATGATCACGTCTGCAAGCTCGGGATTCTCGGGCGACTCGATAAAGGTGGTCACAAGCGAGATCAGGGCGGCCACCAGAAGAATGATGGTCATCGGGTCGGCCAGCTGACCGAGAAAACGCTTCCAGATCGGGATCTTCTTGCCCTCGGCAAGCTTGTTTTTTCCGTCTCTTTCAAGACGGCGCTCGGCTTCCTCGGCCGTAAGACCTTCGGGGCTTGATTCGGTGACGTCTATCACCTCGTCCGCCGAGAGCATGTAGAAGGCTTTGTTTTGCTCTTTCACAGTTCACTTACTCCTTACTAAAAAAATTCATCTTTAAAAGTCGGTATAAAAAAACGACCCTTGGGCAGACGTATCCATCTACCGCAAAAGTCTTGCACCAAAGAGGTCGGCGAACGGGCCAAAGGCCGTGTTGACGTTCACCAAAACGCGCACCGCGCGCCTGCTACTCCCTTTTACTACCAATTATTATACCACAAAAATAAGAAAAGTCAACCAACTTTTGTGAAAAAAGATCCCGCCGCCCTTCGGCTTTTCCCTCTCCTTCACAAGACACAAGTCCGCCCTGCCAAAAGAGGGGGCGATCCACGAACAAAAAAGGAACCGCACGGCGGTTCCTTTTTCTTATCTTTTCGCAAATTCGGAGAAGGCGAGCCCCTCGTTATTTTCAAGAGCAAAGCGGATGCTCCACTCTCCTGTGAAAATAAGGAGGTCGCGGCCGCGTACATCCTTCACCCATTTGGTGTCGGAGGTAAGGCGCAGGCGGTTGATCTCGCACGGTGCGCTTTTTACATAGCGGATCTCGCTGTGGGGCATGGAGGAGCGGCGCATATCCACGCCGTATTCGCTCTTCATACGGTATTCAAGCACCTCAAACTGCAGAACGCCCACAACGCCCACCACCACGCGCTCCATACCGGCGCCCGGCTCAAAGAAGATCTGGATGGCGCCCTCCTCGGCGATCTCGGTCATACCCTTTGAAAACTGCTTGCGCTTCATGGAATCCACCTGCTCGACAAGCGCAAAATGCTCGGGCGCAAAGGTCGGGATGCCCTCAAAGCGCACGCGGTTTTTCTTGTCGCACACGGTATCCCCGATCGAGAAGATACCGGGGTCGAAGACGCCGATGATATCGCCCGCGTATGCGGTCTCAATGCCCGCGCGGGATTCTGCCATCATCTGCTGGGGGCGGGAAAGGCGGATCGGCTTCTCCCCCTGCACGTGGTAGTATTCTTCATTCCGGTCAAAGACGCCGGACGAGATGCGCATAAAGGCAATACGGTCGCGGTGCGCCTTGTTCATATTCGCCTGGATCTTGAAAACGAAGGCGGAGAAGGGATCCTCCACCGGGTCCACGATCCCCTCGGCGGTCGTGCGCGCAAGCGGGGAGGTGGTCATCTCAAGAAAGCTCTTTAAGAAGGGCTCTACCCCAAAGTTGTTGAGCGCCGAGCCGAAGAAAACGGGCGAGAGCTTGCCGTGGCGGATCTTATCAAGATCAAAATCAAAGGAGGCGGCGTCAAGCAGCTCCACCTGCTCGCAAAGCTCCTGCCTTCTGTATTCCCCGATTAGGCTGTCAAGAAGGGCGGTGTCCGAGAGCGGTGCGCGCGTGCCCTCAATGCGGCTCCTGCCGCGGTGGGCATCGGCAAAGGCGAGGATCTCGCCCTTCTCGCGGTCGTAAACCCCGTGGAAATTCACCCCGCACCCGATCGGCCAGTTCATGGGATAGGTCCCAATGCCGAATTCCTTTTCAAGCTCGTCAAGCAGGTCAAAGGGATCGCGTGCCTCACGGTCCATCTTGTTGATGAAGGTAAAGATCGGGATATCCCGCATCGCACATACCTTAAAGAGCTTGCGCGTCTGCGGCTCAATGCCCTTGGCGGCGTCAATCACCATCACGGCGCTGTCGGCCGCCATCAGGGTGCGGTAGGGATCCTCCGTGAAGTCCTGGTGGCCGGGGGTGTCAAGAATGTTGATGCAGTAGCCGTCATACTCAAACTGCATCACGGACGAGGTAATGGAGATGCCGCGCTGCTTTTCAAGCTCCATCCAGTCGGATACCGCATGGCGGTCGCTCTGCTTGCCCTTTACGGCACCGGCAGACTGAATAGCGCCCCCGTAAAGAAGCAGCTTTTCGGTGAGGGTGGTTTTGCCCGCGTCCGGGTGGGAGATGATCGCAAAGGTGCGGCGTCTTTTGATTTCTTGCTCTTTTGTAAACAAAACGTAACTCCTGTGTAGAGAAATTATAGGGCTTCAAAGCGGCGTACGCCGCCGCGCATGATAAAGGCGTGGAGCCCCGCTGCACTGCCGAGAAGCAAAAGAAGCGGAATAAGGAGGGCAAGCGCGGGCGGGATATGCCCCGCAAGAAGAAACACGGGGATCTCACATACAACTGCCACCAGCATGCTGCCAAGCATCGTAAGGGCGGAGGCCGCCCCCTGCTTTACGGGGATGGTTTCGTTCTTCCACTCAAGCTTCGGGTAGAGGAGATTGGCCGCAAGGCCGAAGGTTGCGGTAAAAAGGCAGAAGGCGGCTGCGATAAGAAGGAGGAGCGCGCCCTCAAGGAAGGAAAGACCAAGCACACACCACCAAAGAGCCGAGGAGAGGAGGGCAAAGGGCAGGGTAAGGAGCAGGTGAAAGAGGAGCTTTGCGTTCAGCACGGTTCTTGTTGGCACGGGGGAGGTGCGTATGATCCAAAGGCTCTTCCCCTCAAGAGAAACGGTCACGGCCGAGAAATAGGCGGTGGCAAGCGGCGCCGTCACCCCTGCCGCCACGATCGGCAGAAGAAGGGGGGAAAGCTCGGGTGCTTTCGCAAGCGAAAGAATGAGCTCGCCGCTGAAAAGAAGCAGGATCGGGATCAGCGGCGTAAGGAGCAGCCCGATCCCCGCGTTCAGCATATAGCCGGGGGAGGCAGTCAGATGGCGCAGCTCCCTTACCGTGAGTGCGTAGAGCGCTCCGCGCGAGGCAAGCGTGCGCTCCCGGTACTTGATGCGCTTATCTCCGCGGTTTTCAAGCACGGTCTTTATATAGGTGCGCGAAAGCCAGAAAAGAACGAGGGCCACGATCGCGATCATCACAAAAAGCGCGATGAGAAGCGCAGGGAGCGAGCCGAGCATCGCCCGCCCGAGGACGGCAAGCGGCAGCACCTTATCAAAAAAGGCAACAAGCGGGGTAATATCGGTGGCAAGGCCTTCAAGGAGGCTTGAAAACCCGATCGAAAGGACGAAATACGGAATGAGAATGAGGAGCGCAAGCAGGGTGGTGACAAGGCTCTTTCTGCGGATCCTCTTTTCAATGCGTGCAATAAAATAGGCAATGAGTGCCGAGATGGCAAGCGAGGTCGGGGGCAGAAGGAGGAAAATAAGGAGAAGAGAAAGGATCCCTCCCACCGTCACGGGTGCGATCATGCACCATACGACCGTCATCGGCACGGCCACCACCAGCATCAGGAGCGCATTCAGGAGGAGCAGAACGAGCAGGCGGCTTACAAGGATCAGGTGTGGCGGAATGGGCATCGAAAGAAGCAGCTCGTTGTCGTTTGCCACGTACAGCTGCTTTTTCGTGTAGATCACGCTGCCCACCAGCATCAGAAAGAGGGCAAGCGCCGAGCCGAAAGCAAAATAGGTATGGGGTGATCCGATGGCAAGCAAGAGCGCCCCAAGCCCACCGAAAAGCGAAACAAAGGTGAAGATAAAATAGCCGAGCGCATACAGTATGAGGAGCGCAAAGAAGACCATCAGGGGGATGGTGCGCCGCTTCTTTTTACCCTGCAGGGTTGCCGAGAAAAGGGCGGCAAGCCTTGCGCGGAGAAGGACCTTCAGCATATCTTATTCATCCTCCCCGACATCGAGAAGCTCAAGAAAGACCTCCTCAAGCGAGTCGTCCCCACGGACCTCCTCGGTTCTGCCCGAAACCACGAGCCTTCCGTCCTTGATAATGGCAATACGGTCACAAAGCTTTTCGGCCGTATCGAGCACGTGGGTGGAGAAGAAGATGGCGCCGCCCTCCTTGCAGTGCTCACGCATCATTTCCTTTAAGGTGTGCGCGGCGCGCGGGTCAAGCCCTACAAAGGGCTCGTCAAGGAGAATAAGGCGCGGCTTGTGCAAAAAGGCCGAGATCAGCGCGATCTTCTGCTTCATTCCGTGCGAGAGAGAGGAGATCGGCTCGGCAAGGCGCTCCTTGATCGATAGGGCCTCGGCAAGATGGGCGATGCGCTCATTGCGCTCCTTGCCCATGCCAAAGATATCGGCAATGAAATGGAGATACTTAATGCCGCTCATAAATTCGTAAAGGTCGGGGTTGTCGGGCAGATACGCCATGCGCGCCTTTGCGGTCAGGGGATTTTCGGCAAGGCTTATGCCGTCTACCAAAATGTCCCCCGTATCGTAAGGAAGGATCCCCGCCACCGCCTTGAGCGTGGTGGTCTTGCCGGCACCGTTGTGGCCGATAAAGCCAAAGATTTCGCCGGGGGCAATATGAAGAGAAAGCGAATCGACCGCCGCATGCTCTCCGTAGCGTTTGGTGAGATTTTTAATCGTTAGCATCGGTGTTCCTCCGTAAAGTGTTGTTTACAGCCCGTAAAAGAGCATTCCAAGCCCCGCCGCCACCACGATGAGCAGAATGGGCGAAATGGGCTTTTTCTTAAGGAGCTTCCATACCGTCATCACGGCAATAAGAATGGCGGCAATGAAAAGTGCAAAGAGGTCAAAGCCGCCGCCCGCAAGCGAAAAGAGCGCCTCATAGGTCATAAAGAGTCCGGTTGAAAGAATCACACCGGTCACGCACGGCACAATGGCCGCGAGCACGGCGCGCACACGCCTGTTTCGGATCGCGCGGCGGAGCACCGAGGTGATGAGAACCATCACGATATAGGCGGGCAGGATGGTGCCGAGCGTGCAGAGCACCGAGCCGAGAACGCCCCCCACATCAAAGCCCACGTAGGTCGCCATGTTGACCATGATCGGCCCCGGGGTAGATTCGCTCACCGCAAGGAAATAGGAGAACTGCTCCTCACTCAGCCAGCCGTTTGAAAGCACGGCCTCGCGGATGAGGGGGATGGCACCGTAGGCACCGCCAAAGGTGAAGGCGCCGATCTTCAGAAAGTTCAGAAAGAGAAGAAGATGCGTCATTTGTCATCCTCCTTTCCCTCGCCGTCCCCCTTATCCTTATCGAGAAAGGAGGCGGCAAGACCGCACAGCGCGGCCGCGAGGATGAGATAGACGGTTGAGATGCCGAGCGAGAGGATGTTGATGAGGAGCATCAGGACGGCCGCTGCCAGGAGAAGCCCCACAAAGAAGGGGCGGCGGCTCGACTTACGCACAAGCTTGATGCCCACGCGCAGAATAAGCAGCGCAACCCCCACGCGGATCCCGCGGAAGGCGGCGTTAATGATCGGCACCTCAAGGATCGCGTTAAAGAAATTGGCGATCAGAAGGATGATGATAAAGGAAGGGAGCACCACACCGAGGGTGGTCATGGCCGCGCCAAGCAGCCCGAAGCGGCGGTAGCCGATATGGGTGGCACAGTTGATCGAGATCGGCCCGGGGGTAGACTCGGCGATCGCGGTCATATCGGCCATCTCCTCGTGCGTCATCCAGCCGCGGCGGGTGACACACTCGTCCTCAATAAGAGAGAGCATGGCGTATCCGCCGCCAAAGGTGAAGGCGCCGATCTTGAAGAAGGCAAAAAAGAGTGTAAAAAGCTCTCGGAGCTTGCTCATGGTGAGCCCCCTTTCGGAATGTTTCTTCAAACGATAGATATTTTACCACATTTTATGTAATTATGCAAGCCCAAACCGAGAAAAACGCCCCTATGGGGCACAGCGGGGGGAGGAAGGGGAGAAATTTTGAAATTTTTTCATCATAGACTTGCAAAAGCACACAAGATGTGATATGATGTTTTCATCAATAAGGAAAAGCCGTCCGCGGCCGTTCCTGTTTTATACTATTTGGAGGAAATGTTTTTATGGCATTCAAAAATTCGTATCTTGAAGAATTGATGAACAAGGTTGAAAAGCGCAACCCGGGCGAGCCTGAGTTTCATCAGGCGGTGCGTGAGGTGCTTGAATCGCTTGAGCCGGTTCTTGATGCCCGCCCCGATTATATTGAGCGCGGCGTGCTGGAGGCGATCGTGGAGCCTGAGCGCATTATTAAGTTCCGCGTGCCGTGGGTGGACGATAGCGGCAAGGTGCAGGTGAACCGCGGCTTCCGCGTGCAGTTCAACAGCGCCATCGGCCCTTACAAGGGCGGTCTTCGCTTCCATCCCAGCGTCAATGAGAGCATTATGAAGTTCCTCGGCTTTGAGCAGACCTTTAAGAACTCGCTCACCTCGCTCCCGATGGGCGGCGGCAAGGGCGGTGCGGACTTTGATCCGCAGGGCAAGTCGGATGCCGAGGTCATGCGCTTCTGCCAGAGCTTTATGACCGAGCTGCAGAAGCACATCGGCGCGAATACAGACGTGCCTGCCGGCGATATCGGTGTCGGCGCGCGTGAGATCGGCTATCTCTTTGGCCAGTACAAGAGATTGCGTGACGAGTTTACCGGCGTTCTGACCGGTAAGGGCATGCCGTACGGCGGCTCGATCCTCCGTCCCGAGGCCACCGGCTACGGTGCTGTCTATTACGCGGTGGATATGCTCAACTACTTCGGTGACGATATCAAGGGCAAGACCTTTGCGGTATCGGGCTACGGTAACGTGGCCTGGGGCGTTGTCAAGAAGGTCAACGAGCTTGGCGGTAAGGTTGTGACGCTTTCGGGTGTTGACGGCTATATCTACGATCCCGATGGGGTTGCCACCGAGGAAAAGATCGACTACATGCTTGAGATGCGTGCCTCCTGCCGCAACCGTGTGCAGGACTATGCCGATAAGTTTGGCGTTCCCTTCTTCCCGAACGAGAAGCCCTGGGGCTGCAAGGTGGATATCATGATGCCCTGCGCCACCCAGAATGAGGTCACGCTGGCCGATGCCGAGAAGATGGTCAAAAACGGCCTTAAGTATTATGTTGAGGTTTCCAACATGCCCACCACCAACGAGGCGGTTGCTTACCTCAAGGCAAACGGCGTGATCATCGCCCCCTCCAAGGCGGTCAATGCCGGCGGTGTTTCGGTTTCCGGCCTTGAAATGTCGCAGAACTCGATGCGCTACAGCTGGACGGCCGAGGAGGTTGACGAGAAGCTGCATATGATCATGCACAACATCTTCAAGAACTCCATTGATGCCGCACACAAGTACGGCCTTGGGGACGACCTGATCGCCGGCGCGAACATCGCGGGCTTTGTGAAGGTCGCGGATGCCATGCTCGCCCAGGGCGTGGTCTGATCAGAATAGAAAAAAGGCACCCGTGCGGGTGCCTTTTTCGTTGCTCAAAGATCCTTCAACACCTTTACCGCGATCCCCTGAATTTCGCATTCGGACACGTAAATATCGTCCATCACGCGGTTCTCGGGATGCAGGCGGATGCGCCTGCGCTCGGGCTCGGGATAATAGCGCTTGAGGGTCGCCTCATCCTCCACCAGCGCCACCACGATCTCTCCGGGCTCGGCCGTGTTCTGGCGGCGGATCAGAACGTAATCTCCGCTTGAGATGCCCACATCGATCATCGAGTAGCCGTTTGCGCGGAGCATATAGAAATCCCCATTCCCGAAAAGGGCAGAGGGCAGCTGCACGTAGTCAATAATATTTTCCTCGGCAAACTGCGGCAGGCCGCAGGCCACCTCCCCGAGGATCGGCACACGCACAAAATCGCGGCGTGCCCTGCGCGCGGTATCGGTGACATAGCTGCGCCGCCCGTTTGAGAGCACGCGCCCCCCTGCGATCAGCTCCTGCAGATACCGCCCCACGGTAGAGCGGCTGATATCGGTGGCATCGGCGATCTCCCGCACGGTGGGGGAGCAACCGTTTTCCTCGGTATAGGAATCAATATACCGCATGATCACGTCAAAAAGCTCACGGTCCTTGGTTCTCATAAGGCCCTCCTTTTTGGGACATAAAACCCATTGTGAGGTCATTATAGCATAGAGTCCCTCGTCTGTCAAGTGCTTTTTGAAACTTTTTTCTCATTTAGAATCTCGCGCCCCGCATGATCTCCTCTTGCAAGAGAGAAGCACGTATGATATAATGAAAGAAAAAACGAGGTAATCATATATGGCAAACAGTAAGATCAAGGGCCTTCGCTATGCCCACGCCGCCATTGTCTGTAAGGATTTTGAAAAGTCACTCGCCTTTTACAAGGCGCTCGGCTTCACCCCCTATGTCACCTGGGGAGAGGGGAAGGAGCAGATCATGCTGCTTGATATTGGGGATGGCTCCAAGGTAGAGCTCTTTGCCAAGGGCTCGGACGAGTATAGCGAGATGGGTAAATTTTTGCACCTCGCCTTTGCGGTCGAGAACGTGGAGGAGGCGTATAAAACCGCCCTTGCCGCAGGCGCCACGCCTATGATCGCACCCAAGGAGATGCCGCTTGCATCCACCCCCAAGCGCATCACCCTGCAGGTCGCCTTTGTCAAGGGCCCGGACGGCGAGGAGATCGAATTTTGTAAGGAAAAAACCTACGGATTTTGAGTGGTTCCTCTTGCGCGCGCCCTTACAGTATGGTATAATGAGCCAAGACTAACAACAGGAGGATTTTATCATGGCAAAAAAACAAACTCTCACCGCGACCTACGAGGCACTTCCGAAGATCGTAAAGATCCTCATCCAGCTCTTTCTCGGCTCGGTCGTGGGCGGCGTTTACCGCATCGTGCGTTATTTTGAAACCGAGAATATCCTCACCCTTGTCGTGGGGCTTCTTGTCACCTTCACGGGTATTGGCAACTTTATCGCGTGGGTGGTTGACCTCTATACCGAGATCACAGAGAATAGGATCAGCGTGCTTGCGGATTGAGTGGGCAAGAAAGGTCGGGCCTTTTACCCGGCCTTTTTATTTTGCGCGCAAATCTTGCCGGGCGTTTCTTGACATAGGGCGCATTTTTTGGTATACTATATAAGTTAAGAAATATAATGAAAGGAACGGCTATGGCAAAGACGACAAAGGGCGCTCCCGCCGAATATAATGACCAAAGCATCACCGCCTTAAAGGGCGCGGACAGAGTGCGCAAGCGCCCGGCGGGTATTTTCGGCTCTGACGGGCTTGAGGGCTGTCAGCATTCCTTCTTTGAGATCCTTGCAAACTCGGTGGACGAGGCGCGCGAGGGGCATGGCAAAAAGATCACCGTCACGGTATTCCGCGACCGCTCGATCGAGGTGGAGGACGCGGGCCGCGGCATTCCGCTCGGCTATAACGAGAAGGAGGGGCGTTACAACTGGGAGCTTATCTTCTGCGAGATGTACGCGGGCGGTAAGTATGACAACAACGGAGAGGGCGCGGCGTATGAATATTCGCTCGGCTTAAACGGCCTCGGCGCCTGTGCCACCCAGTATTCCTCCACCTATATGGAGGTCAAGTCCTACAACGGCGAGACCCTTTCCGAGATCTCCTTCAAGAAGGGTGAGAAGGCAAGTGAGCTTTCGGTGCGGGAGCTGACGCCTGCCGACAAGAAGCGCCGCGGCACCATCATCCGCTGGATGCCCGACCTTGAGGTGTTTACCGACATCAATATCCCGCTTGAATTTTATGAAACCACCCTGCACCGCCAGGCGGTGGTCAACGCGGGCATTACCTTTGTTCTGCGTGTAGAGGGGGAGCGCGGGGGCTTTAGTGAAAAGTCTTATTGCTTCCCGAACGGTCTTATGGACCACGTGGGCGCCTTTACCGAGGGCAACGCCCTGACCGCTCCTGTCCTTTGGCATCTTGAAACCCGTGGGCGTGACCGTGAGGATAAGCCCGAATATAAGCTGAAGGCCGACATCGTTTTCTGCCTCTCGAACACCACCGCCCGCACCGAGTATTACCACAACTCAAGCTACCTTGAGTACGGCGGTGCGCCTGCCAAGGCCGTCCGCTTCGGCTTTACAAACGCGCTGGATCAGTATATCCGCGCGCAGGGGCGGTACAACAAGAACGAGTCCAAGATAAGCTTTGACGATATTGAGGAGTGCCTTGTTGTGATCATCAACAGCGCTTCCACCCAGACCTCCTACGAGAACCAGACGAAAAAGGCGATCAACAACACCTTTATCGCCAAGGCACTCACCGAGTTCATCAAGCAGAAGCTTGAGATCTACTTTGCCGAGAACCCGACCGAGGCAGGCATTTTTATGACCCAGGCGCTGACCAACAAGCGCAGCCGCGAGAAGGCTGAGGCCAACCGAATTGACATCAAAAAGAAGCTTGCAGGGACGATCGACCTTGCCAACCGCGTTGAAAAATTTGTGGATTGCCGCTCCAAGGATCCCGACATCCGTGAGCTTTACATCGTGGAGGGTGACTCGGCTCTCGGCTCCTGTAAGCAGGGCAGAAGCGCCGAATACCAGGCGATCATCCCGGTGCGCGGCAAGACGCTCAACTGTATGAAGAGCACCTATGCCAAGATCTTTGTGAGCAAGATCATCTGCGATCTTCTCCGTGTCATCGGCTGCGGTGTGGAGATCGAGGGTAAGGTCAAGGGTGACCTTGTGAAGTTCGATATCAAGAACCTGCGCTGGAAGAGGATCATCATCTGTACGGACGCGGATGAGGACGGCTTCCAGATCCGCACCCTTCTTCTCACCCTCTTCTACCGCCTGCTCCCCACCCTCATCAAGGAGGGCCGCATCTTTATTGCCGAGTCGCCTCTTTTTGAGATCACGGCAGGGGACGATATCTTCTTTGCCTATAACGAGAACGAAAAGACCGAGATCTTAAAGACGCTCGGCAACCGCCGCTACACGCTCCAGCGCTCGAAGGGCCTTGGTGAAAACAACGCCGACATGATGTGGCAGACCACCATGAACCCCGCCACCCGCCGTCTTGTTGCCGTTTCCCAGGCGGACGCCGAGGAAACCGCTTATATGTTCGATACCCTGATGGGGGACGAGCTGCAGGAGCGCAAGAAATTCATCGCCGAAAACGGGCATCGCTACATCAAGGATGCCGATATTTGAAAGGAAACGATTATGGTACAAGCATTGAAGCTCGCAAAGGATCTTACCCCCGTAAAGGGCCCTGTCGTCACCATCGTGATGGACGGTGTTGGCCTTGCCAAGGCCAATGGCGCCAACGCCGTGGCCGCCGCCAATACCCCCACCCTTGACCGCCTGCTCGCCGAGTATCCCACTGTCGCCCTTGCCGCCCACGGCACGGCTGTTGGCCTTCCCTCGGATGACGATATGGGTAACTCCGAGGTGGGTCATAACGCCCTCGGTGCAGGGCAGGTCTTTGCCCAGGGTGCCAAGCTCGTTTCCCAGTCGATCGAGAATGGTAAGCTCTTTGCCTCGGAAACCTGGCAGGCATTCACCTCGCGCACCGGCACCCTCCATTTCCTCGGCCTTTTCTCGGACGGTAACGTTCACTCGCATATCGACCACTTAAAGGCACTCATCGTGCGCGCCAAAAAGGACGGTGTTCTGCGTGTCCGCCTGCATATTCTCATTGACGGGCGTGATGTCGGCGAGACCTCCGCGCTCGATTATATCCTTCCGTTTGAGGATTTCCTCGCCTCTTTGCGTGACGATTCCTTTGATGTGAAGATCGCCTCGGGCGGCGGCCGTATGAAGATCACGATGGACCGCTATGAGGCTGATTGGTCGATGGTGGAGCGCGGCTGGAGGACCCACGTGCTCGGAGAGGGGCGCGGCTTTTCCTCTGCTGCGGAGGCGGTCAACACCTACCGTGCCGAGCTTGGCGTCATTGACCAGGACCTGCCCCCCTTTGTGATCACCGAGAACGGTGCTCCCATCGGCACGATTGAGGATGGCGACAGCGTGGTGTTCTACAACTTCCGCGGTGACCGCGCCATTGAGATTTCAAAGACCTTTGAGGCGGGGGCCGACTTTGATAAGTTTGACCGTGTCCGTGTGCCCGAGGTCTTCTATGCGGGTATGCTTGAGTATGACGGCGACCTGCATATCCCCAGCCACTACCTTGTGAATCCCCCCGAGATCACCAATACGATGGGTGAATACCTCACCGCTACCGGCATCTCGCAGCTTGCCATCTCCGAAACCCAGAAGTACGGCCACGTCACCTATTTCTGGAACGGTAACCGCAGCGGCAAGTTCTCGGAGGAGCTTGAAACCTATATCGAGATCCCCTCGGACGTTGTGCCGTTTGAGGAGCGCCCGTGGATGAAGTGCGCCGAGATTACCGACCGCCTGATTGCCGAGCTCGAGAGTGGCAAGTACCGCACCCTCCGTGTCAACTTCCCGAACGGCGATATGGTCGGCCATACCGGTAACTTTGTGGCTACCCAGTGCTCGATGGAGGCCCTTGATCTCTGCCTTGCCCGCATCCTTACCGTGATCGAGCGTCTTGACGGTGTCGCTCTTATCACCGCCGACCACGGCAATGCCGATGAGATGTATGAGCTCGATAAAAAGACGGGCGAGCCGAAGGTCGGCAAGGACGGCAAAAAGAAGGCCAAGACCAGCCATACCTTGAACCCCGTTCCCTGCATCCTCTTTGATCCGAAGGGCGGCCGCACCCTGATTGCAGCCGATCCCACCCTCGGCCTTGCCAACGTAGCGGCCACGGTCGTGAATCTGCTTGGGTATGAGGCGCCTTCGATGTGGGAAAAATCCCTCCTCTCGCGGGCATAAATTGCGCGAAGCTTCGTTGCTCCTCGCAGGCGACCTTCACGTATATGATATACGCGTTCGTCCGCCTGCTCCGGTGCGCCTTGCCTCGCATCAATTTCTGCCTCGCGACCCTTCGCTTGCATAAATTCCGCAATACTTCATTGCCGAAAGCACCCCCACCTTGACGTACGCTCTGTACGCCGGCGGCGCGGGCGCTCCCTTCCGCCTCGTCCGCGACAATTTCTGCTGCGCGAGCCCTCGTGGGCATAAATTGTCGGGGACTTGGAGCAATTTCTGCTCGGCGAGGCGCGTGACAATAAGCATTAAAACGAAAAAACACCGCAGAGCGGTGTTTTTTCTTGCTTATTTTTTACATCAGCGGACGAATTTCATAATAATCTTATGTGGCAGGATCTTGGTTGCCAGCTGAAACGCCTGCATGGAAAGCGAGGGCACCACCACCTCGCGGCGGCGCTTGGCGGCAAGATAGGCACTGCGCACCACGCGGCGGCTCTCACTCATAAAGAAGCGCCTGTATTTGGCGGCCGCCTCATGCTCCTCAGCGATCTCGAAGAATTCGGTATCGACAGGCCCGGGGCAAACAGCGGTCACCGAGATGCCCTTGTGGCGGAGCTCCATATTCAGCGCACGCGAAAAGCTTAAGACATATGCCTTGGTAGCTGCATAGACGGCAAACTCGGGTTGAGGCAAGAAGGCCGATGCAGAGGCAAACTGCACGATATGCCCCCCCTCCTTCATATAGGGAAGCACCATGCGTGTAATGGCAGTGAGGGCGGTGCAGTTGAGGGACACCATATGGTCCTGCTCATCCTGTGACTGGGTTTCCACCTTGCCGATCATCCCATAGCCTGCCGCATTGACAAGCCATACGACCTCAGGGTTCTCAAGCGCAAGGCAATCCTCAAGGATCGTGATGGAGGAGCGGTTCAGAAGATCAAGCGGAAGCGTGCGGCAAGGAATGCCCAGCTTCTTTGAAAGCCGTAAAAGGCGGGTCTCACGTCTGGCAATCAGCCAGAGCTCGTCAATTTCCTCATGGGCAAGAAGACGCGCAAAGTCACGTCCCATTCCGCTGGATGCGCCCGTAATGATCGCAATACGCATAAAAAGACCTCCTGACAAAGATTCTTCTGTCTTTATTATACACGAAGCGCTTGATTAAGACAAGGTGTAATTGTAAACAATAGGAAAAAATAAAAAAAGTTTTTTCAAAAAAGGCTTGCATATTCCGAAAAGGTGTGCTATACTATATGACGTTCGGAGGCATAGCTCAGTTGGTTAGAGCGCTTGCTTGACATGCAAGAGGTCATAGGTTCAACTCCTATTGTCTCCACCAAATAGGAAAAAACGACATATTTTTGTGCAAAAAACACAGAAATATGTCGTTTTTTTGTTTTATTTTGGTCTAAATGGCACAAGGCGTATTCTGCGGTTTGCTGTGCGTTTTCTCAAATTGTTACCAAAAAATGATACCAAAAATGTTACCATGGCAAAAATTAGAGCTTTGAAAGGATGGCGACCTTGTCGGATTGATACAGATGGCCATATGTTTTAATGATTTGTTCCACCGTATCACCGATCAAATCGGCCACCATCATGACACTGGCGCCCTCGTGAATGAGCATGCTGACGAAGGAATGGCGCAGATCGTGGATCCGAATCGGCTTCATCCCGGCAGCACGGCAATAACGTATAAATCGTTGCCGGAGCGTTTCCGGAGGAATTGGGTGTTCGCCGCCAAAGAAGAACGTTCCCTCATCGGGCCTGTATTCGGAAAGCGCCGCGCGCAAGGTAGGGCATATCGGTGTATGCCCGGTCTTGTCGGTCTTGGCCGAGGTAATCTTGTATGGAGCGCCCTTCACCTTGTTTGTGTACGTCTTATTGAAGACGATGGCGTCTTTGCGTATATCCTGCGGGGACAGCGCCAGGACCTCTCCCTTTCTGCGGCCGGTGAAGAACAGGACCGTAAAGATCGTACGGTACAGAGGGCGATCCACGGCTGTTAAGAACTGCTCAAATTCCTCACGGGTCCAAAACTGCATCTCCTGCTTCGCCGACCGCCTCTTGGGGCGTTTGACCTTGGCAAAGGGGTTGGGGCGATCATAGCGACTCGCGTACCACTCGAAAAAGGCGGCAAAGTGCCCACGTATTTTGGATAAGTAATTGTAGGAATAGAACTCCCCGTCTTCCTTGCGAATGCTCCACACCTTGTCCTGCCAGGCATACAGCACCGGAGAGGTAAACTCGGACATCTTTGTTTCCGGGGCGAAATTCGGGAGGACGTGGCATTGAAAAACGCTCTCCTTGGCTATGATCGAGCTCTCCTTGATCTGATTGGGGAGCGAGGTAAGATATTGCTCGATCATGGCGGTAAGCAACGGATCTGCTGCCGCCAAGCGCCGCTCTTCAGCCTTCTTCTTTTTGATTCCTTTGACGAGCTCGCAGTGCTGCGTGATGAAATCCGTATGCGCCTGACGCGCCCTCGTCTTCGAGGAAAAGCCGGAAAGCTTTTTCAGATGCTCATATCCCTCTTGGTCCACAATGCGAAAGTAGACGTCATACACGCGGCCGTTAAGCTTGGTTTGCCGTTCTCTGATGTTGCATTTTGTAGAGGAGATGTAGTATTCGGCCATAACAGGACCCCTTTGGTATATTTTGGTTTCTCGTAATATAATCCAATGACATGCGGCGCTCTATGCGCTATGATAAGAACACAACAAGCAAAGGAGATATCGTATGACGGAGTTGAAAAGCATCGCAGAACGCACGCGGCAGCTGCGAAAGGAGCGTGGCGAGAGTCAGCTTGTGTTCGCCGGATATTGCGACATCAGCGTGGAAGAGATCAGCCTGATTGAGAGAAAGCGTGCAGATCCGCGGCTCAGCACGCTTCGCAAGATCGCAGAGCACGTGGGAAAGACGGTTTCCGAGCTCGTGCGCCCTTCTGAGCCTGCGTGTGTGTACTGCGTGAAGGAAAGGGCTGTTCGCGGCGAGGACGGCGCTCTGCGCGAATGCTATGACGTCGAATGCCGGGAAGAGGGAAGCGGAGCGCTCATTGATTGCGCGCCGGCTCTGTTCACCGATTTTAAGGAGGCCTTTTCCTTTGCGTGTCTCCTCAACCGTCACCGCTTGAGTAGATGCCATTTCCGCGATGTGATCGAAGACGTCCTCGCGCGGTAGTTTTACATAGTTTTATATCGTAGTTTGACAGAACCTCCTCACGTTCGTGGGGAGGTTCTTGCTTTTGCCCCTTCGGGGGCTTTTTTATTACATTTTTTTGTAGTATGTTATAACAAAATGTTATATCACGTTCGCATAAGAAACCGCAATTTTAATGAGCGATACGGCGGGAATACTCTCACGAAATGGGAGTATAGTCCGCTGTTGGGTTCTACTCCCAAAATCCGCGGATGGTCGCGAATGGTGCTCTCCGGCGGATATTCAAGGGTGAATATGCACTCGGCCATCAGGTATGCGATCTTGTCAACAGTTTCTTCTTCCTTTGTCTTTTCGCCCGGGTTCCTCCCTTTGAAGCAAGGCCAAAAGAGTATTGTGAATAAAACTATATACCAAAATTCTCCCAGCACAATGCCTACACAAACAGATACAACGACAAATGCAACAAAGGCGATATACTTGTAGAAAGGCGAGGGAGCCGACGAAACGAGGCATCGAATTTCTTTCAATTTTTCGGTCACAGCCCGTGCATCGCTATCGGACAATTCGCCCCAGGTTGTTTTTTTGGAAAATGCATATTCGCTCATCGCATTGATCTCCTTCCATGTCCTTTCAATATTGCTCAAAAAGGCAGCTCCATGATTTCCCTAATGACTTTTTTCGACAAAGGTTATATCATAAAAGTATATCTTATCGAAAAAAGGAGAAAAAAATGGGAATTAAAAAACGGTATCAAGAGTATCAAAAAGCGCGGGATGCAGCTTGGCAGATCCTTCTGCAATGCAAGGTGCGCGAGCTCCCCGTGGACCCCATCAAGATCAGCCGGTTTCTTGGGATCAAGGTGATTACATATCGGGAAGCTGCGGATCTGATCAAGGCGCTTGGCTTCTCGAAATTCACCGAAGGCAACGACGGCTTTTCTCTTATGCTGCGAAAACGCCCGGTGATATTCTATGACAACGAAACCACCACGCCGGAGCGCCAGCGCTTCACCATCGCGCATGAGCTCGGCCATCTCGTCAACGGCGACCTCGGGGAGCTCCCCACCTGCCGCAATACAGAGGTGGAGGAGGGAGAGCCGGACAAGGAACGGAGCGCCAACATCTTCGCGGCGCGGCTTTTGGCGCCGGCCTGCGTGCTGCACGCCCTGAAGGTCAGTACGGTAGAGGAGATCGAGAAGCTATGTAAGATCTCACGTCCAGCCGCTACCTTTCGCTTGCGGCGTCTGGAATTGCTTTATAAGAGAGAGGAGGAGTTCCTACGTACGCGTGGGTATTCCTGCTTTGGCCTATCGCCCCTTGAGCGTCAGCTTGAGAGGCAGTTTGCGGCCTTCATCAAGCGTCAGTCTTGATTTTGTCTTTCGCACATTTCAAAAAAATATTCAGCAAGATCCAATTGATTCTCGGTTAATACGTAAGTGGCTTTTAGACCATTCCTAAAAAGAGAAGCTCCTCTTTCGGGCTCGCCTTCGTTGGTGAGCCCGTTTTCGTTCTCGAGGCCGACGAGATATGACGGTTTGACACCCAATGCTTTAGCTACAAGTAAAAGCTTTGAGTATGGCAGATCCGTCCCCCCCGAGTTCGATTTTATTTATGCTCGACCTCGAGTTATAGCCTGTTTTTTTCGCGAGCTCCTCTTGCGACATGCCGATTGCAAGTCTGCGCAATCTAATGCGGTATCCAAGTTCTCCTAATAAATTATCCATATTGTTTTCGTGTGATGAACCTTTCATTTTTTCTTCATATATGTGTTGTAGAATGCATCAAAAACAGCCAATTCTTCATCGGTCATATGGCAAACCTCTTTGGTACCATTGCGGCAAATAATAATACCTTTTTCGGGCTCGGCATCGGTGTCGGGCCCTTTTTCGTTTCCGAGGAGGTATTCCACAGAGACACCGAAATAATCGGCTATTTTTTTGATAGTAGGTTGACGAGGCATAATCCCACTTTTCCATTTTGTGACGCTGCCCGCTGCGATTTTTGCTTCCTTCACAACATGCGTGGGGGTGACGCCCCTCTTATAACATAGAGATAAAAAAATTTCCCAAAACATTGTTTGTACCTTCTTTCAAAATTCACTAAAATTCCCTGCGTCCTTTTGTGCAATTCACCAAAGTTTCCTAAAATGAGGATTTTTCTATTGACAGGTGAAGTCTGGTGAAGTATAATGTTCACGAGGGCACAACCTCACCCCCATCATAGCACAGGGGGTTGAAAAAGTCAATATTTTAGAAAGGAGGAAAGATGGGACAAGGGATACCTTTCACAGTAGAGGAGGCGGTCGTCTTTTTGGGGTGGCGATTCGCTTTTGCCGATAAGGCAGAAGGGAGAGAACTTGAGCTTTTGCAAAATGTTTGCCAAAAGGCGGATGAGTTGAAAACTGTGGCGATCGAGCTGTTGGCTGAGATAAAAGAAAAAGGCGTGACCATAAGCAACCCCTATCTTGCGGGAGATAAGGATTATATGGCTCGCCTTGCCGAAACAGAGGAAAAAGCGCTGCGATCAATCATTGATCGTTTTGAAAATTCGGATAAATAATGCCCTTTGTATCGTTGCCTTCATTGCAAAAATCAAGGATTTTTGCCCGGCATTTCATACATATGTCCTCGCCGGAATGTTCCCAGTCGCACGTTGCGATGAAGAAAAAATCCCCTGCTTCATTAGTTGTTCCGCGAACGATGATGTCATCATAAATCATCCAAGGAGAACGCGGACACTTAACTTTAATTTTGTGCGAAAAAACATTTGCCATGCTATCACCTCCTTCCTGTCGAAATTATATCACGGGAGGGGGCGAAAAATCAATATTGTAAAGGAGGAGAAACATGACGTTTGGTCAGAGAATGAGGTCGCGTCGCGAGGCACTTTCGATCTCGCCCGAGGAAATGGCGGATAAGATTGGCGTATCGCGTCCTACGGTGGTACGGTATGAGCTTGATACTAAGATGCCGCCGCTTATGGTCGCCAAGAGCATCGCCGAGGTGCTTGGCTGCACGGTGGACAATCTTTTGAACGGGGAGAAGGTATGAAAGAAATCAAAAATTGCGTTATCTTCATTAGAAATGGCAAGTACACAGTATATTCTCTTACCGACGAAGAGATGGACGTTTTTGAGGCGTTGCTTAAAGCTTTTAAAGAAATAAACAAGCTGAAGAAGGTGCGCGCTTTGGAACGAACCGAGCGCAAGACCATTGCTCAGCTTTGTAAAAGCAATGGCTATACGCAAGCCGAGGTAGCCAGGAAGATTGGTGTCTCTCGGCAGGCGATATCATTATGGGCGCAAGGGAAATCGGTGCCAAATCTTAAAAACCTCGCCGAGTTAGCAGAATTATTCGGCGTGGAGGTGAAAAACATCTGGTTGCCTCAAACAGACGAAAGGAGTGATCCCAAATGACATATGCAGAGCGTGAGGCGATCTTCTCAAAAGACTACCTCTCGATTGAGGATCTCGGCGCGATCCTTGGCCTTAATTATCAGATGGCGGCCAAGCGGATGCGAGATATCAAGCGCCGATCGGACAGGCTCGGAATACAGGGAAAGATCCATGTGCAGGACTATATCGAGTATTTTGACCTGCCGCCCGAGCGCTACCGTAAGGCTTGGGAGGGTGAGGAGAGCGCTCCCGACAAGCACATACGGTCGGTGTGCGCCTATGCAAGAGAAGAAAGGAGGTACAGATAGATGATCTTCCGTGAATGTGAGCTTTGCGGTGCAACGCTCGATCCTGGGGAGCGGTGTGACTGCCGCGAGGAACGCGAGGCAGAAAAAAGAAAAGCCGACGCGGAACGTCGTGCGTCGGTCACAAGTATGCTGATGGCATCTGCCCGGGGACAAAAGAAAAGACCGTGACTTGTTGGCGCAGGTCACGGCCCGAAGAAAAGCGAATCTTGTCAAGAGATATATGCTTTTCTTCATTCTACCACAAACTATTAAAAAAATCAATAGGAGAAAGTAAAATGAAGAAAAAATCTTTAGAACAGCTCCTCGCCGAGCGTGAGGCGCTTACGGACAAGCTGCTGAGCATTCCGAAGGAGGATGACAAAGCGGTCTTCCTTGCTTGCAACGAGATTGCGATGCACTTTTTTAGATCGCTGGAGATGGTGATGAACCAAACGCCCGAGCCGATCTCGTTCTTGGCGATCTTCGCGCTCCGCTATTTTGCCGATTCCATCGCTAAGCAGGTGGATGGTGCAGAGGAATGCGCGAACGACTACGCCTCGCTCGTGGACGTTGAGACGATTGCACTTAAGATGCCGCACCTCAAACAGAGGAAGAACGAGGAGGACGAGGAATGACGCGTGCAGAGCGAATCCGTGCCCTCACGGACGAGGAAATGGCAGAGCTGATCCTTCGGGGGGGGGTAATTGATGTTGACGACAAATACTGCCGTTCTGATTGTACGGAGGCCGACGACGATATGCTGTTTTGCCCTCATCAGCGCGAGTGCGTCCTCCGTTGGCTTCACGAGGAGGTAAATGAAGATGAAGATCCTATTTAAGGCGCCGGGAGAACCGGCGGAGGTTCGGGAAATTGAAAACCGACTGGAGGTGCTCCAGAGGCTTGTTGGCGGATATATAGAGGTGGTTCACGCAGGCGGCCCTCTGCGCTTCATCGTGAACGAGGAAGGGAAGCTGCTTGACCTGAAGCCCAATTTGTTTTCACCGATGCTTGACGTTCTTGTGGGCTCGGTCATTGCTACTGCCTATGACGGCGAAGGCGATTTCCGCTCACTCACAGCGGAAGAAATCAAACTTTGCCAAGAATACTTTACAGATTGCGAGGTGTATTGAAAATGAGAATTATTGAACTCACCCTTACGAACTTTCAGGGTATCCGTTCGATGCAGATATCCTTTGCCGGCAAAAGCGCCTCGATCTTTGGCGACAATGCCACCGGCAAGACCACCGTTTTCAATGCGATCACCTGGCTGCTCTTTGACCGCCCCGGAAACGGCGCCAAGAATTTCAATCCGAAGACCAAGGGCAAGGACGGCGACCTACATAATCTTGAGCACAGCGCCGAGGCCGCCTTCATCGATGGCGACCGTCTGCTCGTGCTTAAAAAGACCTTCCACGAGGTTTACAAAAAGAAGCGCGGCTCGGCCGCCGAGGAGTTTGACGGACACACGGTCGATTACTACGTCAACGGTGTGCCGGTCAAGGAAAAGGAATACACCGCCGCGGTACTTTCCGCATGCGGCGGAGATCCCGAGATCCCAAAGCTCCTTACGATGCCGGACTATTTCTCCGAGGGCATCGCGTGGGAGGCTCGCCGGAGGATCCTGCTCGCCATCTGCGGTGACATTAGCGACGAGGAGGTTATCGATTCGACCCCCGAACTTCGCGATCTGCCGCGCATCCTTCTGATGCCCGGCACACAGAACCGCCGCTATACGGTGGATGATTACCGCAAGATTGCGTCCGCGCGCCGCACCGAGATCAACCGAGCGCTCAATGCGCTCCCCGGCCGCATCGATGAGGCGAGCCGCGCTATCCCGGATGTGACCGGGAGCACGAAGGAAACGGTGGAGGGCGCGCTTGCCGAGCTCGCCCTGGAAAGAGAGCGTCTTCTCCGAGAGAAGGAGGACATCGTACATAACGATACGGCCTCAGCGGAGATCCGCAAGCAGATGGCCGTGATCGAATGCAGGATGGCGCAGTACCGCAGTGAGCTTGCCGTCGAGCAGGCCCACGTCAACGACGGGGTAGACGCGGCAATCAGAGAGGCCAAGAGGGCTCTTAACGAAATCGAGCGCGAAACGGCGGATATCACAAGCGATATCGGGCTCAAGAAGCGCCTTGTAGGGCGGATGCGTGCCGAGCGGGAGGAGCTTCTTGCAGAGTACGATCGGGTATCCTCCGAGCAATGGGATTCGAGCGAAGCGCTTTGCCCGACCTGTAAGCGTCCTCTTCCCGAGGAGGACGTTGAGTACATGCGGGAGCAGTTCAACATCCGAAAGAGCCGCCGTCTTGAGGATATCAATGCAAAGGGGCGTTCGGCCGCATCCAAGACCATGATCGAGGAGGCTGAAGGTGCGATCTCCTCTCTTGAAGATCTCCTTTCAAAAATCCCGGAGCGCCGCGCATCCATTCTTTCCTCTATTGAGGAGCTGGAGGCCCGCAGGGTTGCGCCTCTGCGATTTGAGGACACGAACGGCTATCACGTATACACCGAGGAGCTTGCGAGGCTCAGAGAGCGCTTGAATGACGCCGGGCGCCTTGAGAGCGAGGCGGTGTTGGATGTTGACCGTCGGATGCGCACGGTTGACGAGGAGATCCGCGCGCAAAACGAGATGCTCGCGCGGCTGACACTTGCTGAAGGACAGAGGAAGCGGATCGCAGAGCTTGAGGCCGAAGAAAAGCGGCTGGCCGTAGAATTCGAGGAGCTGGAGCTCGGGCTGTACCTCTGCGACCTCTTTATCCGTACCAAGGTCAGGGCGCTTACCGAGCATGTTGCGGGCGCTTTCCGTACGGTGCGATTCCGCCTCTTCCGCGAGCAGATCAACGGCGGTCTTGCCGAGGATTGCGAGGTCATGATCCCCGCGGCAGACGGCCGCATGGTTCCGTACACGCTTGCCAACAGCGCCGCGCGTATTAATGCGGGGCTGGAGATCATCGAGGTGCTTTCCCGGCACTACGGCGTTGAGATGCCGATCGTGGTGGACAATGCCGAGAGCGTGACACGCCTTTCTGACGTGGCCGCCCAGGTTATCCGGCTCGTAGTGAGCGAAGGAGACCCCACCTTAAGAGTTGAAATCAATGAAAAGGAGATACAGTAATGAGTGACATCGTAAAGAGCGATCAGCTTGCCGCCTCGGAGCGATTTATGAACAAGGTACTTTCTGAGTTCACCGGCAACGTAGCCGGTGAGCTTGCCGTGACCGACTACCAACGCGGTCTGATCCAGGGATATTTTGTGAAGATCGACCGCGCCCTCAAGGCGGCCGAGGAGGAACGGATCCGCAAGAATGCACAGAACAGCGACCCCTCCTTCAACAACGAGGTCCCTGTCGATTGGAACCACGTGAACCTCCCCGACCTTGCCGTTGACCTTGTGCATTATGCAAGAATGGGGCTCGATATGACGCAGGAGAATATGCTCTTTCCTATCCCCTATAAGAACAACAAGCGCGGGTGGTATGACATCACCCTGATGCCCGGCTATAACGGCATCCGCTATATGGGCGAACGCTACGCGCTTGAGCTGCCGCGCACTGTGACGGTCGAGGTGGTTTATGAGAGCGACTCCTTCCGCCCCATCAAGAAATCCCGCACAAACCCCGTGGAGAGCTACGAGTTCGAGATCACGTGCCCCTTCAACCGCGGAGCCATCGTAGGCGGGTTTGCGTACATCGAATACGATGACGAGCGCAAAAACGAGCTTATTATGATGTCCATGAAGGATATTGAGAAGCGCAAGCCGAGATACGCCTCTGCCGAGTTTTGGGGCGGTGTCAAAAAGCGCAAGGAAAACGGCAAGTGGGTAGAGGAGCCGATGGAGGGCTGGCTTGACGAGATGGTCCGTAAGACACTCATCCGCGAGGCTTACGGGGCAAAGCACCTTCCGCGAGATCCTGCCAAGGTGGACGAGTCCTACCGCCACGCGCTTCTTCGCGAGGAGCAGTATGCTGCCCTTGTGGCAGAGGCCGAGATCGCGGCGAATGCGAACGCGATTCCTATCGACACGGACGAGCCGCTTGCAGAGCTTCCGGGCGCCGAGGCACCCCTTGCCGCCGAGGAGGGCGAGACGGTGCCCTTGCGCCGCGCCGCCGATTTCTGATGGAGATACAGGTCATTGCATCGGGGAGCACGGGGAACGCCTATCGGGTTTCCGATGGCGCCACCTCGCTTCTCCTCGATGCCGGGGTGCCGCTTTCAAAGCTCCGCCCTGCGCTTGGGTTCCGTGTGAGCGTGCTGGACGGGTGCCTGATCTCTCATTGCCACATGGATCATTCTAAGGCCGCAGGAGAGCTTTTACGCGCGGGGGTGAGTGTCTACACCTCCCGGGGCACGATCGAAGCGCTTGGGTTATCCTCGCACCGCTTGCGGTCCATCCGCGCCCTTGAACCCTTGGAGATCGGTACGTTTACCGTTCTCCCATTCGATGTGCAGCACGATGCCCCGGAGTCGCTCGGCTTTCTTCTGACGTCCCGGGCCACAAAAGAAAAACTGCTGTATCTGACCGACAGCTACTACGTGAAATACACCTTCCGAGGGCTCACGCACATCATGTGCGAGTGCAATTATTCCGAGGAGGCACTGCAAGAGAGCATAGCGGCCGGCTACGTGGACGCAGCTCTTGCCAAACGCCTGCGGACGAGCCATATGAGCCTCGATCACTTCTTAGATCTTCTCCGCGCCAACGATCTATCCAAGGTGCGACAGATCTATTTATTGCATCTATCAAGCAACAACAGCGACGCTGCGCGCTTCCGTGAGGCTGTGGAGGCTCTTACGGGGTGCGAGGTGTACGTGTGTTGATATCATGATATCAAGGAGAACACGATGGCAGGAAGACCTCTCAAGGAGGGGCTTGATTACGCTTCGTGGGACGTTGGTATTTTGGACGGAGACGAGCGGATAGACGAGCTGATCGATTCGCAAGGGATCGCGGCCTTTACTGTCTATTTCTACCTCGTAAACAAAGCGTACGCAACGCATGGATATTACCTTGACTGGGGCTACCACTTGTGTGCAACGACGGCGCGTCGGTTGGGCAGAGGGGCTTGTGCCGAGTTCGTTAGGAACTGCGTAGAGATGTGCTTGCAGATAGGTCTCTTTGACAAGGGGCTGTTTGCAGAGTGCGGTATTCTCACGAGTCGAGGGATCCAAAAGCGGTATTGGGAGGTTGCGAAGAACCGCCAAGGCCGCGGCGAGCGTCGAAAATATTGGCTTCTCGATCCTCCTCCCAAAAAAGAGGAAAACGGCGAGGGCCTTGTTTCCTGCACCCAAAATGCCAATTATGAGCCCCCGAAATGCGATTATGAGCTCCCGAAATGCGACAGTAGTAAAGGAAAGGAAAGTAAATATACTCTCTCTTTAGCGCGTCCGCGCGGGAAACATCAAAACGTGATGCTCACGGATGAGCAGTACGAGGATATCAAGAGGAAGATCCCGGAGGCGGATGCGTACATCGATGCCTTCTCCGCAAAGCTCCACGACCGCGGCTATACGTATGACGATCACCACGCAACGCTCCTTTCCTGGTGGGAGAGCGACAAGAAGAGGGCGAGAAGGCCGAGGGAACGGCGGACGGTCGAACCCGGTACCCGAAGCTTTGACGCGAACGAATTTTTCAAGAGGGCGGTGGAGAGGAGCGGCCCTCCCAATCTGAAAGGAAACGAAAATGGATAAAAAGACGACTGAAAAACCATACACCATTGAGGACATGATAGACCACTTCGATACGGTCGCCCGCTTCGGTAAGGGAGGAAAACCTGCCAGCATGTACGGCCAGGTTGCGGAAGAGCTCCGCCGCCTTGCAGAGCTTGATGCCGCCCTCGCGCGCGGTGAGCTTGTGCGGGCAAATGGCGATGCTGTATGAGGTCAGGAAGGAGAAGGGCGGACAGTATTTCGTCTGCCCTGAAGGACACCCGGAGATGCCTGTCAAGGGCAGTCACGGCGATAAGAAGAAGGCCCTCAAGCTTGCTGCACGGCTGTGCGGTATGAACGTGAAGGAATACCTGAAGGAAAGGAAGGTGAATGATATTTAATGAAAATCGGGCTCATTGATGTAGACGGTCATAACTTCCCAAACCTCGCGCTTATGAAGATATCAGCGTACCACAAGGCGAATGGGGACACAGTGGAATGGTGTTTCCCCCTCGACCACTACGATATCGTATATCAGAGCAAGGTGTTTGACGAGACCTATTCTCACGATATCCAATGGTTTCCTATGGCAGATACGGTCATTAAGGGAGGAACAGGGTACTTCCGCCGAGATAAAGACGGAGAAGGGTTTGTTAATCATGGTGGGGTGTGGTTGCCGGTTGGCACTGCTTCATCATTCAGCGTTGTAGCTAACGGCGTCACAGAAACGATCAATGAGTTTTTGCCTTATGAAGTTGAGCATACATATCCTGACTACAGCCTTTACCCTGAACTGACGAAGGATACAGCTTACGGTTTTCTTACAAGAGGTTGTCCGAATGCGTGTAAATTCTGCATCGTGTCAGGCAAGGAGGGCAGACAGACAATAAAGGTTGCCGACACCTCTGAGTTTTGGAGAGGTCATAAGAATATCGTGCTGCTCGATCCTAATATCCTTGCGTGCCGTAAGCATCCCGATCTGTTGCAACAGCTAATTGACAGCAATGCGTATGTTGACTTTAATCAAGGTCTTGACATAAGGCTAACTACGGAGAAGAACATAGCTCTTATCAACCAAGTGAAGGTTAAGTCAATACACTTTGCTTGGGATAATGCCGAAATTGATTTGAAGCCGTATTTTGAGCGTTACAAAGTCCTTGCAAAGCATAGGCCGCACGGACATTACGGGACTGTGTATTGCTTGACTAACTTCGGTAGCACCATGGAGGAAAACCTGTATAGGATATATACACTTCGAAATCTCGGTTTCGATCCGTATGTCATGGTGTATGACAAGCCCAACGCGCCAAGGGAGATACGCTTGCTACAGAGATGGTGCAATAATGTTTTAATATTCAGGTCTTGCCCACGTTTTGAGGACTATGACCCAAGGAAAGGATGATACATAATGGCAAACGATGTGAAGTGGGTCAAACTGACCACGGATATGTTTGACAATCGAAAGATAAAGCACCTTCGGAGGCTTCCCGATGGCAACAACATCGTTCTCATATGGGTGATGCTCTTGACCATGGCAGGGCGGTGTAACTCTAATGGGATGATTTTCCTCACGGAGAACATCCCATACACCCCCAAGATGCTTGCCGATGAGCTTGACTTTGAGGAGAACACCGTTATCCTCGCCCTACAGGCTTTGGAGAACCTCGACATGATTATGACCGATGGCAAGTTCTTCTCCATCGCAGGATGGGAAGAGTATCAGAATGGCGAGGGCATGGAGAAAATCAGAGAGCAGACGAGGGAAAGGGTGGCGAGATGCCGTGAGAGAAAGCGGCTCTCTCAAAGTAGCGTTACAAGTAGCGTTACAGTAACGGGCGGTAACGCAATAGAGTTAGAAGTAGATAAAGATAAAGAAAAAGATTTAGATATCTTTACTACTACAACAACAGAGGTCGCCCCCACCTTGACAGCGGTATATATCTATTTTCGCTCTTGCATAGACGAGGATTATATCTCCGAAGCGGAGAAGTTCCACGCATATAACGCAAAGAGAGGTTGGGATTGCCTCCCCAATTGGAAAGCAACGGCTGATTTATGGATTGCAAGGATAGATGAGAAAGGATAACTAACCAATGGTTAAAGTAAGTAAGGCCACCTTGGCCACAATCAAGCGATTCCCGGAACTCTACAAGCGACAGGCGATGCAGGTCATCGATAAGGAGGTGCGGAGTGCCATCAGCATCACGGCAGATGCCTTCGTGATGGCATCAATGCTCGTTCTCATTGAGGAGTTCGGCTTCGGAACCAAGGAAGACAGCACACGTCTTCCTCGGTTCGTGAAGGCTCTTCAGGACACCATCGACATTAACGCTACGCAGTATGACGATGCCGTGGCCGAGGGGCTGAGAAACAGGCTCCACAACCTCGGCATTGACTACACAGGAGGTGAGAAGCATGAGACCTAATTTCAAACAGCTTGCCGAGGGGTATCGGCAGAAGCTGCGTGCGGCAGAGGACAGGATCAACACGCTGTTCTTCGTCAATCGCAAGCAGAAGGAATCCATCGCTGAGCAGGAGCGAGAGATTACCAAGCTGAAGGTTAAATACGCCGAAGCTCTTAACTGCCTCGTTGAATTACAGGAGGCTATCGTGATGAAGGAGAACAATAATGGCTAATTATATTGATGCGAATAAACTCATAGCACACCTCGAAGATGAAATCGAAGAGTGCCACCCTGCCGTTGGTAGTGGCGAAAAAGACAAAAGCGTGGCCTACGGGACTATGCTCGGATTGAAATCTGCCATAGCCTTTGCCAAAGCACTCCGCACCGCCGATGTGGTGGAGGTCGTGCGGTGCAAGGATTGCGGCCATAGCACGACTATCTGCAACAGCACAGAAGGTAGCAAATCGTGGCATTGCAAAAAGGCATACGGACTTCCCACAGTACACCCCACGGACTTCTGTTCACACGGAGTAAGGAGAGAGGGATGAAGCAATATTGCCGATACTGCGCCAACCTTGTTTATGGCGACAGTTGCTATTGCGAGGTCAAGCGTGAGTGCTTGGATTATGACAGATGCAAGCGACCGAACAAGTGCAAAGATTTTGAACTCAACCCGATCGATGCGCTTGGCGAAAATCCCAAAGAATACAAGCCGCGAGAAAAGCGGAAAGAGGCTTGTCAGCGGTCTTTGTTTGAAAGGAGCGAAAGATGAAAGCAGTAATGATGTCAATTCAGCCCAAGTGGTGCGAGCTTATCGCATGGGGCAAAAAGACGGTTGAGGTTCGCAAGACCAAGCCCAAACTTCAAACGCCCTTTAAGGTGTATATCTATTGCACGCAGAACAAGGACGGTAAGTATTTTTGGTCGAAGGAAGTCTTTGAAGGAAAACTTGGAAGGTATGCAGTCCCTCATGTTGGCAACGGCAAGGTCATTGGTGAGTTTGTGTGTGATCTTGTTGACGAATTCAAATACAATTATTGCCCCCACCCTGAAATCGGTATGGACTATGATTGCGGTGATAATTGGTGGGAAATAGCCGATGAAGATTTGGAACAAGCGTGTCTTACCTATGACGAATTTAAGAAATATGTTTGGGGCTACAAAGAAGTTTACGGTTGGCACATCTCAAACCTTGTAATCTATGACGAGCCGAGGGCGTTGGGGGAGTTTATTGTCCCCTCAAAAATCGGCTGTTGCAACGAAGGCAAATGCCGAGGGTGCAAATACCTCGACCGTGGCAACGGCTTCAACATCGAGGACGATTGCAATGCGACATTCAGCACGGACGAATTTAAGCCGCTACGCAGACCGCCGCAGAGTTGGTGCTATGTTGAGGAGGTGGAGTGATGCCTGACCGTCAAACCATCTTCGCTCAAAAGGGCGGGAGTTTGAACGATCCCGAGCGCCTGGAGCTTTGCCGTCTGCTCGTGAAGGCAGGGTATACCGTGAGGATCACCTCGCAGAAGATAGGGAACACGTCCCAAAGAACGGTCGAATTTTGGACAAAGTAAAAACGTAAGGGAGGACTAAACAATGCCGCGCGCAAAAATCTACGATGACACACCGATGCCACGGGGCGTGGTCATGATCGCGAAGGCGATCTGCGCAGACTACGACCGCCGTGCAAAGGCCCTGAGTGCGGGTATAAAGGATAAGGCCGTACGTGCGGCTTATGAGCGCTTGAACGGATATGTGGACGATGCCCTCAGCACGATTGAGGAACCTGCGATCCGCGCCGAGCTTCTGCGCGATCTGGTGGCCCGCCGCGGATATGACCGCTCCCGCGTGCAGTGGTGCATCTGCGCAAATTCCTATTATGCCCGCCGCAGAAAGGTGCTGTATCTCGTGGCAAAAGCGGCCTCCCTTATAGTATAGAATACTACATAAGCAAAAAAGGGAGGAGATAAGGTAGTAAAGACAGAGATGCAAAGTAAGGAGCCTCGCAGAAAGCGGTTATCTGCCAGACGAATAAATAAAGAAAAATTTGAGCCCTGTATATGGTAAAATAAAAGCATAAGAGTGCCATATGCCCAAAGAGGTTAGAGCCATTTGCCCCAAGAGAGGGGGGATGGCTCTTTCTTTATTTCGGGCATTTTGCGCAGCTGCATACCAATCAATACGCGCCCGGGTGCGCACAGAAGGAGCTACGATGAGCGAGAAGAACGAAAAGAAGATCACAAACCTCAAATATAAGGCGGAGCACGCCGACCTTTTGATCGCATACGTCAACGAATGCCTCGCAGAAGAAAAAAAGCCTACCCTCTTCGAGTTCATGCGCAGGATCGGCGTCTATGACCGCAAGACCCTCTCCCGGTGGAAGGACGAGCACAAGGAGTTTGGCCGCGCCTACGATTTCTACATGGAGGCCTCGCGCAGCGTGATCGTGGAGAAGGCCCTTTCCGGCACCTTTGATGCAAGCTTCTCCAAGTTTCTCCTCTCCTGCGACTATGGCATGAAGGAGAAAACGCAGCTTGACGTTGGCAACCCCGAGGGAGAGACCTTTAAGGTTGATATCAAGGTGATCGATTGATGGAGATCCAGCTCTCGCGCCGGCAGAAAGCGTTTGTCGATGCTTCTGAGACCGAGGTGCTCTTCGGCGGAGCAGCCGGCGGCGGCAAGTCGCACGGTCAGCTCCTCGATGCCTTTTTGTTCGCCCTTCGATACGCCGGGAGCAAGCAGCTGATCCTACGCCGCACCTTCCCGGAACTTGAGAAGAGCCTGATCCGAACCGCGCGCGGCATCTATCCGGTGGATGTATTCACCTACAATGCAGCATCGCACACCGGGCGCTTCAAGAACGGCTCTATCCTTGATTTCGGCCACCTCGCAACGGACGGCGACGTGTACCAGTATCAATCGGCCGAGTATGATGTCATCCGGTTTGACGAGCTCACGCACTTTACCGAGTTTCAATACACCTATCTGATCTCGCGTGTGCGTGGTGCCAACGATTTTCCAAAGCAGATCAAGTCCTCGACCAACCCCGGGGGAATCGGCCACGCCTGGGTCAAGAAGCGCTTTATCGATCCCGCGCCGCCGAACACACCGTTTACGGGCGAGGACGGCAACAGCAGGGTGTTCTTACCCTCCAAGATTGACGACAACAAGTTTCTGATCACGAAGGACCCCAAGTATAAGGCGCGCTTGCTTGCGCTCTCGGAGGACGATAGAAAGGCCCTCCTGCACGGTGAGTGGGATATCTTCACGGGTCAGTTCTTCCGCGAGTTCTCGCGCGAGAAGCACGTGTGCGAGCCGTTCCCCATCCCGAAGGAGTGGCGGCGCTACCGTGCCATCGACTATGGCTTTGACCGCCTTGCCGTCCTTTGGATCGCCGTGTCCCCCGAGCGGCGCGCGTACGTCTACCGTGAGCTTGGCGAGAGCGACACCATCGTCTCGGATGCCGCGCGGCACATCGTGGCGGCAACGCCCGAAGGGGAGGAGATCTACGCCACCCTCGCGCCGGGCGATCTATGGTCACGCTCGCAGGAGAGCGGAAAGGCTCGCGCCGACATTTTTTACGATGCGGGCGTCCCCTTCACCAAGACCTCAAACGCGCGGCTTGACGGATGGGCGGCGGTGCGCGAGCTGATGGGAAAGGCCCCTGACGGTGTGTCGTACCTTCAGATCTTCAACACCTGCACCGAGCTGATTAAGTCGCTCCCCGCGCTCGTGCACGATGCGAAGCGGCCCGAGGACGCGGCAACCGAGCCGCACGAGTTCACGCACTTTCCGGATGCTTTGCGCTATTTCTGCGTGGCGTGGTATAGGCCCGCAGACGAGCTCCCTGAAGCGCGCGTGCCGTACCCGCAGGATCTGCTTGAGGACTACTACCGCGCGGATGCGGAGGAGCGAAAGAGAATAATTAAACGAATGGGAGGTTTACCTCAATGATTTTTGACTTTTCGGGCGGCAAGCTCGAATTTTTCAAGGCCCTCTACCAGGAGGCCGAGGATGCCTTTGCGGACGAGAGTGAGCTGATGGCGCGAAGGATCGCGCAGTACAACGGCTCAAAAGAGATTGACGGCAGCCCCGTCCCCGCAAAACAGATCCGCAACATCACCTATGAGCTGATCGAGTCGCAGGTGTCGGGTTATATCCCCACGCCTTCGGTTTCCCCGAGCTTTGAGAGCGAGAGAGCGGAGAGGAACGCCAAGAGCATTGAAACGCTCCTGAAGGCAAAGCGCAACGATCTGCCGTTTGAGCAGCTCAACGACCTTGACGAGCGCTATTCGCCCATCTACGGCGGCTCTGTGTGGCTCGTGGAGTGGGATGAATCCATCACCACGCACAATACGACCGGTGACATCAGGATCACCTGTCTTCCTCCCACCTCGTTCCTGGGACAGCCGAACGTGTTCACCATCGAGGATATGGAATACTGCTTCGTAAGGTTTGAAACCACGAAGGAGGAGATCATCCGCAAGTATGGTGTGTCCCAAAAGAAGGCAGAAGAGGCCGAGAGCGATGATGCAGAGCACGATGACGGCTATACCGCCACCCTCTACATCTGCTACTACAAGGACGAGGACGGCAAGGTATGCCAGTACATTTGGTCGGGCGATACCGAGCTGCTTGACATCTCGGACTATTACGCCCGCCGCAAGAAGGTGTGCAAGCTCTGCGGCGCGGTTGAGGGCGTCTGCACCTGCGAAAAGCCTGCCTTTAAGAGCGAGGTCATGGAGTACGAGGAGCTCTCGCGCCCGGTGCGACTTTCGGACGGTACCGAGATCCCGGCAATGTCCCCCGTTCTCAAGGACGGTGTCGCCGTTATGGATAACGTGATGCAGCAGATCGTTGACCAAACAGGGCAGATGGTGTTTGACGACAGGGACGGCTTTGTTACCCCCGCGGTACAGCAGATGACGATGCCAAGAATGGAGCCCACGCGCATTCCTTACTACGCGCCCAAGGTGTTCCCCATCGTGATCAGACGGAACGCCTCGCGTGAGGATGCCGTGTTCGGCCAGTCCGACTGCGATGCGATCAGACCGCAGCAGCAGGGCATTAACAAGATCGAAACACGCATTATGGAAAAGCTCCTGCGCGCAGGCGTCACCGCCGTGATCCCCGAGGATGCAACCGTGCAGATGGACAATTCGGTGTTTGGCGCCGCCATCAAGCTCCGCCCCGGCGAGAGCGCCGCGCAGTACGGCGTGATCGACACCTCGCCGAGCATCTCGCAGGATATCGCGCAGAGCGAGCGGCTTTACGATCAGGCAAAGCGCATCATCGGCATCTCGGACAGCTTCCAAGGCCAGTATGACGGCTCGGCGCAGTCCGGCCGCGCCAAGCAGCTGCAGATCCAGCAGGCGGCAGGGCGGCTTGACAGCAAGCGCAGGATGAAGAACGCGGCCTATGCCGATATGGACAAGGCGATCTTTACCCTCTATCTTGCCTATGCGGACGAGCCCCGCCCCGCGCTTATGATCACCGCGGACGGAAGACGACAGAACATTATGTTCAACCGCTACGATTTCCTCGAGCGTGACGATGCGGGTGAATACTACTACGAGGACCGCTACCTCTTTTCCGCCGATGCTGCTGTGGATATCGAGCAGAACCGCCCGGCGATCTGGGAGGAAAACCTCAAGAGCTTCCAGATGGGCGCATACGGAGATCCAAAGGATCCCGCCACGCTTCTTATCTATTGGCGGAACATGGAGAGAGCGCACTATCCCTATGCTCGCGAGAATGTGGAGCGCCTCGAGGCGCAGATCGCTATGCAGCAGCAGATGGCCGCGCTTGCCCAGCGTGCAAAGACCGCAGAGGACGAGGTCAAGATGCGCGAGCAATACGAGGGCTACCTTATGAACGAAATAAACGGAGGACAGGCGAATGGCAACAACCCTCAAGAGTTATGAAGAATTTAGAAACGAGATCAACCGGGGCTTTGAAGAAAGCAAAAACACGCTGGAACAGAACAAAACGGCGGCGATCGAAAGGGCCGGCAACACGAAGAAGGAATCAAATGTGGCAGCACAGAACGATTTCCTTCGTTCCCAGGCCACGTACGGCCAGCTTGCCGAGCAGCTGAGCCAGGCAGGCCTTGCGGGCAGCGGATATAGCGACAACATGACGCGTGATGCGTACGCCTCGCGCCAAGAGGCATACGCCGCGTCAGAGTGCACTTATGCCGATACGCTCCGCGATATAGATGATAGCTACAACGAAAAGCGCCTTTCGCTTGAAGATAGCCACAACCAAAAGCTTTTTGAGATCAATGAGAAAGAGCGGCAAGCGGAACAGCAAAAGCTCAATACCTACACCGATCTCCTTCAGACGGTGGATAATAGCTGGAGCAAAGAAGCAATCGATAGCCTCGGGGCCGGCCACGGTTTCAATGAGGATCAGATGAAGGGGCTTTATAAAAGCGCCGGGATGAGCATGGATTCCGGTGACTATATCTCCCGCATCAGCGGTCTTACAACGAGCGAGGACATCGTGGGCGATTTTAATGCGATCCTCAAGGATTACAAGACAAACGCGTTCGGCATCGAAGGACCGGAGCTGGAAGATATCAAAAACCGGCTTAACTCGATGGCCAGAAGGACCGATCAAAACGGCGATTCCTATTTGTCCCGGGTGGTGGCAGATGCCGGCTCTAAAGAAGAGGCAGATCGCCTCGTGGCTGACTGGATGGACGACCAAACGAGGCAGGCGCTCACGGCCGAGATCGAAAGGAAATACGGTGTCGTTGATAACAAAAAGATGGTATGGGATACCAATAACCTTGGATACGGTTTCGAGAACCACGGCTTCGAATTATATATTGACACATTGGAAAGAGACGAGTCCAAGAAAGTGTTCGCGGTACTCCGAAACAGGGTTGGGAAAAAGGATGACTCCGACCTTGCCAAAAGTCTTAATGAGGCGGCAACGGGGGACCCGAATAAAGATCCTGGATATTACGGTGGCTTTGGCATGTTTTTCGGAGGCGACCTCAGCAGCGAAAAGAAGCCCGGTGCGCTTGTTATCTATGAAAACAAGCCCTATATATACACCCAGCATGGCTGGTTTGAGGTAGGTGGGCTGTCCGAGGCGGATATCCAGGCTCTCAAAGATACGGTGAAATAAGGAGAGAAAACCATGGGCAATTTTTTTGAAGGCCTCGGGTATCTTGCCGAGAAGATCGGCGCCGGCGCGATGTCCTCTATCGAGGGCATATGGGACTTTGCCGCAGGAGGAATAGCCGATCTTTTGGGCGCTGACGAGTGGGCCGAGGATCAGATGGAAAACGACTGGTTTGGTGATTGGTACCAAAGCGCGGGCGAGTGGTACGATGCAGAGGGTGGCTGGAAGGTTGCCGGCGATATCGCAAGCGGCATCGGCACCTCTCTGCCTGCCATTGGAGCAGGCGTGGCTTTGACGTTGGCAACCGGCGGAGCGGCCGCTCCCGTTGCCTTTTCGGCGCTATCGGGCTCCATTGCCGGCCTTGGCGCGGCCGGCAACGCTACGAAAGAGGCGTATAAAAAGACAGGAGAGCTTGGGCTCAAGGAATTTGGCTACGGTACGCTCGTAGGCGCGACCGAGGGCGTGATCGAGGGTGTGTCGGGTATGATTGGCGCCGGCGCAGGTGCAATCGGTAAATCGATCGGCAAATCCATTGTCGGAGAGACAGGAGAAGCGCTGGTAAAGCAGGGCGCAAAAAGCGTAGTCGGCAGGGTTGCCATAGATATGGGCAAGAACTTTGCCAGCGAGGCCTTTGAGGAGGGCGTGGCCGAGATCATGTCCCCCGCCTATGCCCGTATCACCTATGATCCGAACGCCAAAAACGCCACGGCGGAGGAGATCGCATACGCCTCCTTTATCGGCGGTATGTCCGGCATGATCATGGGCGGCGCCGGCGATGCAGTGTCCGGCGGCATCAAAACGGCAAAGAACATAAAGACGGGCCACGCTACGGTGAAAAACGAGCAGGCGGGCGAGATCCTCTCTGTTGCCAAGCACATATCGGAAACCATTGCAAAGGATCCGAGCTATGCAGGGTATCCCGTTTTAAAGAATATCGCCTCCACCTATAAGGCCCTTGATAAGAGCCTCAAGACAACAGGCGGCGAGGTCAAGACACTCATCCAAAAGAACCGCCTCGGCGCGCTTAAGCAGATGGAGGCGGCCACGCGCATCCTCCCCTATGTGGAGCAGAGCG
>JAZNDG010000088.1:0-27875 GCA_045587985.1 Eubacteriales bacterium | reverse complement strand
CAAGCAGACGCCTCTCCTCGCTCACCGAATCGGGCATGACAATGACCGTCTTATAGCCGAGCACCGCACCCGCCAGCGCAAGCCCGATGCCCTGGTTGCCGCTTGTCGCCTCGACAATGACCGAGTCCTTGTTGAGCTTTCCCTCGGCCTCGGCATGGCGGAGCATGGCAAGCGCCGTGCGGGTCTTGATCGAGCCGCCAACGCAGAGCCCCTCGTATTTGACCAGCACCTCGGCAGAGCCCGCAGGCACGATCTTTTGGAGCTTGATGAGGGGCGTATTGCCGATTGCCCCGAGAATGTTGTCGTATATCATACTACCTCGCAAAGTTTTGTTTACAAATTAAGTATTTTCGGCCGCTGTGCGCGGCCGTGCGGACAGGATACCTTTCTTACATTATATAACTCTTTTTCCCAAAAAGTCAATGAAAAAGAGGAAAAAACGGAAAAGAGGGCCCGAAGGAAGGCTCGGGCCCCGGTTGGTTATTTCAGCTTCTCCCTCAGGTAGCGCCCCGTGTGCGATGCCCCGCACGCGGCGATCTCCTCGGGCGTGCCGACAGCAAGCACCTGTCCGCCCCCCTCGCCCCCCTCTGGGCCGAGGTCGATGATGTGGTCGGCCGCCTTGATCAGGTCAAGGTTGTGCTCGATGACCACCACCGTATTGCCCGCATCCGCAAGGCGGTCAAGGATCGCGACAAGGCGGGATACATCCGCCGTGTGCAGGCCGGTTGTCGGCTCATCAAGGATATAGAGGGTACGGCCGGTATCCCGTCTTGCCAGCTCGCTTGCCAGCTTGATCCTTTGCGCCTCGCCCCCCGAGAGGGTCGTTGAGGACTGGCCGATCTTGATATAGCCGAGCCCCACGTCATGGAGGGTGCGTAGCTTTTTCGCGATCGCGGGGATGTCGGCAAAGAAGGAAACACCCTCCTCCACCGTCATTTCGAGAACGTCATAGATGTTCTTGCCCTTATAGCGCACCTCCAGCGTATCGCGGTTGTAGCGCATACCGCGGCAGACGTCACACTTCACATAGACGTCCGGCAGAAAGTGCATTTCGATACAGCGCACGCCGTCCCCCTCGCAGGCCTCACACCGCCCGCCCTTTACGTTGAAGGAGAAGCGGCCGGGGCCGTAGCCCTTGGCGCGTGCATCCGCCGTTTTTGAAAAGAGGCTTCGGATCTCACCGAAAAGGCCCGTGTAGGTCGCGGGGTTCGAGCGGGGGGTACGCCCGATGGGGCTCTGGTCGATCGAGATCACCTTGTCAAGTGCCTCTCCTCCCTCGACCGCCGTGCATTTGCCAGGGTGGGTGCCTGCGCGGTTGATGTCACGCAGAAGGGTATCCCGCAGGATGCGGTTGACGAGCGAGGATTTGCCCGAGCCCGAAACACCCGTCACGGCGATAAATTTGCCGAGCGGAAAGCTGACATCGATATTTTTTAGGTTGTTCTCGCGCGCACCGAGCACGCGCACGCACTTGCCGTTCCCCTCGCGCCGTGTTTTCGGAACCGGGATCCTCGCTCTGCCCGCAAGATAGTCACCGGTCAGCGAGCCGCTTGCGGCCGCGACCTCGGCGGGCGTGCCCGCCGCCACGATCCTGCCGCCGTGGATGCCGGCGCCCGGGCCGATGTCCACAAGATAGTCGGCCTCGCGCATGGTTTCCTCGTCATGCTCCACCACGATCACGGTATTGCCGAGGTCGCGCAGGCTCTTGAGCGTGCCGATCAGCTTATCGTTGTCCCGCTGATGCAGGCCGATCGAGGGCTCGTCAAGGATATACATGACGCCGGTGAGCGCCGAGCCGATCTGGGTGGCAAGGCGGATCCTCTGCGCCTCGCCCCCCGAGAGGGTGCCCGCTTTGCGGGCAAGGTCGAGGTATTCAAGCCCCACGCTTAAGAGGAAGCCGAGCCGCGCACGGATCTCCTTAAGGATCTCGGCGGCGATCGATTCCTCTTTTTCGGTCAGCGAGAGCGAATTGACAAATTCAAGCATACGGGCGACCGAAAGGCGGGTCATCTCGTCAATGTTCAGCCCGCCCACCGTCACGGCCAGGATATGGTCGGCAAGACGGCGGCCGCGGCAGGTGGGGCAGGGAATGTCCTCCACCAGCTCCTCGTAGCCGCTTCCCATCATGCCCCCCATCTTCATACGCCGCTCAATGGTCGGGATGAGGCCTGCGTAGGCCGAGAGCTGCTCGTGCTCCTCCTTGCCGAAGTAGCGGCGGACATGGTACTTGTTCGGCGCGCCGTACATAAGTACGCGATAGGCCTCCTCGCTGTATTCGTCAATCGGGGTATCGAGCGTAAAGCCGAAATCCTTGCCGACAGCGGCAAGCAGAGGGCCCATCCAGCTTTCCTCGTTCAGGGTCTTGAAGCCGTTTGCCGCGATCGCCCCCTCCCTCAACGAGAGCGAGTGGTCGGGGATCAGCCGCTCGGGCGACAGGCGGCGCGTATCGCCAAGCCCCGCACAGTCGGGGCAGGCCCCCTTCGGGTTATTGAAGGAGAACATTCTCGGCTCAAGCTCGCCAAAGCTGATCTTGTGCTCCTCACACGCATAGCGCTGGGAAAATTCAAGCTCGCTTGCCTCGCCCTCTCCCTCACGCGGCACGGTGGCCACCGAAACCCGCCCCTCCGAGAGGGCAAGCGCGCTCTCCACCGAATCCGAAAGGCGGCTGCGGAGGTCAGGCTTCATCACAAGGCGGTCAATAACCGCATCGATCGTGTGCTTATTGTTCTTTTCAAGCGTGATTTCTTCCGAAAGATCGTACATCGCGCCGTCAATCCGTACCCGCGTATAGCCGCGGCGGCGGGCATCGGCCAGCACCTTCTCGTGCATGCCCTTTTTATCCCGCACGAGCGGAGAAAGCACCAAAAAGCGCGTCCCCTCCGGCAGGCGCATGATCGAGGAAACGATGGTGTCAAGATCCTGCTGGCGGATCTCCTTATGACAGATGGGGCAGTGCGGCACCCCGATGCGCGCGTAAAGCAGGCGCAGGTAGTCATAGATCTCGGTCACCGTCCCCACCGTGGAGCGCGGATTCTTCGAGGTGGTCTTCTGGTCGATGGCGATGGCGGGCGAGAGCCCCTCGATCGAATCGACATCCGGCTTGTCCATCTGCCCGAGGAACATACGGGCATAGGAGGAGAGCGACTCGACAAAGCGGCGGTGCCCTTCGGGATACAGCGTTTCAAAGGCGAGAGAGGACTTGCCCGAGCCCGAAAGCCCGGTGAGGACCACGAGCCGATCGCGCGGGATATCGAGATCGATGTTCTTTAGATTGTTCTCTCTTGCACCGCGGATGCGGATGTATTTTTCCATTATCCTTTCCCTCCTTCCTCAAGCTCTCGGATGCGGTCACGCAGGTAGGCCGCCCGCTCAAATTCAAGCCGCCGCGCGGCATCCCGCATCTCGGTGCGGAGCTCGGCGATCAGCCGTTCCTTTTCTCTTGCCGAGAGGCGGCGCTTCCTTTCCTTGGTGGGGAGCGCCTCCTCGGCCTTTCCGAGCGCGATCGGATCGCGCACCTCTTTTATGATGGTTTTTGGCGTGATCCCGTTTTCCTCGTTGTAGGCGATCTGCTTTTTCCTTCTGCGCTCGGTCTCGCCGATCGCCCGCTGCATGGATGCGGTGACGGTATCGGCATACATAATGACACGCCCGTTTGCGTTCCGTGCCGCACGCCCCACCGTCTGGATGAGCGAGGTCTCGGAGCGCAAAAAGCCCTCCTTGTCGGCATCGAGAATGAGCACGAGCGATACCTCGGGGATATCAAGCCCCTCACGCAAAAGGTTGATGCCCACCAGCACGTCAAATTTCCCAAGCCGCAGATCCCTGATGATCTCCATGCGCTCCATGGTATCCACCTTGTGGTGCAGGTATTTCACCCGTACGCCCAAGGACGAAAGATAGTCGCAAAGGTCCTCGGCCATCTTGGTGGTTAGGGTGGTCACGAGTGCGCGCTCGCCCGCCGCGGCCACACGCTTCACCTCGCCGAGAAGGTCATCTACCTGCCCTGCGACCGGGCGCACCGTGATCTTGGGATCGACAAGCCCTGTCGGGCGGATCAGCTGCTCGGCAACCCCCTCGCTGTGCTCGGCTTCATACGGCCCGGGCGTTGCGCTGACAAAGACGGTGCTGCCCATTCTCTCCTCAAACTCGGAAAAGCGCAGGGGGCGGTTATCGTAAGCGGACGGCAGGCGGAAGCCGTAGTCGATCAGGTTCTTCTTTCTTGCCGTGTCCCCACCGCTCATGCCCCGCACCTGGGGCAGCATCACGTGCGATTCATCGACAAAGAGAAGATAATCGTCCGGGAAATAGTCAAGAAGGGTATAGGGGGTCGAGCCGGCAGGCCGCCCCGACAGAATGCGCGAATAGTTTTCCACCCCCGAGCAGAAGCCCACCTCGCGCAGCATCTCGATATCGTAGCGGGTGCGCTCCTCGATCCGCTGTGCCTCAATGAGCATATGCTGCTCCTTAAAGTAGGCAACCCGCTCCTCCATCTCGCGCTCGATCTCAAGGAGCGCGCGCTCACGGTGCTCGCTTGTCACCGCGTAATGCGTGGCGGGGAAGATGGCGGCATAGCCGAGCGAGCGCAATACCTCGCCGGTCACGGTATGGATCTCGGAGATCCTCTCGATCTCGTCACCGAAGAATTCGATCCGCAGTGCCTTATCGCGGAAGGAGGCGGGCACCACCTCTACCGTATCGCCGCGGACGCGGAATTTACCGCGCGTGGGGGCAAGGTCGTTGCGCTCGTAGCTGATGCCGACAAGGCGGCGGAGCAGCTCGTCCCGCTCCATCGTCTGTCCGACACGCAGGGATACGAGCAGCTGCTCGTATTCTCCGGGGTCACCGAGAGAATAGATGCAGGAGACCGAGGCCACGATAATGACGTCCCGCCGCTCATAAAGCGCGCTTGTGGCGCTGTGGCGGAGCTGGTCGATCTCGTCATTGACCATGGCGTCCTTTTCAATATACATATCCTGCCCCGGGATATACGCCTCGGGCTGGTAATAGTCGTAATAGGAAACGAAGAACTCGACCGCATTGTCGGGAAAGAACTCGCGCAGCTCGGAGCAGATCTGTGCGGCCAGCGTCTTGTTCGGCTCAAGGATCAGGGTGGGGCGGCCGCAGGCGGCGATCACGTTCGCCATCGTAAAGGTCTTGCCCGAGCCGGTTACGCCAAGCAGGGTCTGGGCACGCTTGCCCTCCTCAATGCCGCGCACAAGAGCGGCAATGGCCTCGGGCTGATCCCCGGTCGGGCGGAAGGCACTTTTCAGCTTGAAGATCGGCTCGCTCATGACCTCATCCTTTCAAAATTATCGCAAAACTGCAAATTTGTTTGTTTTTTCTGTGTATTTTTCGCAGAGTGTTGACGGTGCGGCAAGGGCCGTGGTAAAATACCTTTGTAAAGTGTAGCTCATTTTAATCGAAGAAAACAAGGAGAAAACGGCCTATGAAGGTTGGGATCATCGGCGCCGGCACCATCAGCGCCACCCATATCGAAAGCTATATGAAATGCGGCGTCCACGTGGTCGCCATCTCGGACAGACGCGAGGAAAGCGCAAAGGAGCGCGCCGAGAAGTACGGCATCAAGAAGGTCTATACCGACAACGCAGCCCTGCTTGCGGACGGGGAGATCGATGCGGTTTCGATCGTGACACCGGTATCCTCGCATGCCGACATCGTGATCGAGGCGCTGCGCGCGGGCAAGCACGTATTCTGTGAAAAGCCCCCTGCCATGAACGCCGAGGAGGTCGAACGAATGATCGCGGCCAGGGATGAAGCGGGAAAGATCCTGCAGTTCGGCTTTGTCTGCCGGTATTTTGACGGGGTGAAAAGGCTCCGCACCGCGATTGCCGAGGGAAGGCTCGGTAAGCTTCTCTTTGCCGAGGCGGGGCGGCTTGCACGCAACGAGAATCCCGGCGGCTGGTTTACCGATCTGCGCTTCACAAAGGGCGGTATGTTCTTTGACTCGGCCATCCACGAGATCGATCAGCTCTTTTATATTCTCGGCTATCCGAAGATCAAATCGGTCCGCGCGGCGGTGGACTACGAGAACCGCGACCTTGCCGAGAGGCTCGGCATGGAGGAGCAGGGCTACGTTTCGGCCAGCCGCGGCAGCTATAACAACGATGCCGACACCAGCGTGACGGCCATTGCCATCACAGAAGCGGGGCTCCCGATCGTTCTGCGCGCCGCCTGCGCCACCGGCACGGTGGAGGAGGGGCCGTACGTCAAGGTGACCGGTGCCTCGGGCGGTGGCAACCTTGTGGGCTGGTCACGCGCGCTCAAGTATCTTGAGCTGACCGATAAGGGCTTTTGTGAGGAGGAGGTCAAGAATACGACCGCCGCCTTTGCCGAGCAGCTCCGCGTGTTTGCCGAATGTGTGGACGGGGGAAAGCCCACCCCCGCACCCGCTGAGGAAGCGCTTGCCCTGATGCGCTTCTTTGATGCGGTGTATCTGTCGGGCAAGACCGGCGAGGAGATTCTTCTTTAAGCCATTATACAATAGGATTTGCTATTTTGCAACATAAAACTCATTTTGGAGGAGAAAAAATGACGGTTAAGGAACTTGACAGAAGCAAGCTGACGATCGAACAGAAGCTTGGACTTTTGATCTGTGCCAATCTGAACCACGGGGAGTGGGACGTTGACAATGCCGTTGCGCTCGTCAAGGAGCATAAGCTGGGTGCGATCTGGATCCAGCCCAACGACAAAAACCGTGAGGAGCGCGTCCGCCGCGTTCTGGAGGCGGCAGACTACCCGATCCTTGTGATGTGCGATGCCGAGGAGGGGGCTGACGGCTATACGATCCCCCAGGGCATCGTGATGACCGCCGCCCGTCAGAGCGAGGAGCTTGCCTACTCCTTTGGCAGAATTACGGCGACCGCCCACAGAAAGATGGGTTATAATGTTATTTGCAACCCGATCGTGGATATCTCGTCCAATCGCAGCAGCACCTGCGGCGGTAATACCCGCGGCTTCGGTCCCGATAAGGAGGATGCGGCCGTGCTCGGCGCGGCGGTTGCCCGCGGCATGCACGATGCCGGCATCATGGCGGTGGCCAAGCATTTCCCCGGCAGCGGCTGGAAGGGGGACCCCGTCCGTGACAGCCATATGTGCGAGGGCTTTTCGAGCGCGCCGCTGGAGCTGATCAAGGAAAAGAACCTCTATCCCTACCGTGAGCTCACAAAAGCGGGTCTTATTGACGGTGTGATGGTCGGCCATCAGCGCTTTGTGAACCTGGATCCCGATCGGCCTGCCAGCCTTTCGAAGCCTGCAATGGACCTGCTCCGCGAGGAGGTCGGGTTTGACGGCTTTGTGATCTCGGATGCCCTCAATATGATGGGTATCGTGCTGAAATACGGCGAGGGCGATCCCATTGCCATGTTTGTCGAGGCGGGCGGCGACCTTCCGCTTCCGTGGGGCATTGACTGCAAGAAGTCCTACGACTACCTCATCGATGCCTATCACCGCGGTGTTGTGAGCGATGAGGCGGTGGAGAAGGCCCTTACCCGCGTGCTGGCTGCCCAGCACAAGGCGGCCAATCTCCCGCCTGTCGGCGAGATCCTCCCCGAGGATGTGGAGAATATCCACCGCCTGCACCGCGAGTGCGTTTCCTCCTTCTGTGCCGAGGGGCTTTTGCCCACCGTTTCGCGCGAGGGGCGGCACCTCTTCACCCTTGCGACCGATGCCTCTCTCGGTGCGCCGCCCGAGGACTACACCCCCGGCCCGACCGATTGGTTCTTCCCGCACCTGATCGTAGAGAAGATCCGTGAGCTCTTCCCGAACTCGGATGTGGAGAGCGTGCCGATCTTCCCGACAACCAGGACGAATATGTACTATCTTGACAAGCAGACGGAATATGACGATATCGTCTTTATCACCTTCTATCAGTCGGCCGCCTATATCGGGCGTGAGCATCTCACCACCCGTCTTGTGGACCTGATGGATGCCCTGCAGACCACCGACCGCATCGTGGCGCATGTGCATTTCGGCAACCCGTTTGTGGCGACCGATGCACCCTACGTGCCGCGCGTGCTTCTCGGCTACACCTCGCATGAATGCGTGATGCACACGCTTGACATTCTGGCCGGGAAGGCAGAGGCTGTCGGCTATATGCCCTATACACTCAATTTCCACAAAAAGGGGGATGTATTCCAATGAAAATTCTGATGATCGGTGCCCACCAGGACGATGTCGAGTTCCGCGGCAGCGGCCTTGCCGCCTATTACCGCCGCCTTGGGTATGATGTGCGTATCCTTTCGATGACCAACGGCAACGGCGGCCATCATATCCTTACGCCCGAGGAGACCTCCCGCGTGCGCTACGGCGAGTCCCAGCGCGTGGCCGAGATCCTGGATGTGCAGTATGACGTGACGCATGACGTTTCGGACTGCACCGTGATGGCGGATATTGAGTCCCGCCGCCGCCTCACCCGCTACATCCGCAAGTATAACCCCGACCTTATTATCACCCACCGCCCGAACGACTATCATACCGACCACCGCAATACCGGCCTTCTTTTGCAGGATGCCGCCTATCTTCTGACCGTTCCGCACGAGTGCCCGGACGTGCCCGCCATGCGCTATATGCCGGTCATTATGTACTTTGAGGACAGCTTCAAGTACCCGCCCTTTGAGGTGGACGTGGTCATTGATACCGATGAGGTGGCAGAGCTCAAGATGCAGGTGGCGGATGCGAACGTGTCCCAGGTCTATGAGTGGCTGCCCTATACCTGGGGGCAGACCGTGCCGTCCGCAGAGGAGAGAGAAGCGCGCCTTGCCTTCCTCTACGGCGTGGATACCACCGGCATGAGTGACGAGGAGATCCTTGCCATTCCGCCGAACAGCGGCTGGATGGTGCGCTTTAACAAGACCGCATCCCGCTTCCGCAAGCAGCTGATCGAGCGCTACGGATTTGAACGCGGCAGTAAGGTCCGCACGGCCGAGGCCTTCTCGGTCTGCGAGTACGGCGCCCGCCTGACCGAGGAGATGCGTAAGCAGCTCTTCCCGTTCTGATCGGCGCGCCCGCGCGGGCATATAAGGAAAACGGACAGGGGCACCCCACGTGGGTGCCCCTGTCCGTTTTCTGTTCTCGCTCTGTGCTTTTCGACCGTGGGCTTTGCGTTTTTTCTTGCAATTCTTGCACATTTTCCCTTTGCTTCTTGCGTTTCTTGGCGGTTTATGCTATACTGTCGGTAGCGGGATGCCTCCCGCTTGCCCGTCCCCGCCCCCGACCTATGAAAGGATCTCCTATGAAAAAGAGCTACCGTTTTTTCCTCCTTGCGCTTTTCCTTCTTCTTTGTGCCCTTGCTCTTGCGGCCTGCGGCTCGGGAGATGACGATACGACCACCACGGCCTCCCAAACGACCCTGCCCGCCACCACCACGGCCTCCTCGGCTGTGACGACAGCGCCCCCCGTGACCACGGCCCCCGTGCCCGAGGGGAGCGAGGGGCTCTTTTTCGAGTCCTACGGTGACGGCACCTGCTATGTCAGCGAGATCGGCAACTGTACCGATGCCGATGTCGTGATCCCTGCGGTCTCTCCGGACGGAGATACGGTCATAGAGATCGGGGCGGAGGCCTTCAACTCCTGCACGGATATTACCTCGGTCACCATTCCCGACACGGTCCTCTATATCGGGGACCAAGCCTTTTTTGGCTGTATACGGTTAGAATCGGTGGTCCTTCCCGATTCGATTGCCTATATCGGGGAATCGGCCTTTGTGTCCTGCTTCTCTCTTGCGGGGGTGTATATCGGTGATCTTGCGGCCTTTTGCGAGATCGAATTTGAAAATTATTCCGCAAACCCGGTTTCGGTCTCGGGTAAGCTTTATCTTGATGGCGCCCTGATCACCCGGCTTTTGATCCCCGAAGGGGTAACCGAGCTTCTGCCCTATGCCTTTGCGGGCTGTGAAAGCCTTACCTATGTGGAGCTGCCGGCCTCTGTGTCCTCTATCGGTGACTGCGCCCTTGCGGACTGCTCGGGCATCACAGACATCCGGATCGGGGAAGGAGTTGTGAGCATTGAGAGGGCGGCCCTTCAGAGCTGCTCCGGCCTTCTTTCGGTTACGATTCCCGATTCGGTCAAAAGGATCGGAGAGCAGGCCTTTGCGTACTGCACCTCGCTTTCCTCTGTCACGGTCGGAGATGGGGTGGAGGAGATCGGGATGCGCGCCTTCTTTAACTGCCGGATCACAGAGGCCTCCATCCCCACCTCCGCGATCCGCGCGATCCCGCCGGAGCATTTGGAAGCGGTAAGCATCACGGGCGGCAGGAGCATAGAGAGCGATGTGTTCCGGCTCTACAGAAGCCTTACCTCGGTCATCATCGGGGATTCTGTTGAAGAAATTGGGGAAGGTGCGTTCCAAAATTGCAGCGCGCTCTTAACGGTGATCATCGGAGATTCGGTCAGGAGCATCGGGGAGAACGCCTTCCTTAACTGTCCGCTCATCTATGAGGAGGACGGGATATACTACGCGGATCTTTGGGCGGTGGGCTGTGACCCCTCCATCGCAGTTGCCAACCTGCGGGAGGACACGGCCGGCATTGCGGACGCTGCGTTTGCGAACCGCACCTTGCTCACCTCGGTGACCGTTCCCGACCTGTGCCTTGCCATCGGAGATCGGGCCTTCTATGGCTGCTCGGTGCTTTCCAGCGTGTCCCTCCCTGCCTCGCTTACCGAGATCGGTGCGCGCGTATTTGACGGCTGCACGGCGATCACCCTTGCCGAGATGCCCACCCTTGCGATCCCCGCCATTCCGCAAGACAGGCTGCAGAGTGTCGTGATCGTGGGCGGAGAGGAGATCGGGAGCCATGCGTTTTACAACTGTAAGACGCTGATCTCCATTACCATTGCCGACACGGTCACGGTGATCGGAGAGCGCGCCTTCTTTGGCTGTACCTCGCTTCTCGGTGCCGTGATCCCTGCCCATGCGATCGCGGCGATCCCCAAGGCCGGTCTTTTGACCGTTACCATCACGAGCGGAGAGGAGATCGAAAACTCGGCCTTCAGGAACTGCACGAGCCTTGCCTCGGTGAGCATTGCAGGATCGGTCAGGCGCATCGGATACGTGGCTTTTGAGGGCTGCACCGCCCTTCGCTCGGCAACCTTCCTTGTGAGTGAGGGCTGGCTTGCCGAGGGGGTGCCGATTTCCGAGGAATCTCTTGCGATCCCATCGGTCGCCGCCGTCTGTCTTACCGCCACCCACTGTCTTGATTCCTGGGTGCGGCAGTAAAGGAAACCATATAGACGGGGCGCAGGCACGGGGCCTGCGCCCCTTTCTTTTTTCTCCCATAAGGCAAGCAAAAAAGCGAAGGGGGGCGCGGTGACAAAATTTGCTTTTCCTCTTGCAATAAGGGAAAATTCATAGTATAATAGAGAAAAGCGTGCAGGGCCATGCCGGCGGCATCCCTGCCTTTTTTCAAAAACAAAGAACTTTCAGTTTACGGAGGAATCACCATGGATCAGAACATCCTGAACGCAAAGCTCGCGGCCATTGAAGGCACCAAGTTTATTCAGGTGCCCGGCCCGAACCCCCTGCTCATCCCCGGCAAGGAGGGCAGCTGGGACGATGGGATGCTTGAGATGTGCGACATTCTCAAGGACAACGGCAAATACTACCTCTACTATCACGCCACCGGCGCCGGCGAAAGCTACCGCATCGGCGTGGCGATCGCGGACAGCCCGCTCGGCCCGTTCGTGAAATACGGCGACAAGCCGATTCTTGACCTCACCACCTTCGGCCATTCCTCGAACGACCGCTATATTGCCTGCGGCACCGTCTTTAAGGAGGCCGAGAACAAGTACTACCTCTTCTACTCGCTCCAGCAGTGGGACGACCAGAACAACTACTACATCGGCATGGCCTCGGCAGATAATCCGCTTGGCCCCTGGACCAAGTTTGAGGGCAACCCCCTGATGAAGAACTTCGGCTATGTCGGCGGCGTGACCAAGAAGGACGGCAAGTACTACATGTTCAACGAGTACCCCACCCGCATCCAGGCGATGGACTACGGTCATATCTCGGTGGCGGTTGCCGATAAGCCCGAGGGTCCGTGGGAGCCCTGCCGTGAGGCCCCTGTTATGAGTGTTGAGAGCTGGGGCACCTGGGATGATGCCGGCTACTCCGAGGCCAACGTGAACTATGACGGCACCTTCTTCCATATGTTCTACGGCGGTGCCAAGACCAACCCGAACCGTCTGCTTTCGCAGGAGAGCATCGGCTATGCGTACAGCCTGGACGGCAAGAGCTTTACCAAGTATTCAAAGAACCCTGTGGCCCGCCGTGAGGCGGTTGCCTACGGCGCTGCAATGGCAGAGTGCTGCTTCCTTGCCGAATACCCCTACCTCTACATCTATCACACCCTGCGTTACAGCGAGCCCTGGCTCGATCAGGATAAGGAAAAGTTCCCCTCGATGGAGCACATCGGCGTGCAGGTTCTCTGCGTTGCCGATAAGTTCACGGTTTCCTACCCCGTTTACTCGCTCTCCCGGATCGAGGCGGGTGAGAAGGCGGTTGGCTACGGCAAGCTGCCCCTGAGCGTTGAGAATGCCAAGCGCTTCTCGCTCACCGTCAAGTGCACCTATGAAGAGGGCGCCAAGGATCCGCTCACGCTCCACCTCCTCTCCGGCCTTGCCGAAAAGGCCTTTGATACCGAGGATACCTACACCTTTGCCCTTCCGGTTGCCGCCGGCAAGACGGTGCAGAAGACCTTCTCGGGCGAGCTCTGCACGAGATTTTTGCAGGTCGTCACCGAGAACACCGACAAGAAGTGCGGTGTTAAGGACGTAGAGATCTTTATCACCCTTAAGAACTGAACCAATAAAGAGAAAGCACCCGTAAGGGTGCTTTTTCCCTTTGTTTGCACCTTCTGCCTCTATTTTATGAACAAAGCATGAACGATAATGCGAAACGGTTGACAAGGACGGCTTGTTTTTCTTATAGTTAATTTGAAAAACCATAACCGATACCGACAAAAAAGAAAGGCATTCGATATGAGTATGGGAAGGACCGAAGGCTTGTTTGAGATCAATCTCTCCGAAGAGCTTGATGACTACCGCGGCAGAATACCGAACGCGATCTCGGCAGAGGCTGCCCGTGCGCGCTTTATGCTGTCGAAGGAGGCGCTTCCGAAGGAGATCACCGTGATAGATCCTGTTGACCTTGCCGATTATCCCGCATCCGGCGAGGTGACGGTATATGTGTCCCCCATGGGTGACGATGCGGCAGAGGGCAGCAAGGCCGCCCCGGTCAAGACGGTTGCCGAGGCCGCGCGCCGCACGGCGGGCAAGGGCGGCGCCACCGTCATTCTTCGCGGTGGCAGCTATTCCGTGACCGAGCCGCTTCTGTTGACGGGCGAGCATAGCGGCACGGCGGGCAAGCCCTTTGTGCTCCGCACCGAGCAGGGCGAGTGTGCCACCTTCACCGGCAACACCCCCATCTCCACCGATGCCTCCCTCTGGCAGATCGCCGACCCCGCGCATGACCCGGTGGCCGCACGCCTGCCGGCGGCGGCACAGGGCAAGGTATATGCCACAAGGCTTGCCGACCAGGGGCTCTCGACCGATGCCATCCCCCCGATCCTCTGGAAGAACGGTGGCCCCCCCAGCCTTTATGTGGGAGGCAAGGAATATACCCTTGCGCGCTACCCCAACAGGAGCGCCACGATCCACGAGCTTCTTTACTTCACCAAGGTCTATGATACCGGCCGCGTCTATCACCGTGACGGCTCGGATCTTTACTGGGCGTGGGTAGAGCGTGCCGAGCGTGAGTATGGCTCACGCGATCATGAGATCGGCTGGCATATCCGCCTGCTCAACAACTACGATAACTACGAGAATATTCAGGGCCACTACCGCCCCGACCCGACAGCGGACGAGAGGGCCGCCTTTATCCGCTCCTGGGTGAACACCGGCAACATCTGGTACTACGGCTCGACCTTTGAGGGCTGGGAGTTTGGCTACTATAACCTTGCTCTGCATACGGAGGGGCGGACCTTTGCACACTATGCAGAGGACGATACCGAGGAGAAAACGCCGCTTCTCGGCTCCTTTGTGCCGGATCCCGAGGGCCCCTATACCTACCGCGGGGAGAAGGGCTACTATTCGCTTAAATCCAAGAACTTCAACCACTGGGGTGCCAAGCATTCGGGCAATTCGCCGACCGGGCATAACAACTTCTACCTCTTCAACGCCATTGAGGCGCTTGACGAGCCGGGCGAATGGTTCCTTGACAGAGAAACCGGCATCCTTTACGTCTATCCCTTGGATGAAGAAGGCTTCCTCGGCTCGACCATGACCACATCGAATAAGGAGGCCTTCTCGGTCATCGAGTGCCGGGGGCTTAAAAACGCCGTGATCGATGGGATCACGGTGGACGGCTCGGGCGAGGTGGGCATGACGCTTGAAGGCTGCCAAAATCTTGTGTTGCAGCACGTGCGCGTTTTGAACACCAAGAAGGAAAACCTTATCATCAAGGACTGCCGCCGCACGGCCGTCATTTATTCGGATTTCTCGCAGGCGGGCACCATGCTCATTAAGTTCGAGGATGCCGCGGCGCACTTTGACCAGAGGCCGAGCCTCAACCTTCTGCAGAACAACTTCTTCCACGATCCGAAGGCGATGCGCCAGCACGCCCTCTTGTTTGCCGGCTGTCGCTCGGTCGTATCGCACAACTACTTCCGCAATACCTGTATGGACAACATCCACTCCTCCGAGTGCGTGATCGAATACAACCGCTTTGAGGGCGGCAATGCAGACGTTGTGGATGGCGGTATGTACTACGCCTCGGGCTCCTCGGTCAGAAACAACCATATCCGCTATAACCTCTTTCATATGTTCAACGCCACCCACCAGGCGATGTACTTTGATACCCAGTGCAGCGGCAACTACTGCTACTGCAACCTTGTATCCACCCTCGGCTCTCGGACCAACAACCATAAGGGCTGGTATTCGTCCTCCGGCGCAGGCAACGTCTGCTTTGGCAACCTGATGGTGCTGCGTGACCCGTGGGAGGTGGCGCGCGCCCATTCCCACGCCGGGGATGAGGACGAGGTCGTGGAGTCCGGCTCGGGTGATCATATCCTCCAGGGCAATCTCACGTATTACTACTTCGGCAACGAGCATGCCGCTGCCTCGAACCGCCGCTATTTCCCGGTGGTTGAGGGCAGAGAAGAGCTTTACAGGATGGATTACGGCCCTCTTGGAAAAACGGCCGTCCTTTCCCAGTCGCTGGCCGGCCACTGGTGGGAGGGCATGCGAGAGGGCGAGGTCAAGCCCTACCTGCGTGAGCGCGATCCTGCGATCTTCATGAGGAGCGACCCGACCTACATTCATTTCCTCTTTGGCACCGAGATCGTGCTGGATGCCCTTCACAACTCGGATTACCGCGCGAAGTACTTCTATCTCCCTGCGCGCCCCACCGGCAAGACCTTCACGTCAAGCGCCGCGCCTGCGGGGGCCGAGCTTGTGATCCCCGCCTACGCCTACCTTGACGAAGGCTATTGCGAGGTGGTGGTAGAATCGCATACCGTCACCGTGCCCGCCTCGGGCGAGATCACCCTCACCTATGAGGAGATCGCCGCGATGGAGCGCATCCGCCGCGCCCCCTGCTACGCTGTCATTGAGGGCAACGTGATGCTCGGCGGTGATCCCTTGGTGGACGAGAATATGAATATCATTGGTGATACCGACCCCCGCCGCATGATCCGTGACCACTGTGAGCTTGAGGGCTTCCTTGATCATGAAGGTGAGTGGAGGACCCGCAGGAGCTACGGCTACTATCCCACCAAGATCGAAGAGCACAACTTCTTCCGTTATGACTTTAATACGGTCGTGCGGGATGCAAGAGGTCATGACTATACCTTACTGCCCGCGGCGCTCGCCGAGATCAAGCAAACCATCCCCGCTCTTGCCTTTGAGGAGCTTGCGTCCTTTGATCAAAAGAGGACCGGTCCGACCTACGCCTTTGATTACGAGGCCCTTGGGCCGGTGCAGGTGTAAGGCGGCAGCGCTTAGGATAAAGCAAACCATAAGGATAAGCACAGCATTCGAAAGGAGGGGGCTCTATGTCCTCGTTTACAAGGCGTGCGATTCTTGACGCCTTTCTCCGCGTCCTCGCAAAAAAGCCGTTCCGCAAGATCACGGTCCGTGACATTGTAGAGGAGTGCGAGGTGAATCGCACCACGTTCTATTACTATTTCCAGGATATTTACGCCATTGTGGAGGAGCTTGTTGCCTCGGCAATGACACCCTACGCCGCCGCCCTTGAGGGGAACCCGAATGAGGAGGATATCCGTGATATCGGGGATTTTGCGCGCATGCATCGCCGTGCCTTAAGGAGCCTTTGGGAGGGAATTGGTGAGGAGGGGGCCCGCCGCTATCTTTCGCGTGAGCTGGATGCGCCCATTGCCTCCTGCGTTTCTCGCCTTGGTGACAGTCTTTCGGTCAGCGAGGAGGGCAAGCGGGCGGTCGTTCTCTTCACGCGTGAGGCGCTCCTTGGGTATTTCCGCCTCTTTCTTTGGGAGGAGCTGCCAAAGGAAAACCGCTTTGCGGTCAGCCGCGCGCTCTTTGTGTCGGCGCATGAGATGTTAAGGGAAATGTCAAACGAAGAAAAGGGAGGAAAAGAAGCATGAACGCACATGACGCAGCCCTCGTACGGGCGGCCAAGATCGTATCGGTGATCCTTTCCTGCATGCTCTTTATTCTCGGCATCCTGCTCATCGCCTGGTCGGAAAAGCTTGCCCCCACACAGCGCTTTCTTTTCGGCTCCTTTGCCATTCTCCTCGGTGCTGCCAAGATCTTCGGCTACTTTACAAACGACCTTTACCGCATTGCCTTTCAGTTTGACCTTGCAATGGGAGGGCTGGTTTCGATCGCGGGGATTCTCCTTCTTGCGCTTCCCGATCTTCTTGTGCCGCATCTTGCCGCCGCGGTGGCGGTGTACGTGCTGCTTGACGGGCTTGTCCGCCTGCAGACGGCCATTGATGCCTACCGCTTCGGGATGCACAAGTGGTATCTCCTTCTCCTCGGTGCGCTCGTGCTCATCGGGGGTGCGCTTGTCATGGCCCTTTTAGGGAGCGAGCACCGCGCGATCTGGATGGGCGCCGTCCTGGTGGCGGATGCGGCCATCAATTTCTTCGTTTGTATGTACACGGTCAGGGTGCGGGTGCGCAAGAAGAATTACCCGCTTGACTGCGAGAGGGACGAATAAGCATAAGCGCCCTCCGCGCTTGCGGCGGCCGCCTTTTATCACATATCATTTCTTTTGGGAGAGCAATATGGAAAACAGTAAGTCAAGGTATCTTTACGAATTAAATCTTTCCGAACAGATCACCGATCTGCGCGGCAAGGTTCCCGATGCCATGTCGGCCGATGCCGTCCGTGCGCGCTTTCTTTTCACAAAGGAGGAGCTGCCCAAGGAGGTAACGGTCATTGACCCCTTGGATCCCGATGCGTATCCCGCATCGCGTGCCCTGCGGGTGTTTGTTGCCCCGGATGGGGACGATGCGGCAGAGGGCAGTGAGCAAGCCCCGCTCCGTACACTTGCCGAGGCTGCTCGGCGTGTGTCGGGCAAGGGCGGTGCCACCGTTACGCTGCGCGGTGGGAAATACGTGCTTTCCGAGAGCGTTACCCTTTCGGAGGAGCACAGCGGTAAGGAGGGATCCCCCCTTATTCTCCGCGCCTACCCCGGCGAGAGCGTGACCCTGACCGGAAACACCCCCATCTCGACCGCAAGGGAAAAGTGGGAGGTGGCCGACCCGGGGCGTGACCCTGTGGCCGCACGCCTGCCGAAGGCGGTACAGGGGAAGGTCCTGTGCACCCGCCTTTCGGATCACGGCCTTAAGGGGAGCGATATCCCCGCCATCACCAAGAAGGATGGCCCGCCCAGCATGTACATCGGCGGGGCGGAATACAGCCTTGCCCGCTATCCCAATGCCGGCATCGACCCCTGCGCGCTTCTTTATTTCGTGTACGTCTATGACAGCGGCCGCTGCACCGTGCGTGACGGCTCTGACCTGTACTGGTCCTGGATCGACCGCTGTAAGGCGGAAGGCTGGGATCCCAAGAAGGAGATCGGCTGGGAGATCCGCATCCCGGACGAGAAGCAGTGGGACGGGGATGGGCCCGAGAAATTTGCACACAAGGAGGCCACGGATGTGATCACCTCGTGGGTGAACACGGGTGACATCTGGTACTACGGCTCGACCTTTGAGGGTTGGGAATTTGGCTACTACAATCTCGCCCTTTATACTGAGGGACAGTATTGGGCCCATGCCGAGGACGGCAGCCGCTGGACACCCGGTAACGGGACACCCTATCTCGGCACGCCGAGGCCGGAGATGGAGGCGGGGAAAAATCCGGTCGGGACGAACGCCTGGGGCGCTGACGCCGGCTACTCGCTGAAATCGGTACAGCCGAACGGCTGGGGCACCAAGGTCTCGGGCAACGGCCCGGCCGGGCGCAACACCTACTACCTCTTCAATGCGATCGAGGCGCTGGATGAGCCGGGTGAATGGTTCCTTGACAGAGAAACCGACATTCTTTACGTGTATCCGAAGGACGAGAGTGCCTTTTACGGCGCTGAAATGAGCTTTTCGAGCAAGAACTCCTTTTCTCCGCTTGTCCTTTCGGGGCTTTCCCACGCGCTGGTTGACCGTATCGCGGTGGACGGCACGGGGGATACCGGCATCACGGTTGACGCTTGCTTTGACCTGGTTTTGCAGCATATGAGGGTTGCGAACACCAAAAAGGAAAATCTCTTTATCAAGAACTCTCGCCGCACCGCCGTTTTGTATTCGGATTTCTCGGCGGCCGGTACCGTGCTCGTGAAATTTGAGGACGGCGCGGCGCACTATAACCAAAGGCCGAGCCTCAACCTTCTGCAGAACAACTTCTTCCACGATCCGAAGCCGATGCGCCAGCACGCCATGCTGTTTGCCGGCTGCCGCTCGGTCGTATCGCACAACTACTTCCGCAATACCTGTATGGACAGCTCGACCGCCTCTGAGTGCATCATTGAATATAACCGCTTTGAGGGGGGCAATGCTGACGTTGTGGATGGCGGTATGTATTATGCCTCCGGTCCTGCTGTCAGGAACAACCATATCCGCTATAACCTCTTCCATATGTTCAATGCCACCCACCAGGCGCTTTACTTTGACACGATGTGCGGCGGCAACTATTCCTACGGTAACATTGCCTCCACCCTCGGCTCTCGGACCAACCGTCACAAGGGCTGGTATTCCTCGAGCAGCAACGGAAATGTCTGTGCGGGGAACATCTTTGTCCTGCGTGACCCGTGGGAGATCGCAAGATCCAAGCCCTACGGCGGGGATGAGGAGGAGGTGCAGCCGGGTGATAATCTCAACCAGTCGGGGCTCTTCTACTACTACTTCGGCAACGAGCACGCGGCGACAAGCAACCGCAAATATCCGATCGTTTCGGAGGGAAGAGAGGAGCTGTACCCCATTGATTATGCCCCCGAGATGCGTGATACGGTTCTTTCCCAGTCGCTGGCCGGCCACTGGTGGGAGGGCATGAAGCAGGGCGAGGTCAAGAGCTATCTTTTGGAGCGCGACCCCTCTATTATCGAGAAGAGCGATCCTACCTACGCCTACCATCTGTGGGGGACGGCTGTGGTGCTGGACGCGCTCGAGGGCTCCGACTACCGCGTGAAGTATTTCTACGTTCCCGCACGCCTCACCGGAAAGACCTATACCTCAAGCGCCGCGCCTGCCGGCACGCCGCTTGTCATTCCGACCTATACGTATCTTGATGAAAGCTACCGCGAGGTAGAGGTAGAGGCCCACACCGTGACGGTGGGGCAGGACGGTAAGATCACCCTCACGTATGAGGAGCTTGCCGCTATGGAGCGCATCCGCCGGGCCTGCGCCTACGCCGTCATTGAGAACAACATGGTTCTCGGCGGCACCCCGCTTTGTGATCAAAAGCAGAACATCATCGGCGATGCCGACCCCGATTATATGATCAACGATTCCTTGGCCTACATCTGGTACGAGGACACGGACGGCACGCTCAAGATGCGTAACGCCTACGGCTACCGAAAGACCTCGCGCGAGGTGAACAACTTCCTCCGCTATGATTTCTCGCGCATCGTGCGGGATGCAAGAGGCTTTGATTACACCGTGAAGGAGGAAAGCATTCCCGAGATCGCGGCGGCGGTTGAGCCGGGGGCACTTTCCGAGCTTCTTTCGCTCTCGGCCGATAAGACCGGCCCGACCTACGGCTTTGATTATAAGGCCCTCGGTCCTGTACAGACGAGGTAAAAAGAAAAAGCAGGGAGCAATTGCTCTCTGCTTTTTTATATAATGCCGCCGCCAAGGAGGTATTCCCCCTCATAAAGGACAGCGCTTTGTCCGGGCGCGGGTGCGCGCTGGGGGCGCGCAAAGACCAGCCTTGCCCCCTCTCCCTCGGGATAGACCGTGGCCTCCTCCTCCCTTTGGCCGTAGCGCAGCTTCACGCTTGCCCGGTAGGGGGAGGTCCTGCGCTCACCGATGTAATGCACATGGGCGAGTGTGACCTCGCTTTGGTATAGATCCTCCTCGTCCCCAAGCGTGACGGTGCGGGATACGCCGTCAATGGCGGTCACATAGCGCACACGGCCAAGCGCAATGCCCAGCCCCTTATGCTGGCCGACCGTATAGTGGATGATGCCGCGGTGGCGGCCGAGAACGGCGCCGCTCTTATCGATATAGTCGCCCGCCTTGGCGGGCACACCCGTCACCCGCTCGACAAGCGAGGCATAGTCGCCGTCCCGTACAAAGCAGATATCCTGGCTTTCGGGCGCCTCCTGCGCGGGCAGATCAGCTTCGCTGACAAGCGCGCGCGCCTCCGCCTTGGTCATCTCTCCAAGCGGGAAGAGCAGGTGGGAAAGCGCTTCGCCGCGAAGGCGGTAGAGGACGTAGCTCTGGTCCTTTTTCCTGTCGGACGCCTTCTTAATGCGGTATGCACCGTCCCTTTTCTCTATGCGGGCATAGTGCCCGGTGGCAAGGGCATCAAAGCCCTCCCTTATCGCATAGTCGTAAAGAAGCCCGATCTTAATATAGCGGTTGCAAAGAACGCAGGGGTTTGGCGTTCTGCCGCGCGCGTATTCCTCTGCAAAGGGGGTGATCACGTCACGGTAAAATTCGGCCCCAAGATCAAGTGTGCGGTGGGGAATGCCGCATGCGGCGGCCGTATCGCGCGCACGTGCAAGCTCGGCCTCCTGGCCCTCGGTTAAAGAGAGGGTACAGCCCTCCACCTCGTGCCCCGCACGGAGAAGACAAAGGGCGGCGGCGGCACTGTCCACCCCTCCGCTCATGGCAAGCAGAACCCTCACGCATCACCCCTCCCTTCAACGGCCAAAGCGGCCCTTCTTTAAAATTCGTTATACCCATTATACCAAGTGGGGGCAGGGGGTGTCAAGGGGCGCTCCCGAAAAGAAAATTTTGCACACCGCTTTTATATCCCGGAAAAAGGTGCTATAATAAAAGAAAAACAAAAGAAAGAGGCCCTTGTATGCTGATCGCCGTTTCCGTTCTCCTTGTGCTTGCCCTTTTTTCCTTTTTGATTCTGTTCCTCGTCTATCGCAAGACCTTTGCGGTATCCAAAAAGCAAAGAGAGGGCGCAGAGCTTTATGCCATGCCGCGCGGCTTTGGAGAGATGCACCCCGAAATGAGAAAGAAGGTGGAGGCGCTTGCGGCCCTCCCCTTTGAGCGCGTTTCGATCACATCGCGGGACGGTGTGCGGCTCTTTGCACGCTATTACCACGTAAAGGACGGCGCTCCGCTTGAAATTCAGTGCCACGGCTACCGTGGGATGGCCCTGCGCGATTTCTGCGGCGGTACACCGCTTGGCATCCAGCTTTCGCACAACGTGCTCCTCATTGACCAGCGTGCCCACGGCGAGAGTGAGGGAAATGCCATCAGCTTTGGCATTCGGGAGCGGTTTGATATCCTTGATTGGGTCCTGTATGCCGAGGAGCGCTTTGGCGCTGTCCCCATTCTTCTTGTCGGGATTTCGATGGGCGGTGCCTCGGTGCTGATGGCAGGCGGAGAGGAGCTGCCCGCATCGGTATGCGGCATCGTGGCCGACTGCCCCTATTCCTCCCCGCGCGATATCATCACAAGCGTCATCCGTATGATGCATCTCCCCCCCGCGCTTGCATACCCTCTCGTTGCCACCTCGGCACGCCTGTTCGGCGGCTTTTCGCTTGCCTCCTGCACGGCGATCGATGCCGTGGGGCGCTGCCGTGTGCCGGTTCTTTTGCTCCACGGTGAGGAGGACCGCCTTGTTCCCTGCGATATGAGCCGCGCGATGCATGCCGCCGCACCCGAAAGGGTCACCCTCTATACCTTCCCGGGGGCCGACCACGGCATGAGCTTTATGAGCGATCCTGCGCGCTACGAAACGGCGATCGGCGATTTTTGCGATGCCTGCCTCAAGGAGGCGTAATAGGGCAAGATTTGTTATCCCAACCGGGAAACAACGCAAGAATAGCAATTCTCGAAAGGGCGGCGGCGTGCTATAATGTAGATGAAAACAATTTGAAGGAGAAGGACTATGCAGAACAAAAAGCAGTTTACCGTTGACCGCCTGACCGTCAAGATCAGTGATACAAGAGCCGAGATGGGCGCGCTTGCCGCATCCGAGATCCACAAGACCCTCCTCGCCCTTTTTGAGAAGAAGGAGTGGGTGAACATGATCTTTGCCGCCGCCCCCTCGCAGAACGAGGTGCTCTCTGCACTGCTTACCTACAAGGATATCCCCTTTGAGCGTATCCGCGCCTTCCATATGGACGAGTATATCGGCCTGCCCGCCACCGCCCCCCAGCGCTTTGGCAACTTCCTTTATGAGCACATCTTCAGCCGTGCCCCCTTCGGCGAGGTCTATTATATCGACAGCTCGGCCGAGGCAGAGGTCGAGTGCCGCCGCTATACCGAGCTTCTTGCCAAGTACCCCACCGATATCGTGGTGATGGGCATTGGCGAAAACGGCCATATCGCCTTTAACGATCCCGGCGTTGCCGATTTTAACGATCCTTACACCATCAAGCTTGCAGAGCTTGACGAGGTCTGCCGTATGCAGCAGGTGCATGACGGATGCTTTGCTGCGCTCGAGGAGGTGCCCACCCACGCCTTTACCCTCACCTGCCCCACTCTGATGCGTGCCACCTACAAATTCTGCATCGTGCCTGCCGCCACCAAGGCGAAGGCCGCCGCCCGTATGCTCTCGGGTGATGTCAGTGATGAGTGCCCCGCCACCCTCCTTCGCACGGTGGAGAACGCGACCCTGTATTTGGATGCCGACAGCGCCTCTCTCCTTTAAGGAGCGGTGGATTTCGGGATAAACGCAACGTAGTTGCTTTCGCGCCCCGCGCCCTCTTGACGTACGGTGTTGTACGCCTTCGGGGCACGGGGCGCAAATTCTCCTCAAAATCCCCTCGCTCCTGTGCGGATTTCGGGATAAAGACAAGAAAAAAGGTGCTACGGAAGGGGACGTATTCGAAAGGACAGTTTTTGAAATCTAATAGAATATGTTACCTACCGATAGGGGACAGAGGATGCTTCACGTTCTCTGTCCTCCTTGTTTTAACTATCGGACAGTAGAAAGCCTCCCTTGTGTAAAGGGAGGTGGCACGGCTTGCCGTGACGGAGGGATTGTAAAGGTTAGATTTGCGCTCGAAACAATCCCTCAGTCGCTTTGCGACAGCTCCCTTTACACAAGGGAGCCTTTTGTATCTATAACCGATCATTTTTCCTGACAAGCACTGCATTTGTGTCCGCAAATGCAAAATACGGCATACCTCTTTCGAGATATACCGTATTCTTGCAAAACTGTCCTTTGGGGTACGCCCCAAATGTAGCACCTTTTTCTTTGCTTTGCGTGTGCGGGGCTTATTTGCAAAAGCGGCGCGTATAGCTTTCAAGCGCCGCGGCGATCACCTTGGTGGCGGCCGTGCTGTCCTCGACCTCCTTGGCCACCGCCTCCTTATCCTCAAGCGCCTTATATACGTTGAAGAAATGGAGCATTTCGGCAAAGATGTGCGGCGGCAGCTCGGAGATATCCCGATATTTGTTGTATGTCGGGTCGCCAAAGGGGATGGCGATGATCTTTTCGTCATTGCGGCCGCCGTCCAGCATCGAGATATAGCCGATGGGGTAGCAGCGGACCAGCGTCAGGGGCTCAAGCGCCTCGGAGCAGAGCACCAAAACGTCAAGCGGGTCACCGTCATCGCCGAAGGAGCGGGGGATAAAGCCGTAGTTGGCAGGGTAGTGCGTGGAGGTATAAAGCACGCGGTCAAGCATAATAAGGCCGGTTTCCTTATCAAGCTCATATTTCTTTTTCGATCCCTTCGGGATCTCAATGACCGCCACAAAATCGGTGGGGGTGATCCTTTTGGGATCGATATCGTGCCAGATGTTCATGGTTTCTCCTTGTTTTTTGGTATCGCTTCCTCTCGCGGCCGATTATTTTTTCGAAAGCTCCTTTTTACCGAGGTCAATCACGCGCAGAAGGGCAGGCGAGAGAAGGAGGTTAACGGCAAGCTCAAATACAAAATTCAGCCCGACAAACACCACGATCAGGTAGGCGAAGACCGAGGAGCCTGCCTCGGTTGCCATGGCGGTGACGGCGTCAAAGAAGAAGACAAGACACCCAAGGAGGAAAATGCCGGTGTTGATGACCGGGCAGACGGCGGCACCTGCCAGCATCGCAAGGTAGCGGTTCCTGCCCTCAAGGAGGCGATAGACGATTCCGGCGCCAAGGCCTGCCAGGGTCCCCTTGACCAGCACCGTGAGGATCGTGCCGAATACGCTAAGGCTCAACCAGAAGGCGGCATCGGCCGTCAGGAAGAAGACAGCGCCCGAAACCGCACCGAGCCAGGCACCCGTTTTGGGCCCGAGAAGCGCACCGCCCAGCACAACGGGAAGAAGCGTCAGCGAGATCGAGGCGAGCCCGCCGATCTTGATAAAGCCGCCAAAATAGGAAAGCACCCCTACAATAGCCGTGAGAAAGGCGGTCAAGACCAAGCGCATGGTCGCGTCACTGTTTGTCGTTTTCATCTTGGTGTTCATATGGGTTCTCCTTGCTTTTACAATGAAAATTTATGATAAAAATTATAGCATATTCGCCTCCCGATGTCAAGGATTGCAAAAGTTTTTCTTTCCCTCTTGACACGCTCCCCATGACGTGCTATAATCCTACATGGGAAAATCGCATAGAGATCAGGGGTGCCGCAAGGCTGAGATGGCGTACGCCAAACCCTTTAACCTGATACGGATAATGCCGGCGTAGGGAGATTGCTTGTTGATAGCCTTTTGGCAGAAAGCAGGACCGCACGGATGATTTCGTGCGGTCTTCTACATTTTCTGAAGGAGGCTTTTTATGAAAAAAAGTCGCGTTTATGCACTCACCGAGTGCGCCCTCGCGCTGGCGCTTTCCTTTGCGCTCAGCTACGTCAAGGTGATCCAGCTCCCCTTTGAGGGGGCGGTCACCCTGCTTTCCATGCTCCCCATCTGCCTGATCTCGATCAAGCACGGCATTTTCTGGGGGCTTGGCACCGCCTTTGCCTATTCCTGGCTGCAGATCCTGCAGGGCGGCGTGTTTGCCTGGGGGCTTACCCCCCTTATGCTCCTTGGGAGCCTCGTCTTTGACTTTTTCCTCGCCTTTACCCCGCTCGGGCTGGCGGGGCTCTTCCGCAAGCGCGGCACGCTCGGGTGTGTGGCGGGGGTGGCGCTGGTCTGCGTGATCCGCTTCCTCTCGCACTTTCTCTCGGGGGTGATCCTGTGGGCAGAGCTTGATGCCTTTGTGGCCTTTGGCCGTGAGTGGATCGCACGCCCCGCCCTCTATTCGCTCTGCTATAACGGCATCTATATGCTGCCCGAAACCGTCTTTACCGTCATCGGTGCCGTTCTCCTTTTGCGGATCCCCGAGGTGAAAAAGCTCTTCCGCCCGCAGTAAGGAAATAAAAACACGCGGATTTCAGAAAGAAAAAACAAAAAGAGGTGCTGTGGATCTCCACAGCACCTCTTGTGCATTTGTTAGCGACCGATCAGTCCTTGAGGGCTGCCTGGGCAGCGGCAAGGCGGGCGATCGGAACGCGGAAGGGCGAGCAGGACACGTAGGTGAGGCCGAGCTTATGGCAGAACTCAACCGACACAGGGTCACCGCCGTGCTCACCGCAGATACCGATGTGCATCTCGGGGCGGACGGCACGGCCGGCAGTAGCAGCCATATCCATCAGCTTACCGACACCGTTCTGGTCGAGCTTGGCAAAGGGATCGTTCTCGTAGATCTTCGACTCGTAGTAGGCGGTGAGGAACTTGCCCGCATCGTCACGCGAGAAGCCGAAGGTCATCTGGGTGAGGTCGTTGGTGCCGAAGCAGAAGAACTCGGCCTCCTTGGCCACCTCATCGGCAGTCAGGCAGGCGCGCGGGATCTCGACCATGGTACCGACCTCGTACTTGAGGTCAGCGCCGGCAGCGGCGATCTCCTCGTTAGCAGTGGCAACCACGATGTTCTTCACGAACTTGAGCTCCTTGACATCGCCAACCAGCGGGATCATGATCTCGGGCACGACCTTCCACTCGGGGTGGCGGGCCTGCACGGCGATGGCAGCGCGGATGACCGCCTTGGTCTGCATCTTGGCGATCTCGGGGTAGGTGACGGTCAGACGGCAGCCACGGTGACCCATCATCGGGTTGAACTCGTGGAGCGAGGCGATGATCTCCTCGATCTTTGCCACCTTCTTGCCCTGGGCCTTGGCCAGAGCCTTGATATCCTTCTTCTCGGTGGGAACGAACTCGTGCAGAGGAGGATCAAGGAAGCGGATGGTGACAGGCGTGCCCTCAAGAGCCTCGTAGAGCTTTTCAAAGTCACCCTGCTGGTAGGGCAGGATCTTCTCAAGAGCGGCCTCGCGCTCCTCCACCGTATCGGCGCAGATCATCTCACGGAAGGCGGCGATACGCTCGGCCTCGAAGAACATGTGCTCGGTACGGCAAAGGCCGATACCCTCAGCCCCCAGCTCACGAGCCTTCTTGGCATCGGCAGGGGTGTCGGCATTGGTGCGGACCTTGAGCTTTCTGAACTGGTCAGCCCAGGCCATGATACGGCCGAACTCACCCGCGATGGTGGCGTCAACCGTCGGGATGATGCCGTCATAGATCGCACCGGTCGAGCCGTCAATCGAAATGAAGTCGCCCTCCTTGTAGGTCTTGCCCGCAAGGGTGAACATCTTCTTATCCTCGTTCATTGCGATGTCGCCGCAGCCCGAAACGCAGCAGGTACCCATACCACGGGCCACAACGGCGGCGTGCGAGGTCATACCGCCACGCACGGTGAGAATGCCCTGCGAGGCCTTCATGCCGGTGATATCCTCAGGCGAGGTCTCAAGACGGACAAGCACGACCTTCTTGCCGGCAGCCTTCCACTTCTCGGCATCGGCGGCGGTGAAGACGATCTGACCGCAGGCAGCCCCGGGCGAAGCGCCAAGACCGCGGCCCACAGGGGTAGCAGCCTTCAGAGCCTTCGTATCAAACTGGGGATGCAGAAGGGTGTCAAGGTTTCTGGGGTCGATCATCAGAACGGCCTCCTCGGGGGTACGCATACCCTCGTCAACGAGGTCGCAAGCGATCTTAAGAGCGGCCTGCGCGGTGCGCTTGCCGTTTCTCGTCTGGAGCATATAGAGCTTGCCCGCCTCAACGGTGAACTCCATATCCTGCATATCGCGGTAGTGGTTTTCAAGGATCGAGCAGACCTCGGTGAACTGGCGGAAGGCCTCGGGGAACTTCTCGGCCATCGCGTCAATCTTCATCGGGGTACGCACGCCGGCCACAACGTCCTCGCCCTGGGCGTTCACAAGGAACTCACCCATCAGC
>JAZNDG010000087.1:0-58043 GCA_045587985.1 Eubacteriales bacterium | reverse complement strand
CAGAGTTCGGCTTCTTGGGGCTGGTGGTGGTCACCTTGGTGCAAACGCCACGCTTCTGAGGGGAGCTTTGGTCGGTAGGCTTGTTGGTCAGCGAGTTGAAGCCGCGCTGAAGAACAGGGGTCTTGGACTTATACTCCGACTTGGAACGGCCGTTTTTAATGAGCTGGTTAAAGGTTGGCATGATCTTCCTCCTTCCTGTGATATTTGTTTATAACACATCCCGAAGGGACGCGATATAGCGACCTTTTTGGAACCCTACCATAATTAATATACGGTCTGTCCGCAAAGATACGCCTTATTGTATCATACACAGTAAGAATTGTCAACATTTTTTCCTGTTTTTATAAAAAAGTTTTTAAAAGATTTTTTCCAAAGATAATAATTTTTGCAATGTTTTAGATTATATATTGCATTTTTTATTTGATGGTGTTATACTGATAACAGCACAGAAAGGAGGGCCGCCTATGAAAAAGGAAATTTGTTGCGAAAATTACCGTTACCTGCACCGCACCACGCAGGACCGCTTGAAATTCGTCCGGCATTCGCACAAGACCTACGAGATCATGTACTTCTTTCGCGGGGACACCTCCTATGCCATTGAAAACCAGATCTTTCACCTTTCCCCCGGAGATATTCTCCTGATTCCGGCCGGGCACTCGCACTGCACGGTGTATGAGGGGGACTCGCCCTATGAGTGGGCGGTCATCAACTTTTCGGACGTTTTGGTGGACCAGAGCCTTCTTAGCCGCGTGTTTGCCAATACACGCGTCTTCCACACCGCCTCGGTCCCCGCCTTCCGTGATTACTATAAGCGCCTTGATTCCTATGCAGACCTTCCCCACCGGGACGACCGTTCCAGGATCTCGGTAGCGCTGCTTACCGAGCTGCTCTGCCTTCTGGCGGCACTCGACCCCGCGCTTGCCGTCCGCGCTGTGGGCAAGCAGGACGCCTTTACCGAAACCGTGCTTTCGTATATTGAGCAGAATCTCACCCTGATCACCTCGATGGAGGATATCTGCCACGCGCTTTACATCAGCCCCTCGCACCTTTGCAAAATCTTCCGTGAAACGCTGAACATCTCCCCTATGAAATACCTGCGCCAGCGCAGGCTGCACCGTGCACACGATCTTCTGCGCTCTGGCGAAAGACCGACCAATTTGTATCTTGAGTGCGGCTTCCGCGACTATTCCTCCTTCTACCGTGCGTACAGAGAGTATTTCGGCACCGCACCCACAGAGCTTTAAAAGACAGAGAGCGATTTCTCTGTCTTTTTCTTTTGATAAAAAAAAGGGGTGTCCGAGCGGACACCCCTTTTGGGTTATGCGTTGTAGTAGCCGCGGAGAGCACCCGCATAGCGGGCAGACTCCTCATCCTCCTCCTCGATCTCAACGCTGTGGTAGCAATCAAGACCGGTACCGGCAGGAATCAGCTTACCGATAATGACATTCTCTTTAAGACCGAGCAGATGGTCAACCTTACCCTGGATGGCAGCCTCGGTCAGGACACGGGTGGTCTCCTGGAAGGAAGCGGCCGAGAGGAAGGATTCGGTCTTCAAGGAAGCCTTGGTGATACCGAGAAGCTCGGGCTTGCATTCGGCAAGACGGAGCGAGATCTCGCCCGCATCAATGCGCGCCTGCACAGCGTCATTCTCGGCCTCAAAGGTCATGATATCCACAACCGAACCGTCAAGCAACTCGGTATCGCCGGCCGAAAGAACGCGCACCTTACGCGTCATCTGACGGGCAATGACCTCGATATGCTTATCGTTGATCTCAACGTCCTCACCGCGATAGACCTTCTGCACCTCACGGATGATGTAGTCATAGGCGGCCTGCAGACCGTTGTTCTCAAGGATATCGATGGGATAGAGCGCACCCTCGGTCATCGGCTGGCCGCGATAGACCTTGGCACCCTCATCAATAATAAGGCGCATGCCGAAGGGAATGTCATACACCTTCTGCTGGGATTCGGGCACACCGGGCACATCGATGCGAACACGGTGGATCTTCTTATCCACCATGATGTGCGCCGTACCGTCAGCCTCTGCCACCACGGCCGTCTTCTTGGGACGGCGGGCCTCAAAGAGCTCCTCAACACGGGGCAGACCCTGGGTAATATCGGTACCGGCAACGCCGCCCGTATGGAAGGTTCTCATCGTAAGCTGAGTACCCGGCTCACCGATCGACTGTGCGGCGATAACACCAACAGCCTCACCGATGCTGACAGGCTTGCCCGAGGCAAGGTCGGCACCGTAGCAATGCGCGCAAACACCGCGGCGGGCACGGCAACGGAGGATCGAGCGGACCTCAACAGAGGCAACGCCTGCATCCTCGATCTTCTTGGCCATCTGCTCGCTGATGAGCTCACCGGCCTTCACCATGACCTCGCCCGCGTGATCGGCTCTCGGATCAAGGATATCCTCAATCGTATAGCGGCCGTTCAGGCGCTCTGCAAGCGTTTCAAGCGGCTTGTTGTTCTCGGTAATGGCGCTGACCACGATACCCTCGCGCGAGCCGCAGTCCTCTTCACGGATGATGACCTCCTGCGATACGTCAACAAGACGGCGGGTAAGATAACCCGAGTCTGCCGTACGAAGAGCGGTATCCGAAAGCGACTTACGCGAGCCCTTTGCACCCATGAAGTATTCAAGCATGGTAAGACCTTCACGGAAGTTCGACTTGATCGGGATCTCGATGGTCTTACCATCTGTTGCAAACATCAGACCGCGCATACCGGCAAGCTGACGGAGCTGCTTGATCGAACCACGGGCACCCGAGGTTGCGATGATGTTGATGGAGTTGTACTTATCAATGCCATCGGTGAGGCACTTGGTGACGTTATCGGTCGTTTCGGCCCAAACGTCAACCGTCTTCTTATAGCGCTCCTCCTCGGAGAGCTCACCGAACTCAAAGCTCTCGCGGATCTCGCCCACCTTCGCTTCGGCGGCGGCGATCAGCGTCTTCTTCTCGGGCGGGATGGTCATATCGTACACCGAGATCGAGAGCGAGGAGCGGGTGGAATACTTATAGCCCATCGCCTTGATATCGTCAAGCACCACGGCGGCGGCCGCAAAATCGTGCGCCTTGATGGTACGGTCCACGATCTTCTTGAGGTCGGAGGCGGTGGTCACAAAGTCGATCTCAAGATCGAGCTTATGGGCGGGATCGGTACGGTCCACATAGCCGAGATCCTGCGGGATCTTGCTGTTGAAGATCATACGGCCGAGCGTGCTCGAGATGACCTGCGTGCAGCTTTCACCGTCAATCTCCTTCGTAACGCGGACCTTGATGGGCGCGTGCAGGCCAATGACCTTATTTTCATAGGCCATGATCGCCTCGTCAAAGTTGCGGAAGGACATGCCGGCACCCGGCTCATCCTCACGAAGCATGGTGAGATAGTAGGAGCCGAGAACCATGTCCTGCGAGGGCGTGGTAACAGCCTTACCGTTCATAGGCTTCAGAAGGTTGTTGGCAGAAAGCATCAAAAAGCGTGCCTCTGCCTGCGCCTCGGCAGACAGCGGAACGTGTACCGGCATCTGGTCGCCGTCAAAGTCGGCGTTGAAGGCGGTACAAACCAGCGGATGCAGCTTGATGGCGCGGCCCTCGACAAGCACAGGCTCAAAGGCCTGGATCGAAAGACGGTGCAGAGTGGGCGCGCGGTTCAGAAGGACGGGATGCTCGCGAATGACGTATTCAAGCGCGTCCCACACCTCGGGGCAGACACGCTCGACCTTCTTCTTGGCATCCTTGATGCTGTTGGCCTTCTGGGTCTCGATCAGGCGCTTCATAACGAAGGGCTTGAAGAGCTCAAGGGCCATCTCCTTCGGCAGACCGCACTGGAAGATCTTAAGGTCGGGACCGACAACGATAACCGAACGGCCCGAGTAGTCAACGCGCTTACCGAGCAGGTTCTGACGGAAGCGGCCCTGCTTACCGCGGAGCATTTCGGAAAGCGACTTCATGCTGCGGTTCGAGGCACCGGTCACGGCTTTGCCGCCGCGGCCGTTGTCGATAAGGGCATCCACAAATTCCTGGAGCATACGCTTCTCGTTGCGGATGATGATATCGGGCGCCTCCATCTCGATCATGCGGCGCAAACGGTTGTTACGGTTGATGACACGGCGATAAAGCTCGTTCAGGTCGCTGGTCGCAAAGCGGCCGCCGTCCAGCTGCACCATCGGGCGCAGATCGGGCGGGATAACCGGCAGACAGTCAAGGATCATCCATTCGGGACGGTTGTGCGACTTGCGGAAGCTCTCCACCACCTCAAGGCGCGTGATGATCTTCAGCTTCTTCTGACCGGAGGCATTCGGAAGCTCATCCTTCAGCTCCTTCGAAAGGGCCTCAAGATCGATCTCCGAGAGAAGCTCCTTGATCGCCTCGGCACCCATGCCGACACGGAAGTCGTTCTCATACTTTTCATAATAGCTGTTGTACTCGGGCTCGAGCAGAAGCTGCTTCTTTTCAAGCGGCGTATCGCCCGGATCAAGCACGACATAGCTGCCGAAATACAAAACTCTCTCAAGTGCCTTCGGCGGCAGGTCGAGAAGAAGCCCCATGCGCGAAGGAATGGCGCGGAAGTACCAGATGTGCGACACGGGGGCGGCAAGCTCAATATGCCCCATACGCTCACGGCGCACCTTCTTGCTGGTGATCTCAACACCGCACTTCTCGCAGACCTTACCCTTATAGCGACGGCCGCGCTTATACTTACCGCACTGGCATTCAAAGTCCTTCTGCGGGCCAAAGATGGTTTCGCAGAAAAGACCGCCGCGCTCGGGCTTGAGCGTACGGTAGTTGATGGTTTCACCCTTGGTGACCTCACCGTGCGACCATGCACGGATCACATCGGGCGATGCCAGGCCGATTTTGATTGAATCGAAAATTCTAGCCATAATCTTTATCTGATCGTCCCCCTGCACACGGCGGGGGACGCTCTCCCCTCTTAAAATATAACGGTAGTCAGAATCCCGGGATTATTCGTCGTCCCCGACGTCTTCCCCATCGTATTCGAGATTGTCGAAGTCATCGGCGAAATCATCATCGGCATCATAGTCGCCATCCTCGCCCTCTTCCTCGCTCTCCTCAGGCGGAAGCTCCTCGCCTACCGGCCCGATATCAATGTCGTCAAGGGCGCCGACCATCGGTCCGTCATCCTCATCGACAAGCTCGGAAAGCTCAATCTCTTCCCCATTCTTATCAAGGACGCGCACATCAAGCGCGAGCGACTGGAGCTCCTTGACAAGCACCTTAAAGGATTCGGGGATACCCGGCGTGGGAATATTCTGACCCTTGACGATTGCCTCGTAGGTCTTGACACGGCCTGCCACGTCATCACTCTTCACGGTCAGGATCTCCTGCAGCGTGTAAGCGGCGCCGTATGCCTCGAGCGCCCAGACCTCCATCTCACCGAAGCGCTGGCCGCCGAACTGGGCTTTACCGCCGAGAGGCTGCTGGGTGACCATGGAGTAAGGACCGTTCGAACGGGCGTGGATCTTATCGTCAACGAGATGGTGAAGCTTAAGGTAGTACATGACACCGACCGTAACGGGGTTATCGAAGGGCTCGCCCGTGCGGCCGTCATACAGCGTGACCTTACCGTCAATGACATAGACATGCTCACGCGAGCGGAGCTCGGCAAGCTTTTCGGCGTCCTGCTCGTAGATGGGATCCACGCGGCAGTAGTCCTTCACACCGTTCTCGTCAATCACCTCGGTAAAGAGGGCCTTGCCGAGCACGTTCTCACCGTCACGGATCTCGCGCACGTACTTCGCCTGGCGCAGGCACTCAATGATGTCGCGCTCGTTGGCACCGTCAAAGACAGGGGTCATGAGCTTGGCGCCGAGGCGCTTTGCCGCGATGCCGAGGTGGACCTCAAGCACCTGACCGATATTCATACGTGAGGGAACGCCCAGGGGGTTCAGAACGATATCGACAGGCGTACCGTCCTCAAGGAAGGGCATATCCTCGGGCGGAAGGATGCGGGACACAACGCCCTTGTTGCCGTGACGGCCGGCCATCTTGTCACCGACCGAGATCTTACGCTTTTGGGCAACGTAAACGCGCACGACCTTGTTCACGCCGGGGGCAAGATCGGTGGAGTTGGAGCGGTCAAAGACCTTCACATCCACAACAATGCCCGATTCGCCGTGAGGCAGCTTCAGGGAGGAGTCCTTCACCTCTCTTGCCTTTTCACCGAAGATGGCGCGGAGCAGGCGCTCCTCAGGCGTCAGCTCGGGCTCGCCCTTCGGCGTGACCTTACCGACAAGGATATCGCCCGAGCGCACCTCGGTACCGATTCTGACGATACCGTCAGCATCGAGATCCTTAAGGGCATCCTCGCCCACGTTCGGGATCTCACGGGTGATCTCCTGCGGGCCGAGCTTGGTATCTCTGGCCTCCATCGTATGCTCCTCGATGTGGATCGAGGTGTAGGTATCGTTTCTGACGAGGTTCTCGTTCAGAAGAACGGCGTCCTCGTAGTTGTAGCCCTCCCAGGTCATAAAGGCAATGGTCGCATTCTTACCGAGCGAGATCTCGCCGTTTGCGGTCGCAGGACCGTCTGCAATGATCTCACCCTTCTCCACGCGGTCACCGTTTTCAACGATGGGGCGCTGGTTAATGCAGGTGCCCTGGTTGGAGCGCTTGAACTTAATGAGGTGGTAGGTATCCTTGTGACCCTCGTCATTCAGGATCACGATGCGCTCGGAGGTAGCGCTTTCGACAACACCGCCCTCCTTGGCAAGAAGCACGGCGCCCGAGTCGGCAGCGGCCTTGTACTCCATACCGGTAGCAACATAGGGCTGATCGGTAATCATCAGCGGCACGGCCTGCTTCTGCATGTTCGAGCCCATGAGTGCACGGGTGTTATCGTCATTTTCAAGGAAGGGGATCATCGCGGTGGCAACCGAAACGACCATCTTCGGCGAAGCATCCATGTAGTCGATCTTGTCACGATCGACCTCCACGATCTCGGCGCGATCACGCGCGATGACCTTGGCGTTCAGGAAATGCCCCTCTGCATCCAGCGGCTCGTTTGCCTGGGCAATGATGTAGTTGTCCTCGATATCCGCCGTCATGTACTCGATCTGGTCGGTTACACGGCCGGTCGCACGGTCCACCTTGCGGTAGGGGGCCTCAAGGAAGCCGTACTCGTTGATCTTGGCATAGGTGGCAAGGTACGAAATAAGACCGATGTTCGGACCTTCGGGCGTTTCGATCGGGCAGATACGGCCGTAGTGCGTGTAGTGCACGTCACGCACGTCAAAGCCGGCGCGGTCACGCGTCAGACCGCCGGGGCCGAGGGCCGAAAGACGGCGCTTATGCGTCAGCTCTGCCAGGGGGTTGTTCTGATCCATGAACTGCGAAAGCGGCGAGGAGCCGAAGAATTCGCGGATCGCGGTGGCCACAGGGCGGACATTGACGAGCGACTGAGGCGTCATATCCTCACTGTCGTGGATCGACATGCGCTCCTTGATGTTCTTATCCATGCGCGTCATACCGATACGCATCTGGTTCTGAAGCAGCTCACCCACACAACGCAGACGGCGGTTGCCAAGGTGGTCGATATCGTCAAAGCTGCCGATACCGTGTGTGAGGTTCAGAAGATAGTTGATCGAGGCAAAGATATCGTCCTTGGTGATGTGCTTGGGCGCAAGCTCGGCAATGCGGAGCCTTGCCGCCTCACGGACGGCATCAAGATCGCCCGCGGCATCCTCAAGGATCTCGGAGAGAACCGAGAAGCGGACCTTGCCGGTGATGCCGAGATCCGAAAGATCAAGGCCATAGACCGAGGGGAGAACGGCATCGTTGCCGAACACCTTGACCTCCGCCCCCGAAAGATCGCGGACAAAGACCTCATTGACAGCAGCCTCATCAAGCGCGGTGCAATCGGCACTCGTCAGGACGTGCCCCTCATCAAAGAGGACCTCACCCGTGATGCGGCTGATGACCGGGCGGGCAAGGACAAAGCCCGCAACACGGCCGGAAACGGCAAGCTTCTTGTCGAATTTATAACGGCCGACAGGCGCAAGATCGTAGCGCTTGGGGTCGAAGAGCATGTTGTTGACGGCCATCTGCGCACTCTCGATGATGGGCGGTTCACCGGGACGCAGCTTCTTGTAGAGCTCCTTCAGGGCAGCCTCGGTAAGGGTCGTCCCCTCCTCCTCGGCGCCTCTTCTGCACTCATCCTTCGAGAAAGTGGCGTTGATCATTTCCTCGTTGCCAAAGCGCTCAAGGATCTCCTCATCGCTCTCAATGCCGAGGGCACGGATCAGAACGGTGATGGGGAGCTTTCTCGTCTTATCGATCTTCACGTAGAAGATGTTCGAGGAATCGGTTTCATACTCGAGCCATGCACCGCGGTAAGGGATGACAGAGTTCTCGTAGGTATGGTTGCCCGACTTATCGACATTCACCTTGTAGATGATGCCGGGGGAGCGGACGATCTGGGAAACGATCACGCGCTCGGCACCGTTGATGACAAAAGTGCCCGACTCGGTCATGAGGGGGAAATTCCCCATGTAGATCTGGTCTTCCTTGATCTCTCCGGTTTCCTTGTTGGCAAGACGCACAAGCACCTTCAGGGGCGCCTCATAGGTCGCATCCCTCTCCTTGCACTCCTCCACCGAATATTTCGGCGTTGTGTCAATCGAGAAGTCAACGAACTCGATCGAGAGGTTGCCGGAATAGTCGTTGATAGGAGAAACGTCCCGCAGGACCTCCATCATACCCTCCTTGCAGAACCACTCAAAGGACTTCTTCTGCACCTCGATGAGGTTCGGCATTTCCAGGGCCTCATTGATCTTGGAAAAGCTGAGTCGCGTGGTTTTACCGAGCTTCTGGGGTTTCAGCATCGTAGAATCACTCCGTTTCATAGAATTTCGCCAAAGGCACGCCCTTGCCACGGCGAAAAATGAAGATTTTTTCGTCCGCCATCGCTTATATTATATATAATAATATATAGGGACAAGCAAACATTAGGCAGTTTACAATTATAGCATCGGCTTTGCAACTTGTCAAGTTATTTTTGTAAAAAACCCCAATATTTTTTTCCAATTTTTCCGAAGGACTTGATTTGTAAATTTTTTGTTAATTTTACCTGCATTGAATTGTAAATTTTTCCCACCCGCCCTCGCGCGGTCCGAAAACAGCAAAAAAAACGGTGCAGGGGTCCTTTCCCTGCACCGTTTTTTTGCATATGTGTCATGCGGGTTATTTCGTTTTGATCTCGTCGTACCCTACCTTCACGATCTTGAGGCTGTTCAGGCAGATCGGCGTGTTGTTCGAATGGTAGTAGGCCGCAAGGAAGTAGCCCTCTCCCTCAAGGATAGCGGTATAGCAGTAGTCGTTCTTCGGATCGTCCTCGAGGAAATAATAGCGGGGGAAGGAGCTGCCGCCGTCCTCGCTGACCGCACAAAGGAAGGGCGTCCTGCCCCACCAGGTGCGCCAATAGGTGCCCACAAGGTCCCTCTGGAACTGATAGCTCTTGGGAACGGGATTGAAGACGGAAACGGTATAACCGTCACCGACCCCCTTCACCTGCATCGGGGCGAGGGGGGAGGTGAAGAACTTGTTGGGGCGAAGGCCCGAAAAGGTCAGGCCGCCATCCGAGGAAAAGGCCTCATACTGGAAGCCGAGGTCGGTCCGCGTCCAAAGCCAGACGCGCCCATCGGGCAGTTCAAGAGCGCCGGGCTCCTGAAGGCCCTCCTTATCGTTATCAAAGGGTGTTTCAAGCAGGGTATCCGACTGCGACCAGGTCGCACCGTCATCATCCGAATAAAAGGCTGTCACCCTGCTGATGTTACCGGGGGTCATATCCTCCTTCGGTCTTGCGCTGCTGATGCAGGCGGGGATGAAGATCCTGCCGGACAAAAGGCGGATCACGCGGTCATTATTCACAACATAGTAGGCGCCGGGCTTCGCCGCAATGCACACGGTGGGCTCTCCCCAGGTCTTGCCCTCGTCCGAGGAGCGGCGCAAAAGGTATTCATCACATACAACACCGTCGATCTCCAGCTTCTGAAGATAGAAAAGACCAATGTCGCCGTTCTGCATTCTGAGAAGCGAGACGCTCATCACGTTGGTCTTCCCCTCATCACGCCTGACGATGGGCTCACCCATCTCCCAGGTCTCGCCCTCGTCCTTCGAAAGGAGAGGCACAAGAACGGCCTCGCCATGATCAAGCCATTCCTCGGTCACGTAGGCGGTAAAAATAAAGAGAATCGAGCCGTCCTTAAGACGGATAAAGCCGCCTTCACCGGTTCTCGTATAGGTCTTGTCCGCAGCGTAGAAGAATACCTCTCTACCTATTTTTCTCATGATAACATCCCCCTCAAATCGTAAGATCGGTCGCACGACCTAACACAAGTATAGCAAGAAAACCCTACTCTTTCAACGGATAAACGTCATTATTTATGGGAAAATCTTCTCTGTTTACAGGAATACGAAAGGGGGAAAAGGAATTTCTTCTTTACAAGCGCGCCCGCGTGTGATACAATTATTAAGGAAAGAAAAGAAGGAGTCAGCCATGACAGAAGCCGATATCGTATCACTTTTGAAGGAGAAGGGGACGAGGCATTTACGCGTTTTCCCCACTCTCCCCTCCACCAACACCACTCTTTTGGAATGGGCCGAGAAGGGCGCCCCTCACGGCGCGTGCGTGATTGCCGAGGAGCAAACCGCGGGGCGCGGAAGGCTCGGGCGGCCGTTTTCATCGCCCGGCGGTGCAGGTCTTTATATGAGCATGCTGGTAAGGCGGCCGATCCCCGCCGAGCGGCTTTCTCTTCTTACCCCGTATGCGGCGGTAGCCGCCGCACGTGCGATCGAAGCATGCGCCGATGTTGCGGTTGGGATCAAGTGGGTGAACGATTTGCGCATCGGGAGCCTTAAGATCGCAGGCATCCTCACAGAGGGCGCCTTTACCGCAGGGGGGGCGCTTTCCTATGCCGTGGTGGGGATCGGAGTGAACCTTTTACCGGGAGCCCTGCCGGATACACTTTCGGAAATTGCCACGGCCATCGGAGCGTATGCAGCGCCCCCCTCCCCTGCCCGTCTTGCGGCGGCTATTCTCGACCGTTTTTACGGCGATCTTCCCACATTTGAGGACGGATCCTTTCTTTGCGAATACCGCGCCCGATCGGTGGTAATCGGCAAAGAGGTTGTAGCCACAGTGGGTGACCGTACCATCTCGGGGATGGCTGCCGAAATCGCAGATGACGGTGCGCTGATCCTGAAAACGGATGAGGAGGAAGTGCGCTTGCAGGCCGGAGAGGTCAGTATAAAATTGTAAGGTTTTGTTGTCAAAAGAAGAAAGAGGGGCGATATAGCAAAAGAAAAACGCCGTTCAGGCGTTTTTCTTTTTTCATTTTATCAAAGAAGGAGTGCTGTAAGAAGGGGCAGAAACACCGCGGGCAAGAGATTGGCCGTTTTGACCTTGGTGGCACCGAGCATATTGAGCCCGATCACAACGATGACAAGCGAGCCGGTGCAGGAGAGTGCCCCCATCACGGGAGCTGCCACCCCATCAAGAACGCCGAGCGCGAGGAGCGAAAAGAGCCCTTGATAAAGAAGAACGGGGATGGCGGAAAGGACACAGCCAAAGCCGAGGGAGGCCGCCATCATCAAGGCCGACATCCCATCAAGGATCGCCTTTGAAAAAAGGATGTTGGGTGTGGTCGCGCCCGTATCCTCGATGGCCCCGAGGATGGCCATGGCACCCACGCAAAAGAGGATGGTGCAGTTGACAAAGCCGGTGGCAAATGCAGAGGAGCTCTCCCCCCCTTCTTTTTTTCCTCCGAGCTTTCTTTCAAGAAACGCGCCGAGGCGGGAAAGTGCACGGTCAATATCGATAAGCTCTCCGATCACGGCGCCGATAAGAAGAGAGAGGATGATAAAGAGCATCCCGTATTTAGAAAAAAGAAGATTGCCTGCCGAGAAGGCGCTGTATCCGTCAAGCGCACCGGTTATACCGATAAACATCACCGCAAGCGCCAGCGCAGATGTAACCGTCTTGCTCACCCTTTCGGGGATCCCCTTCTTTAAAAAGCCGCCAAGAACGCCTCCTACCACAATGGCAGCGGCATTCACGACCGAGCCGAGCATAAACATAAAAAAGCCCTCCTTCAAAAGCCACGCCCCTATTGTATCACGCTTGCTTGCAAAATGCAAGAAAAAAAAGAAAAAGGGCAGACTGTGTCTGCCCTTTTGAAGTGTTTCTTACGAAATGGTCGCGCCGAAGGGAGCGAACGAGAGCTTGGCGAGCTTAAAGCACTGCTTGCCGAAGGGGATGCCGATGATGGTGATGCAGAAGATCAGACCGGCAAAGGCATAGTAGAGGAAGAGGCTGAAGCCGCCGAGGAAGAACCAGATCAGGTTCAGGATGGCATGCTTGGAGAAATCGCCGTTCACGGTCTTGCCGAAGGGCACAAGCGAGAGCTTAGCAAGCTTGAAGGCCTGCTTGCCGAAGGGAATACCGATGAGGGTGATGCACCACATGATGCCGAGAATGATCCACATAAGACCAGTCTGCAGGCCGGTGAAGAAGAACCAGATCAGGTTGCCGATGAATTTCATAGTTGTCTCCTTAAAATAAAAATGTATTTAATATCGCCCGAGGGCAGATATCCAAATGAATGGGGCGGCCAGGAAACCGCCCGTTTTGTGCTGCCAGGCAGCAATCAAACCTTCGAAACGACAGCGCCGAAGGGGATAAGCGAGAGCTTAGCAAGCTTAAAGTGCTGCTTTGCAAAGGGAATCAGAATAATGGTCACGCAAAGGAGAATGCCGATCACGAAATGCAGAACCGCAGCAACGAAGCCGCCGAGCTCATTCCAGAAGATGTTGGCAACGGGATGAACGGTTGCATCCGCATCCACCTGCTTGCCAAAGGGCCAAAGCATAAGACCCGCCAGCTTGAAATACTGTCTGCCAAAGGGAATCAGAACAATCGTCACACACAAAAGGCAGCCGACGAGAAAATTGCAGAGGGCTCCGATGAAGCCGCCAAAGATGAACCAAATGATGTTGCCAAGCGTTTTCATACCCAACTCTCCTATGGTGTTATTTAATATTACGTATAGATTATAGCAAACCGCGCAGAAAAAAGCAATAGGAATTTCAAAAAAAGTTCACAAATTTTAATATTTTTATTCGTTTTTACCGACAAGCGGGCATTGCGCCTCAAAATCCCGGTGGTCCTGCCGGGGAAGCCGCTTACAGCAATGAGGAAATCAGTACGGCGCGCTCCTCTGCGGCAAGATAGACCGGGGGAACGTCAAGCACCGTCATGGCACCGGTCTGCCCCTTGGCAGAAAGGCGTGCGGCGGCGCGCGCGTATGCCACAAGGACAGATGAGGTGAACTCGGGATTCGAATCAAGCTTCAGGCTAAACTCGATCACGTGGCGATGCTCGCCCGAAAGCCCGGTTCTGCCCGTGCGGATCACAAAGCCCCCATGCGGAATACCGGCATGGTCACGGCGCAGCTCCTCTTCGGTGATGAAGGTGACTGTGGTATCATAATCGGCAAAGTAATCGGGCATTTCCTTGATCTCTTTTTCGATCCTTGCAAGATCCGCCCCCTCCTCTGCCACCACAAAGCACTCGCGCGTGTGCTTTTCGCGCGCGGTGAGAGCAGGTGCCTCCCCGGCGCGGACGGCGGCGAGCGCCGAGGGGATCGGCACGGTGTACTGGCGCGCATCCTTCACCCCCGCGACACGGCGGATGGCATCCGAATGCCCCTGACTCACACCGCGCCCCCAAAAGGTGTAATCCTCACCGTTCGCAAGGACCGCCTTGCCGAGAAGCCTTTCAAGCGAGAACATACCGGGGTCCCAGCCCACCGAGATGATCGCGGTTTTACCGGCGGGTGCTGCCGCAGCATCCACGGCGGCAAGATGCTCGGGGATCTTTGCGTGGGTATCAAAGCTGTCCACCACATTAAAATGGGCGGCAAGCGCGGGTGTCTGCGTGGGCAGGTCGGTACGGCTGCCGCCGCAAAGGATCATAACGTCAATCTGATCGGTCATAGAGAGGGCATCCTCCGCAGAATAAACGGGGATCCCCGTGAGGGTCTTGAGTGTTTTCGGATCGCGGCGGGTAAAAACACCGACCGCCTCCATATCGGGAGCGGCAGAAAGAGCCGCCTCCACGCCACGGCCGAGATTGCCGTATCCATAGATGCCGATGCGAATTTTCATATAGCGTTTCCTCATTTTTTTCGAGTTTATATCCTTATGAGCGTATTATATCACAGGAGGACGGCAGCCCGCAAGTGGTTTCGAAAAAATTGTGTGTCGCCAAATAACATCTCCCAAGCGAGAAGGCCAAAGCAAAAGGGACAACCTTGGCGCACCTGCAATAAAGCAGTTTTATCATAATACAAAAAAACAAATTTAGCGTTGTGTTTTCCAAAGCACAACGCTAAATCATGAAGATTATTTTTTAAAGTATAATTTTGGCAAGTCCTGCTTCCGATGTTTCTTTATAGCGCGTTGATATGTCTTTGCCTGTTTCCTTCATGGCTTTAATCACTTTATCAAGAGAAATTTTGCGAGAATCCCACAAAAAGCTTGCAAGGCTTACCGCATTGATCGAGCGCATGGCGGCCACAGCATTTCGTTCAATACAGGGGATCTGTACAAGACCGCAAATCGGATCGCAAGTGAGCCCAAGGTGATGTTCGATTGCGATTTCCGCAGCATATTCGATTTTGTCGATATCGAGTGAAAATAATTCCGCCAATGCCGCCGCTGCCATAGCACAAGCGCTGCCGATTTCTGCTTGGCAACCGCATTCGGCGCCGGAAATAGAGGCGTTTGTTTTGATCAAGTTTCCAACAATTCCCGCCGTAAGAAGAGCCTGTATAATTTGCCGATCGCTATATTTGTTTTTTTGCTGTTGATAATATAGCACTGCGGGTAGTACTCCCGCCGCACCACAGGTGGGTGCCGTTACAATTTGTTCACCCGATGCATTTTGTTCTCCAACCGCAAATGCAAATGCACAAACCATACGATTTTCGCGCGTTTCCGCACTTTCGTCTATGTGCTGATTGAGAAAGAGTGACCTTGCTTTTTTCTTTACGGATAATCCGCCGGGCAACTCCCCCTCGTCTTCAAGTCCGCATAATATGGACTGCTTCATAGCACCCCAAACCTGTTCCATATACTCCCAAAAGCACGAGTTCTCACGTTCTGCCACGTATTCCCACAAACGTAGAGAATTTGCCTTACAGTAGGTAGCAATATCGGCAAAAGTGTGTTCACGATATATGCAAGGTGTTTGCGCTACGCTTTCGTTTTCGAACGAAACACTTCCGCCGCCAATGCTCATTACTCGCGCTCTGGCTACCTCAGCCTTGCTTTTGAATCCGATAATATCAATGGTATTGGGATGAGGAATATCTGTTGTTACAAAGTCGAATATGATTTCACATGGAAGCGGGGCAACTGTTTTTCTTATTACTTGATCTGTTCCGTGTCCTTTCCCCGTTTTCGCAAGCGAGCCGTATAAAATCACTCGCAATTCATCAATTTCTGCATGCTGAGCCATAAACACTTTACACGCACGTTCCGGCCCCATAGTGTGCGAGCTTGAAGGTCCTCTCCCGATTTTATAAAGTTCAGTAAGTGATTCCATTCCTTGCGCAGATTCTTTATTGACCGCGTTGGAGTTGGGCAAAAAGTCCATCACGTTGGCATCCAAAATTTGTGCTAAAGCAATGAGATGGTTAGCCGAAGGTCGCGAGTACCCCAACTCCCATTTTGAAATCGCCCGATCACTTATACCAATAAGCCGCGCCAGCTTTTGCTGGGATAATCCTTGACGAATTCTTAAACTTTTGATTTTTTGAGGGTCAATTGTTTTCATTCTACTTACCTCACGATGATGTGTCAACGTTCAACTGTATTATAACATAAGTATCCTCAACTATAAAGATTTTCAAAAAACTTTTTTCCCTAACAACTCAACCAATGGTTGGGTATATCCTTTTTAATGATTCGATGATAGGATGTTCGCACGGGTGCGAATATACTCTCGCTTGCCGCCGCCTCGCAAGCGGGCGGACGCTCTGCGCGGAGTATGCGAACCTACCGCGCTCGTCTTCTCTCGCGCTAGGTCGCCCTTCATGATAGAGCAAAGCAAAAAGGGGCACCACGAGGGTGCCCCTTTTTGCTTTGGCCTACCCGATAGGATTCGAACCTACGACCTCAAGAGTCGGAGTCTTGCGCGCTATCCAGCTGTGCCACGGGTAGATGTTGCGCAACAGCGCTCTGCTATTATAGCACAGTTTTCTCAAAATGTAAACCGCTTTTTCTGTTTTTCTCAAAAATTTGAATTATGCCTCATCCTCTCCCTCATAGGCGGCAAGATTCCGCAGAAGGGTGCGGCGGCCGCGCCAGGCAAACGCGCGCCCCTCAAACTCGGCACGCGGCATTGCGGCAACGCCCGCATGGTCAAGGCGTGTGATGCGACCTTCACGGAAATAGGCGATAGGCGTTTCTCTCCCCTCCGCGACTAGGACACGGTTATGCGGGCAGGCGGTCTGGCAGAGATCGCACCCCCAGACGGTGCGGTGCTTTTTCATTAAGAGGACCGTTTCCTTTGCAATCTCTCCGCGGCGCTGTGTCAGCTCCGAAAGACAGTCCCCCTCTCCCGAAAGCGCCCCGGTTGGGCAGGCGCGGCGGCAAGCGCCGCAATGCTCACAATAGGCGATCGGGCGGACCGAGGCAAGTGCCTCCTCATCCGGCGGGATATCCGAAAAGAGGGCGCCGATAAACACAAACGAGCCGTACCTTGGATTGATCAGCAGGCCGTTATCGCCGAGGATGCCGAGCCCCGCCGTGGCGGCGGCATATCGCTCATCAATCGGGGAATGGTCGGAAAAGCCGCGAAGGACCGCATGGGGGTGCACAGCCTTCACCGCTTCGGCAAGGCGTGAAAGGAGCGAGCGCATAAAGCCGTGGTAATCACGCGCGGCGGCATACACGGAGAGATTTTCGGCAGGGCCGGCATAATAAGGGACGAGGAATAAAAGAACGCTCTTTGGTGCAAAGCCGCCCTCTTTCGCAAGCAGCTCGGGGCGCAGTATGCGCACAGCCGAGATCGGCAGGATCGCACACTCGGTGATCCCCTCGGAAAGAAGAAGCGGAAACGCAGCACTTCGCATACGGCACCTCCTTTTTTCTTTCAGTATAGCAGATGAGGCCGAAAAACACAAGAAGTTTCGAAAAACTCCCTTCCCTATTGACTTAATATGTCTTTTGTTATATGATATAAGAGGAATATAGCGCGCAAAAGCGCTTGCAAAAGACATGGCGTGCCGCCCCCCCTTGGGACATCGGTGCCGCGCGTGTCGGAAAGAGAAACGGTATGCTTGCAGAAATTCTTCAAAAAGGTCTTTATTCCACGAAAATAGTCCCCGGCGCACAGGCGCTCCCCTACTGGCTGCTTGGCCTTATTCTCCTGGCCGCCTATCTCCTCGGGAGCTTAAACAGCGCAGTGCTCGTTTCCCGCCTTATCTACCGCGAGGATATCAGGACAAAGGGGAGCGGCAACGCGGGGCTTACCAACATGTACCGCATTTACGGAAAGCGCGCCGCCGCCTTTACCCTCCTCGGTGATATTCTGAAGACCGCACTCTCCATTCTTGTCGCCGGGCTTCTTTGCGGCTTTGGCTATCGGCTGGCCCTCTCCTTCAGCCCTGCCTGCTATCTTGCGGCCATTTTCTGTGTTATCGGCCACATCAAGCCGGTCTTTTACGGCTTCCGCGGCGGCAAGGGGGTGCTTTGCACGGCGGTATCCATCCTGATCCTTTGCCCGCCCGTCTTCCTGGTTCTCCTCATCGCCTTTATTCTGATCGTTTGGTTTACCAAGTATATCTCGCTCGGCTCGATCGTAGTGGCCGCGCTTCTCCCCATTGCCCTGCAGGGCTATATGCAGGCCTTTATCTTTACCGAGGATCCCGATGCCTTCTTTGAGGGGGGGATCGTCCTTCTCGGCCTTGTCTTTACCCTGATCGTGATCATCTGCCACCGCGCCAACATCGGGCGGCTCTGGCGGCACGAGGAAAACAAGTTTTCCTTCCACTCCTCGAAGAGCCATGAGGACAAGGAAGATGGAAAATAAGAAAAGCGAGCTCCTTCTCCTTGCCACGCGGGCCGCAGAAAGCGGCGCGCTCAACCGTCTTGTGCTCTCAAGACCAACGGGGGAAGCACCCGAGAGGATCTCGGGGCGGCTCTGCCTTTTCAGAGGCGAAAGTGTCCTGGCGCTTGAGGAATCCTTCAAGGACGGAAAGGTGCATCACACCCGCCTTCCGCTCCCGCTTGATCCATCGGCACTTGCATCGCTTGCCGAGCCGTATGCACAGATCAATCTTTTGACGAGCGAAGGAAATGCCGAATACCGCCGCGCAGGCTCGGGGCGTGATGTGCTTCTTATGAAGCGGGCTTTCCCCGCCAAGCTCGGCGCGGTAGCCGTCACGCTGCCACAGGATGGGCTTGACCGCAAGAAAAAGCATATCCTTGCGGGGGACGAGCCCTTTTTAAAGGTCCTTGAGATCGCCGATGCCGCCGGCCGCATCCACGACAAAAAGCAGGCGAAATTCCGGCAGATCAACCGTTTTCTTGAGCATCTTTCCGACATTGTGCCCGCCCTGCCGAAGGAGGGCACGCTCAAGATCTTTGACCTTTGCTGCGGTAAAAGCTATTTAAGCTTTGCCGTATATCACTATTTCGCTACCACCCTCGGGCGCAAGGTAGATATGCTTTGCCTTGATCTTAAGGAGGACGTGATCACCTTTTGTGCAGACGGTGCACGCCGCCTTGGCTTTACGGGCATGCGCTTTCTTGCCGATGATGTGCGTAACACCCCAAGGGAGAAGCCCGACCTTGTGGTGTCGCTCCATGCCTGCGACATTGCGACCGATCTTGTCCTTGAAACCGCCGTTTCGCTTGGGGCGGAGGTCATTCTTTCGACCCCCTGCTGTCACCGCACGCTCGGCCGTCACCTTGCTGCCGCGCCGCTCCGCTTTGTCAGCCGTGAGCCCCAGCTGCGCCAAAAGCTTTCGGAGGCGCTGACCGATGGGCTGCGCACCCTGCGCCTTTCTGCCGCCGGCTACCGTGTGACGGCGCTTGAGCTGACCGACCCCGAAAATACGCCAAAGAACACGCTTCTGCGTGCGGTCAAGGACCGTGCAGCCGGTAAGGAGGAGCGCGCGGCGGCCGCCGCCCGGGAATACGAGGCCGCCCTTTCCTATCTCTTTGGGAGCGGGAAGGATGCCTATCTTGCCGCCACCCGATAAAGGAGCTTTTATGAAGGAATACATCGTTGCCTCGGCGGAAGAAACCGAGGGTCTGGCAAAGGCGCTCGGAGAGAGGCTGCTCGCATCGGGCAGGCGCCGCCTTTTCATCGCCTTTTTTGGCGAGATGGGGGTGGGAAAGACCACCTTTACCCGCGGCTTTGCCTCTGCCGTTTGCCCCGGGGCGATCACGCGGAGCCCCACCTACACGGTGGTAAACGAATATAAGGGGCGGGATCACTCTATCTTTCATTTTGATATGTACCGCATTGAGGATGAGGACGATCTTACCTCGATCGGCTATGACGACTATCTTGCGCGTGACGGCTTTATTCTGTCCGAATGGAGCGAGCGCATCCGCTCGGAGATCCCGAATGACGCACTCCGCATTACCATTCTGCGGACCGAGGAGGAGGATGCGCGGAGAATTCTTTTTGAGGGAGAGGGATATGAAGATCTTATGCCTTGACAGCACCGCGAAGATCGCATCCTGTGCCATTCTTGAGGATGGGAATTTGCTTTGCGAATACACCGTCCATCCCGGCGCGCTCTCGCACAGTGAGCTTCTCCTCCCCATGTGCGAATCGCTGCTTTCCTCCTGTGCCCTTTCGCCCGATGACATTGATCTTTTTGCCTGTACGGCAGGCCCCGGCTCGTTTACCGGGGTACGGATCGGCGTATCGGTCATCAAGGGGCTTGCCTTTGCAAAGAAAAAGCCCTGTGCCGAGGTTTCCTCCCTGCTTGCGCTCGCTGAAAATCTCTTTCCCCTGCGCGGCATTCTCTGCCCGGTGATGGATGCAAGAAGAAACCAGGTCTATAATGCCCTTTTCAAGGGAAGTGAGGGCGGGATCGAGCGAATCACACAGGACCGCGCCATCTCGCTTGACGACCTTGCGGCCGAGCTGCATGCGCTGCCGGGGGATGAGCCCATCTACCTTGTGGGGGATGGCTACGGGATCGCCAAGGAGGCGCTTGCAAAAAGCGGCGTTCATCCGGCCGATACCCCGCTTGCCCTGCGCGGACAGAGCGCCGCGGCAGTCGGGCGGTGTGCCTATCGCATGGCGTGCGAGGGGAGGACGGTCAGTGACGAAGGCTTGCGCCCCGTGTATCTCCGCCTGCCCCAGGCCGAAAGAGAACGTCTTGAAAGACTGAAGGATACAAATAAAGGAGAGGACACGAAATGAAGAAGATATACATGGGCGCAGACAGCGCCGGCTTTGAGTTGAAGGAGATCCTGAAGGCCCATCTTACCGAGGGGGGCTATCAGGTTCTCGATCTTGGGACCGACAGCCCCGCCTCCTGCCATTATCCGCTTTTTGCGGCCGCCGTGGCACGTGCCGTACAGGCGGATGCCGAGGCGCTCGGTATTCTCGTTTGCGGCACCGGCATTGGCATGAGCATGGCGGCGAACAAATTTGACGGCATCCGCGCCGCCGTCTGCGGCGACACCTTTTCGGCACGCATGACACGGCTTCACAACGATGCCAACATTCTTTGCCTCGGTGCACGCGTGATCGGGCAGGGGCTGGCGCGTGACATCACGGATCTTTTTGTCACCACCGAGTTTGAGGGTGGCCGCCACGAGGCCCGCGTTCAAATGATCGCGGCGCTTGAGCGGGGAGAAGAAATCTAAAGGAAAAGCCTGCGGCGATCAAGCCGCAGGCTTTTTTAAAGCTCGGCAAACCGAGCAACGGCGCTTACCCCATCAAGGCACTTGCCGTGCTCACGGAGCCTTGCAAGCTGGGCACCGCCCGAAAGGCGAACACCGTATTCCTCAATAAAGCTGAATTCCCCGAGCGCCTTCGGGCTCATGATGCTGCTCTCAAGTCTCTCTCGAATGACAAGATAATAGGCGCCCCCATCGGCATAGGCGGCGCTCTCCTCGCTGTATCCGAGGAGGTGCAGCTTTTTGCAGACCGTGAGCAGCAGCGAAAGGCTCTCAAAGCGGTAAACACTCTCGCTCCCCCGCACGGATGCCGAGCGGCGGCGATGCGCACTCTCCTCCGCCTCCATTAAGGTGACGTACAGCTCACATCCGCCTCCGCGAGAGGGATAGACCTGCACAAACAGCTTGCCGGCGCCCGCATCAAATCCCGTTTTGTGCTTGGCCTCATCAAGAATCTGCCAGAAGGCGCTCCGCGTTTCGGTGGTGTCATAATCCAGCGTTTCCCGATCGAGGCGGTATTTCTCCATGTCCTCATCGTTGAGCATCACCTTCAGCTTCTTATCTCCAATGCGCAAAAGTTCCATTATGTAGGCCCTCCCTATCTTCCTTCCCTTCCATTATACGCGGAAGGCGCCCGGGTGGAAACCCTCAGTTCCTGTCCAAATTTCCTAAAAAAAGAAAAAGGACGACCCTACGGCCAAAATGCGGCAATAGGGTCGTTTTTTTCTTCGGTTACTGCTCGATCGTATAGGTCGTGCCCTGGGGGGTATCGCGCAGAATGACGCCGCGCTCGGCAAGGGCGGCGCGGATCTCATCGGCGCGCTTATAGTTCTTTTCACGCTTGGCGGCAGCACGCTCGGCAATCTGTTCTTCGATCCAAGCAGTAAGGTCGGCATCCTCATGCTTTTCCCGCACGAAGCCGAAAAGCTCGGTCATTTCGGTCAGCAGCTCATCGGCTACATCCGAGGCACCGCGCGAAAGATTCCCACTGCCGATGGCCTTGTTGACAAGAGCGACAAGGTCAAAGAGGGCGGCAATGCCCGCACCGGTATTGAAATCGTCATCCATCCCCTCGATCATCGCATCGCGGGTGGCACGGAAGGCCGCAACAAGCTCGGCTTCATCAGGGCGTGTATCCCCCGTAGCACCCGTGCGGTAGAAGGCGAGCGAGTCAACACAGTTGAAGATACGCTCAAGCGCGGAGGATGCCTGGGAGATCACCTCCTCCGAGAAGTTGATGGGGCTGCGGTAATGCGAGGAGAGCAGGAAATAACGGATCGGAAGATAGCCGTATTTCTCGGCCACCTCACGCACCGTGAAGAAGTTGCCGAGCGACTTGGACATTTTGCGGTTATCAATGTTGATATAGCCGTTATGCAGCCAGAAATTCGCAAACGGAGCACCGTTACAGCACTCGGACTGTGCGATCTCGTTCTCATGATGCGGGAAGATCAGATCCTGGCCGCCGCAGTGAATATCGATCGTTTCGCCAAGATAGCGGCGCACCATGGCAGAGCACTCAATATGCCAGCCGGGGCGGCCTTCTCCGAAGGGGGAGGGCCAGGAGGGCTCACCCGGCTTTGCCGCCTTCCAAAGGGCGAAATCGAGCGGATCCTCCTTCTTATCGTTGACATCGATGCGCGCGCCCGACTCAAGATCCTCAATGGCCTGCCCCGAAAGCTTGCCGTATCCGCCGAAACGGCGGGTGCGGAAATACACGTCCCCATCCATAGGATAGGCATAGCCCTTTTTCACAAGATCCGACACGATATGTATAATGGTATCCATATTCTCGGTGGCATGGGGATGAACGGTGGCAGGACGGACACCGAGCCCCTTGGCATCGGTGAAATACTCCTTGATATAGCGCTCGGCAATATCGGTATAGTCAACCCCCTCTTCATTGGCGCGGCGGATCACCTTATCGTCAATGTCGGTAAAATTCTGCACGAAGGTGACCTCGTACCCGCGGTACTCAAAGTAGCGGCGGAGCATATCAAAAAGCACAAAGCAACGCGCGTTGCCCACGTGAAAGAAATTATAGACCGTAGGGCCGCAGGCGTACATTTTCACCTTCCCCTCCTCGATCGGGACAAAGGGATCGCGGCGGGCGGTAAGGGTGTTGTAGAGCTTGATCATGGCAAAACCTCATAAAAAGATTATATATTCCTCTACATTATAGACAATCACCGCCGATTTGTCAAGGGATTTGGCATCCCTCTATTCCTTTTTTCTTTTCCTTGCAAGGAGCGGTGCGAGCACGCGCCCGAAAAGGGTATAAAGTCCGCCAAGCAGCATAAAGGCACCAAAGCCCGCCCGCGCTGTCTGTGCGGGAAGAACGAGGGTAAGAAGCGCACCGCCGAGGACGCCGAGCGAGCCGAAAAGCAAAAGAGGGAGAAGCCGACCAAGAGGGAGCCTGCCCGCACGGAGGCTTGTAAGGGTGGAGGCAAGGGTGGCAAAGCAAAAGAAAAGGAGATTCGTCCCCTGCGCCGCGTACTGCGGCATCGAAAGGGCGCGCAGAAGGTAAAGAAGGAAAAGGCCGCCGCTCCCCACCCCAAGGCCGCAAAGGACGGCACACAAAAAGGTAATAACAGCCATCATCCGAGAATAAGGGAAAGACCTGCATAAACGAGAAGCAGCGAGAGGACAAGGTCTAAAAATAGAAGGTGGATGCGACCGAGCAGGAGCGATCCTACGGCGCCGCCGAGAAGGGACGGCAGAAGAATGAGGGCGATGCCAACACCGTCCATATGCCCCTCGATTTTGTATAGTATCGTTGTCAAAATAGAGAAAAGGAGGACACATGCCGTGCAAATTGCCATATTTTCCTTCTCTTCATCCGGGTGGAGGAAGCGCAGAGAAAAGAGGAGCAGCATACCGCCGCCCGTTCCAAGAAAGCCGCAAAGAGCACCCGAAAGCACGGATGCGGCATAGAGGAGGAAGGAAGAAAGCGGCGACTTTACTTTTGTGTTCACGGCAGGGCACACTCCTTTATACAGTAGGATTTTATACATATTTTTGTCTTCCGGGGCAAAAATAGGGAGCAAAGGCTTGTATTTTTTCTCCGGATTTGGTATCATAGAAAGTGTGATGCCCATTAGGGCATCCTATACACCGCCCGCGCTGCCAATCCATGGGCGGCGCCGCTTCTACCAAAAGCCAAAGGAAAGGAAACCCTATGCCGTCTAAATCCTCAAAGGGAAGCTTTCATCTTTTCGGAAAGGGAAAGCGAAAGAAAAAGGAAAACGACTTCCTGCCCAGCACCCAGAAGGAACGGGAGGAGCAGAACAGCGACCGTCTTTCCCGCCTGGATGCACGCAGAAATCCGAACAGCAAGCTCAATATTGCCATGCCGTACGTCTGGATCGCCCTTGCGATCCTGTCCGGCCTTTGTCTTTATACAAACGGCGGCGGCATTGTCGGCGATCTTTTGCGTTTCCTCTTCCTTTCCCTTTTCTCATACGCCGCCTATGCGCTTCCGATCCTTTTCTTCCTTCTCGGCATCTTTCACCGCCGGCTTGTGGCCGAGGGGCGGCTGCTCCGCAAGAGCCTGGTCCTCTTCAGCGTGATCACGCTGATCCTGGCCCTTATTTACGTTGTCACCCTTCCGATCGAAGCGATCGCCGGAACCATCCCGAAGGAAACGATCACGCTGGATGCCGGTGCTTACTTTGATTATGCCTCCCCCGCCCCCCTCCGCGGCGGTTTCTTCGGCGCGCTCGTCGGGTGGATCCTTTACCGTCTGGTCGGACCGATCTTAACCATCGTGCTCGTGGCGCTTGCGGTTTTGCTTTACGGTATCTTCGGCTTCGGCTTTAGCCCGGATATCATCGTCCGCGCGCTCTTCCGCTCACTCCGCAGCCGCCGTGATGCACGAAAGAAGGAAAAGGACCAAAAAATTGCCGCCGAGGCCGAAAGGATCGCCGCCGAGCGCCGTGCCAGAAACGAGGCACTCCTTGACGGGCTTGCCGAGAGCAAGGCCGAGGGTGAAGAGGAAATGCCTGCGCCCGCCGAGGCCGCCGAGGCCGCCGAGGAGAGCGGGGTGCAGGAGGGCAAGCAGCGCCGCTTTGCCGATCTTTTCACAGCCCCGACCGCCACGCAAAAGGAAAGCCCTGCCGAGCCGACCGAAAAAAGAGATCCCGAGGCCGAGCTGCGCGCCTTCAAGGAGGAACGAGTCCGCGAACGTCTGCGCAGTCATGACGGCATCCATACCTACGCCGTATCCGATCTGCGCCCCTCTACCATCACAGAGCCTGCCGACAGCGCGCCCGAAGCGCCCATCGGTGCTTCTGCGGGAAGCATCACGGGGATGCGTGCCGATGCGATCGCCTCTCTTGCCAAGGAGGCGGACGAAACGGCTCCCTTCCGCGGTGTGGAGGATTTCCGCCGCATCACCGTAACAGAGCCGACACGGGTGTACACAGTGCCCTATGCGCCACCCGCCGCGCCCATAGAGGATACCCCCGTCCCTGCGTACGAGGCCGCATCGCAAGCGCCGCGCTTTGAGCCTGCGCCCGCCACCGCCCCGATCCTGCCGCTTGCAAGCGAGGATGTGCCCATGAGGGCGGCTGTGCGCGAGGGTGACACCCTGGTAGAGAGGACCGAAACGCACACGGCGAAAAGAGTAAGCCCGAGTGTGAAGGTAGGCCCTGCTTACGAGTTCCCGCCAACCACGCTTTTACAAATCCCCGCGCTTTCCGAGGATACCAACGAGGAGGAGATCCAGAAAAACGCCGACACGCTGGTAAAGACGCTTGAGAGCTTTGGAATTCCCATTACCATCACCGGCTACACACGCGGCCCGCGTATCACCCGCTACGAGTTTGTGCAGAAGGCGGGCATCCGCGTTTCAAAGGTTGCCTCCTACGCCGATGACATTACCCAGAAGCTGAGCACGCAGGGCGTGCGTATCGAGGCGCCCATCCCCAACAAGAGCTCGATCGGCGTGGAGGTGCCGAACCGCAAGTCACCCCCCGTGCGGATCCGCTCGCTCCTTGATACCGATACCTTCCGCGATGCCGCATCGAAGACCACCGTGGCCATCGGCTGCGATGTCACCGGAACACCTGTTTTCTTTGATATTTCGAAGGCGCCGCATATGCTGATCGCGGGTGCCACGGGTATGGGTAAATCGGTCTGTATCAACTCGCTTCTTATCAGCCTTCTCTACAAGGCATCCCCCGAGGACGTGCGACTTATTCTCATCGACCCGAAGAAGGTTGAGTTCAACGTCTATTCGAAGATACCGCATCTTTTGATCCCGGTGGTGACCGATCCGACCAAGGCGGCAGGCGCCTTAAACTGGGCAGTCAACGAAATGGAAAAGCGCTACGATATGATCGAGGAGGTCGGCGTGCGCGACATCAAGGGCTATAACGCCTACTGCGAAGAAAACCGTCTGCCTACCCTGCCGAAGATCGTGATCGTCATTGACGAGCTGAATGACCTGATGATGACGGCGCGCAAGATGGTCGAGGCCTCGATCTGCCGTATCGCGCAGAAGGCGCGCGCGGCCGGTATTCACCTGATCATCGGTACCCAGCGCCCGTCCGTCAACGTCATCACGGGCGATATCAAGGTCAATATTCCCGCGCGTATTGCCTTCCGCGTCAATCAGCTGGTGGACTCGCGCACCATTCTCGATATGCAGGGGGCCGAAAAGCTCCTGCCGCAGGGTGATATGCTCTTCTCCCCTGCCGGAACGCCCCAGCGCGTGCAGGGTGCGTTTGTGGCTGACGAGGAGGTCAAGTCTGTCGTTTCCTTCCTGGCCGAGCGGGTGGGCGGCGCCGTCTTTGACGATGCCATCCTTGCCGACATCGAAAAGGAGACCGCCAAGTGCGCCCAAAAGAACGGCGATGACGGTGACGAGGAGGAGATGGGCGGTGGAAGCCTTGACGGCGTTTTGGATGACCCGAAGTTTGAGCAGGCGCTGGATATCGCCTTCTCGACCGGGAGCATCTCTACCTCGCTCCTCCAGCGCCGCATCGGTGTTGGGTTCGGCCGTGCCTCGCGCTTTATTGATGCGATGTGCGAGATGGGCATTGTGGGTGAGGCCCGCGGCGGTGCCAAGCCGCGTGAGCTTTTGCTCTCCCGTGCCGAATACGAGGACAGAAAGCGCCGCCTGTTTGACGAATGATAAAAAAGGAGAATTTTAAAATGGTTTATATTCTGCTTGCCGATGGCTTTGAGGAAATCGAGGCACTTGCCCCCGTGGATATTCTGCGCAGGGGCGGTGTAGATGTCAGGACCGTGGGCATCACGGGAAAGACGGTAACGGGCTCGCACGGCATTGCCGTGACGGCCGACATCCTGCCGACCGAGGTAAAGGCTGACGATATGGAAATGCTGGTCTTCCCCGGCGGACTTCCCGGCTCGGACAACCTTGATGCCTCTCCCGATACCGACCGTTTTCTTGCCATGGCCGAGGAAAAGGGAGCGCACGTGGCCGCCATTTGTGCCGCGCCTTACCTGCTTGGCCGCCGCGGGCTCTTGAAGAACCTGTGCGCCACCTCCTACCCGAGCCCGAAATTCCGTTCCCGCCTTGAGGGTGCCTTTATCACCGATGAGCGTATTGTGACGGACGGCCGCTTTACGACCGCTGCCGGAATGGGAGTGGCCGAGGCCTTTGGCCTTCGCCTGCTTGCCGTTCTCAAGGGGGAAAGGACCGCCCTTTCGGTTGCAGAGGCCGCGCTTATTGATTTTCCCGAGGATACCTTTTACTTTGTGAATGAGGACGAGCTTTCGGCGGAGGATGAGGCGTGACCTTCTCCTTTGGACAAAGCGCCCCTTTTTCGAGTGCACTCTTTGCGGATGCCTTTGGCATGATGCATAAGGAGGCCGAGAGGGATGTCTGCCGGCTTCTCGATGCGGGGGCAGAGTTCTTTTCGATCAGCGATGACAAGGAGGTGCTCACGCAGGGCATCGGTATCCCGTTTTCGGTCGAAGGACGCTGGCTTTTGTATCTCTATGCGCTTGCGACTGTGCCTGCCGCACGTGGAAAGGGGCTTTTGCGTACCCTCTTAAGAGAGGTAGCAGAGGGCGCCGGGGCTGCCGGCTATTCCGCCCTTACCCTTTTGCCTGCTACGCCGGCACTTGCCGAGGCGTACGGCAGAATGGGCTTTACCGAGCGCTATCCTGCGGGCGGTGCGGCCGTACTGCGTACGGGGGCTGACCTTTCACTCACGCTTGAGCAGGGGCTTTCCGCATCAAATGCAGAACACGATGCGGCGCTCTACCCTGCGCTCGGCCGCCACCTCTCCCCCGAGCTCTTTAGCTTTACTCTTTCCACGCTCGGCGATGCCGTCCTCCCCTTTCGCTTAGACGAGGGCTACGCCCTTCTCGCCCGTGACGACCGTACGCATGCGCTTGCGGTATCGGGGGAAATCGCGGTACGGGAAAAGGGCGCGCATGCGTTTCTTCTTTTCCCGCTCAGGGGGCGCGCACCCCGCCGTCTGCCCGAGCCGATGCCGAGGTAACGGTATGAGCCTTAAGGAGCAAAAGACGGCCCTGCGCGCCGTCTATAAGGAAAAGCGCGAGGCACTACCGCCCTCCTTGCGGAGCGAGCGGGATGCGCTCATTTGCCGCGTGATCGAAAGAAGTGCATCCTATCGGTATGCTGGCGTGCTGCTTGCTTACGCCCCCATCGGTGCCGAGATCGACATTATGCCCCTTATCTGCTCGGCGCTTGAGGGAGGAAAGCGGGTATGCCTGCCAAGAACGCTTGGGCAGGGTGTGATGACCTTTCACTATATCTCCTCCCCCTCCGAGCTTGTAAATGGGCGCTTCGGCATCCGTGAGCCGAGGGAGGATGCCCCCCTCTTTCAGGGTGCGCCCTCTTCTCTTATCCTGGTGCCCGGCATCGTATTTGACGAGAGCGGACGGCGCATCGGCTACGGAGGCGGCTACTACGACCGCTTTTTACGGAAGCACGAGGTCGGCGCGCTCGGTGTCGTGTACCGAGATTTTATCCTGCCATCCCTCCCCTTTGGGCGCTACGACCGATGTGTTTCGGCTCTGGCGACCGACAGGGGGATCCTCCCCATACAACCATAACGAGGTGTTTTACCGATGATACTCAATCCAAAAACCACCCATATCGCCTACCGCTGCCCCTCCTGCGGCTATATTGTCCGTGGGATTGCGGGGGCCTTTGGCCTTGGCTCGCAGGATATGCTGCGCTTGCGCTGCCCCTGCGGCGCAGAGGCCGAGATGACCATCCTCGGCTCTGCCGATCACCGCATCCGCTTGACCGTGCCCTGCCTCCTTTGCGGTAAGGAGCATCACTATACTCTCTCGGATTCGCTTTTTTACGGAAAGGATATCTTCCACCTTTCCTGCCCCTATACCGATCTTGATGTCGGCTTTTTCGGCCGTGACGAGGGGGCGCTTTCGGCGGCCACAGAGAAAAGCACCGAGGAGCTGAACGCGCTTTATGCGGAGCTTGTCGGCAAGGGGGCCGTCACCGAGGACGAGGAGGACTGCGACAGCGCCCTGCCGGACGATGAAGAGCCCTTCCTGCCCGATGCGCAGATCTATGATATCGTGCGCTTTATGGTCAAGGAGCTGGAGGCAGACGGCCATATCCACTGCCCCTGTGTGGCGGGCGAATACGATGTGGAATTGACAAGCGAGGGCATCCGTGTTTTCTGCCGCCTTTGCGGTGCCGAATACCTCTTTTCCACAAATAGCGTGGCAGCCGCCCAGGAATTTCTCTCCTGCGAGAAGCTTGAGCTTCACGCTGTGACCGAATAAAAAAGGGACAGCATCATGCTGTCCCTTCCTTTAGGATAAACCGTAGTAGCTTCTTAAGCCGTTATAGATCCCCCTTGCAAAGAGCGTGGGATTTTCGTACATATACGTGGCCTCGCGCGGGTTGGTGATAAAGCCGAGCTCAAGGACGACAGCGGGCATCGGAGTGCGCCGCAGCACATACAGCCCCGGGCGAAGCTTCACCCCGCGATTGCGGAAGCCTGTGGCATCGGTCACGCCAAGAAGGAGCGCCTCGGCGATCCGATAGGAGGGGCTTGCCGCAGAAAAGACAAGCGCCTCACTCCCGTTTGCCAAGGGATCGCTTGCCGCATTCGTATGAATGCTTAAGAAAAGATCCGCCCCAAAGCTCACTGCCCCCGCCACACGTATGCGCAGGCTATCGGCATTGGAAACGCCGAGCACAACGCTTGGTGTCGTGCGTGAAAGACGGGGTGTAAAATTCGGGTCTGCAAGCAGGAGCTCATAAAGCGCAACACCGACACGGTAAACGATATCCTGCTCACGGTAGCCGTTTGCCTCGGCCCCCGCGTTTGGGTTGACGGGGTTGTGCCCCTGGTCAATATAGACTCGTATTGCCATATTGCTTCCCCCTAAAAGTAGTCTTACGCTATATCTTATGAAGGACAAAGGACGAAGGTGACAATGAAGGAAATACAAAGAATACTCAGCTTTATGCGCCGTGCGCTTGACGATTACGGCATGATAAGGGAAAACGACCGCATTGCCGTGGGGATCTCGGGTGGAAAGGATTCGCTCACGCTTCTCCTTGGGCTCAGCGAGCTGCGGCGCTTTTATCCCATCCCCTTCAGCCTTTGCGCCGTTACGGTGGATATGGGCTTTTGCGGCAGCGATTTTTCACCGATCGCCGAGCTTTGCAAGGAAATAGACGTTCCGTATCGCGTGGAAAAAACCGATATTGCCCGGATCATCTTTGAGGAAAGGCGTGAATCGAACCCCTGCTCACTCTGTGCAAGGATGCGGCGCGGGGTATTGCACAGCGCGGCCAAGGAAATGGGGGCCACCACAGTAGCGCTCGGCCACCACTTTGACGATGTGGTGGAGACCTTTATGCTGAACCTCTTTTTTGAGGGGCGGCTTGGGTGCTTTTCACCCGTTACCTATTTATCCAACCGCGACCTTTACATGATCCGCCCGCTTCTTTACGCAAAGGAGAGTGATGTCGAATACTTTGCGCGGCACTATCCCCTGCCGATCGTAAAGAGCCTCTGCCCCGAGGATAAGCACACCGAGCGCGAGAATATGAAAACCCTTCTCCGCTCGCTTGAAAAGGAGCATCCGGGGCTCCGCCACCGCATCTACACCGCGCTATGCGAGGGGAGGATCGATGGATACAGACCCACCGGCCGCTTGCCCGAATAAGGAAAAGACCGAGAATCCTCTCGGTCTTTTTTGTATTGTTTTGTTTACGCAAAACGTGTTTTAGTCGGCATTTTGCAGGTTTATCATCGAAAGAAGCGTTTCTTCATCTATGACGGGAATGCCGAGCGCGGTTGCCTTTGTCAGCTTGCTGCCCGCGGCCTCACCCGCAACAACGTAGGAGGTCTTTTTCGAGACCGAGCCCGAAACCTTGCCGCCGGCCGCCTTGATCATCTCCTCGGCCTCCCCCCGCGTGAGGGTGGGAAGCGTGCCGGTCAAGACGAAGGTGAGCCCCGCAAGATGCTCGGCAGGGGGCGCCTTGACCGCCTCGGTAACAACACCGGCCGCCATGAGTGCATCGGCAAGCGCGCGGGATGCGGGGGAGGCAAAATATTCGATCAGCGTCCCCGCTGTGATCTCCCCGATATCGGGGACGGCAAGAAACTCCTCGGGCGTTGCAAGGAAGCAGGCATCCAGCGTACGGAAGCGGGCGGCGATCGCCTCTGCGGCAACCGCACCCACGCCGCGGATACCGAGCGCGAAGAGAAGGCGCTCAAGCCCGCGTGCTTTGGAGGCTTCAATGGCAGATACAAGGTTAGAAGCGCTCTTTTCTCCCATGCGGTCAAGCCCGGCGATATCCTCGACACCGAGCGCATAGAGATCGGCAATGCCGGCTATCTTCCCCGCTTCCAGGAGAAGGGATACGATCTGCGGCCCAAGCCCGTCAATATCCATGGCATCCCTGGAGGCAAAATGAATGATGCCTCTGGCGCACTGGGCGGGGCAGCCCGCAAAGGTGCAGCGCACAGCCGCACCCGCCCCGCTTGCATCCCGCACGACCGGATGGCCGCAGGAGGGACAGACCTCCGGCATTTTGAAGGGGCGCTCCTCCCCCGTTCTCTTTTCGGGCAGGGCACGCAGGATCTCGGGAATGATATCCCCCGCCTTGCGGACGATCACGCGGTCCCCGAGCTTGATATCGCGCTCTCTTATGAAGTCAATATTGTGAAGGGTGGCACGGCTGACCGTGGTACCGGCAAGCGATACCGGCGCAAGGCTGGCCGTGGGAGTCAGCACACCCGTACGGCCGACCGCGATCTCCACATCAAGAAGGGTGGTTTCCTGCTCCTCGGGCGGGTATTTATAAGCGATTGCCCATTTGGGGGTGCTGGTTCCCTCCCCGAGCGTTTTGCGGTCAAAAAGAGAATCGGCCTTAATGACAGCCCCGTCCATATCAAAGCCACGGCTTGCGCGAAGCTCACCAAGGAGGCAGACGTGTGCCCATATCGCATCAAAGCCCCGGACCGTTTTGCGGTCGGGAAGCACGGTAAAGCCGAGCTCGGAAAGGCGCAGGAGCGTTTCATCATGGGTTTTGGGGCTGCGGCCGTCTGTATAAAGCTCGCCCTCCTGCATATTGAAGATAAAGACCGAAAGTCGGCGAGAAGCCGTAATGCGGGGATCAAGCTGACGCAGAGAGCCGGCGGCGGCGTTACGCGGGTTGGCAAAGCGGGCTTCTCCCGCCTCCTCACGCGCGCTGTTGAGCGAGAGAAAGACCTCCCGCGGCATATAGACCTCGCCGCGCACCACAAGATGGGGGATGGGCTCGGAAAGAGAGAGGGGGATATTGCGGACGGTGCGCAAATTCTCGGTGACGTCCTCTCCGACCAGTCCGTCCCCACGCGTGGCACCGCGCACAAAGATACCGTTTTCATAGGTCAAGGACACAGAAAGCCCATCGATCTTCGGCTCGACCGAATAAGCGGCATCCTCACCGATAACAGAGGCGCACCTTTCGTAAAACGCAAGAAGCTCCTCGCGCGAAAAGACGTCCCCAAGGCTCCCCATTCTGACACTATGTGTGTATTTTTCGAACTTATCGGCAGCCGCACCGCCTACACGCTTGGTGGGAGAGGTAGGACTGTCATACTCGGGAAACCGTGCCTCAAGGTCAAGCAGGGCGCGAAAAAGCGCATCATACTCAAAGTCGGATATCTCGGGGGCATCCTCCTCATAATAGAGGCGCGAATGGTATTCAAGCTTTTTCCTGTATTCTTCGATCAGGCGGGCAGCCTCGGCAAGTTCCATGCTTCTCTCCTATGCTTGTTTTCTACACCTTATATTGTACCAAAAAGAGGGGGCTCTGTCAAGGAAAAAAGAGGGCACGGAAAGAAAGGCGCCGCTCCCTTCGGTCGATAGCCGGAAGGGGGACAAGCAAAGAGGGGCGCCTCTTGCCCGCTCTATGGGAGCTCCCCTCAAGGAGCGACTATTGATCGAGCAAAAAAAGAGGGGCTACAGTCACGTAGCCCTTCTTTTTCATGAATTATTCTGCAAGGAGCTTTTCAAGGGAGGCAAGCTTGACGGCAACCGAAAGCACCTCGGCCGCCTTGTAAAGCGCCTCATCGGTCGCAAACGAGGGGGCAAGGCGAAGATTCTTGTCCTCGGGATCGCGCCCGTAGGGGAAGGTGGCACCCACCTTGGTGAGCGTAACGCCTGCCTCACGGCAGAGGTTATAGACACGGGTAGCACAGCCCTCCATTACATCAAGCGAGGAGAAGTAGCCGCCCTTCGGCTGTGTCCAGGTGGCGATGCCCGCATCCGCGAGCTGCTCATTCAGCACCGAATAGAGGATAGTGAATTTACGGCCGATGATCCTGCCGTGTGCAAGCATATGCGCACGGAGCGAGCCCTCCTCACGGAAGAAGCGGACATGGCGGAGCTGGTTGATCTTATCGTGGCCGATGGTCTGTACGGTCATGGCCTTGCGAATAAGAGCAAGGTTTGCATCCGAGGCCGCCACCATCGAGATACCGCCGCCGGGATAGGTGATCTTGGAGGTGGAGGTAAAATAGAAGATGCGATCCTCATTGCCCGCCGCGCGCGCAAAGGCGAAGATATCGGCAAGCGTATCATCCTCGGTAAAGAAGGCGTGCAGGGCATATGCGTTATCCCAGAAGATACGGAAATCGGGCGCGGCGGTCTGCATTTCGGCAAGGCGGCGCACGGTTTCCTCACTGTACGTGATGCCCGTGGGGTTTGAATACTTGGGAACGCACCAGATGCCCTTGACGCTCCCGTCCTTCACCAGCTGCTCAACCTCATCCATATCAGGGCCGGTCTCGGTCATTCTGACGGGGATCATCTCAAAGCCAAAGGACTCGGTGATCGCAAAATGGCGGTCATATCCGGGGGCGGGACAAAGGAAACGGAGCTTTTCCTCACGGCACCAGGGACAGAGAGAGCCCTGCGTACCGAAGATCATGCAGCGGGCAATGGCATCATACATCAGATTCAGGCTTGAGTTGCCGCCCACGATGATATTCTCGGCAGGGATGCCGGTATAGGAGGAGAAGAAGCGGCGCGCCTCGGGAATGCCCGAAAGCTCACCGTAATTGCGGCAGTCAAAGCCGTTTTCCGCCTTCGTTTCGGCAGGGGTACCGACAGCCGTCAGAAATCCGTTTGAAAGGTCAAGCTGCTCTGCTGAGGGCTTGCCGCGAGAAAGGTCCAGCGAAAGACCTTCTCCGAGAAATGCATCATAGCGGGCCTTTTGCACCGCGTACTCCGAAAGAAGCGCCTCACGCGACAGGGAAAGATAGTTCATGTTGACACCTTTTTGAAAGTTAGTTTTGTCTTGCCGTCATTATTCTTTCGGCAACACGCCATATATTCTACCATTTCTCTATGCATTTTGCAAGTCATTTTTCAAAAAAATTCATTTTTTCTTGCAAAAGACGAAAAACGGATGTCTTTTTCCGAGCCTCCCTCCAAAACGCCCTGCAAAAGCCGCCGCTTCGGGCATTTTTTTTGTCGGTGGCAGACTTGACAAGCGAGGGTGCTTGCGTTATAATGATATGAGTAAATTCTTCAAGGAGTTATATATAATGGCTAACAATGCGAAAATGGTCGATTCGATCACCTCGATGAACGAGGATTTTGCAAAATGGTACACCGACATCGTGAAGAAGGCCGATCTGATCGACTATTCGAGCGTGAAGGGGTGCATGATCATCCGTCCCTACGGCTATGCGATCTGGGAGAACATCCAGAAGATCCTTGATTCGCGCTTTAAGGCGACCGGGCATGAAAACGTTTACATGCCGATGTTCATCCCCGAATCGCTTCTCCAAAAGGAAAAGGACCACGTGGAGGGCTTTGCGCCCGAGGTGGCGTGGGTGACGATGGGGGGCAGCGAAAGGCTGACCGAGCGGCTTTGCGTCCGCCCGACCTCCGAAACCCTTTTCTGTGAGCATTACGCCAACATCATCCGCTCCTACCGCGACCTGCCGAAGCTTTATAACCAGTGGTGCAGCGTGGTGCGCTGGGAGAAGACCACCCGCCCCTTCCTCCGCAGCCGTGAGTTTCTCTGGCAGGAGGGGCATACCATGCACGCAACCGCCGAGGAGAGCGAGGCCGAAACGCTGCGTATGCTGAACGTGTACGCCGATTTCTTTGAAAAGGACCTCGGTATCCCGGTGCTCCGCGGCCGCAAGACCGATAAGGAGAAGTTTGCAGGCGCCGAGGCCACCTACACGGTCGAGGCTCTGATGCACGACGGTAAGGCGCTGCAGGGCGGCACCTCGCACAACTTTGGCGATGGGTTTGCAAAGGCCTTTGGCATCCAGTACCTTGACCGCGACAACAAGCTGAAATACTGCCACCAGACCTCCTGGGGCGTTTCCACCCGTATCATCGGCGGTATCATTATGACGCACGGCGATGACAACGGTCTTGTGCTGCCGAGCGCGGTCGCCCCGATCCAGGTCGTGGTGGTGCCGGTGCAGATGCATAAGGAGGGTGTGTTGGATGCCGCCCGTGCCCTTGCAGACGAGCTTTCGAAGACCTACCGTGTGAAGCTTGACGACAGCGACAACTCGCCCGGATGGAAGTTTGCCGAGTATGAGATGAAGGGCGTGCCGCTGCGCATTGAGATCGGCCCGCGCGATATTGAAAACGGCAGCTGCGTGATCGTGCGCCGCGATAACCGCGAAAAGACCTTTGCCCCGATCGCTGATGCTTCCCGCATTGTTGGGGAGCAGCTTGAGGCGCTCACCCTTGCCCTCTTTGAGAAGGCGTCCGAAAACCGCGCAAGGAGAACCTTCACCGCTACCACGATGGAGGAGCTTTGCGAGATCGCCTCGAAGGAAAGCGGCTACATCCGTGCGATGTGGTGCGGCGATCGCGAGTGCGAGGAGAAGCTGAAGGCAGAGGCAGACGTTTCCTCTCGCTGCATGCCGTTTGACGACACCGAGGAGGTTGCCGCCACCTGCGTTTGCTGCGGTAGACCTGCCAAGTCCCTTGTGTACTGGGGCAAGGCATACTAAAATAAAAAATACGGAGGGAGCCCACCATGGCATCGAAGATTTCCACATCACGTTCGCCCGGTGGGCGCCTTTTGACGATCGAGAGAATTGACACCCTCTCCTCCCCCTCCGAGCATCTTGAAAATCTGGCGCGGACCGGAGCCGAGGCAGGCTACGTGCTTGTAGCAGGAGATGCGCTCTCCCGCAAGAATGCCGGCGAGCTGACGGTGGGGCTCCTTCTGCGCCCCGCGCTTTCCCCAAGCCGCGGCGGAATGATGGCCGTGCTGGGGGCAACCGCCCTTGCACGCACGGTGCGCCGCCACTCCTCCCACGAGCCGATGATCCGCTGGGTGAGTGACGTGTACGCGGGCAAGCAACGCCTCGCGCACGTGACAACGAAGGCAGCCCTCGGTCCCGGCGGCGGATTCCTTTACGTGACGGTCATGCTCACGCTGCACATCACACCCGCCTTTGCCGAAAGCCTTGGGGACGTGGTGAAGAGTGTCTTTTCGAGCCAACGCACCACGCTTGCCGACCGCGTGGCCGAAACCCTCATTACCGAATTCTATACCCTCTATGAAGGCTATGCCACGACCGACAGCACCGCCTTTTTAGACGAATATCGCGCTCTTTCTCTTCTGCAGGGCAAGCGCATCCGCTATTGGCAACGAGGCAAGCGCCGCCGTGCCACGGTGGTGGGAATCGATGACGATGCGCGCCTTGTGGTATCGCCGCGGCGAGGAAAAAGCGTGCTTCTCTCCTCAGCCGCCGAGCTTTATAGCCCGCGCTGGGTGCGCGCCTCGACCAAACCGGGACCAAAGGCATAAGCAATGCGCCCTCGTATGCCCAAAATAGGGATATCGGCCCACCACGAGAAGGACGGCCTTCGCCAGGCAAGCCGATACGCCTGATCTGCGCGGCGGGCAAAAGGATTTGCTGAAATGATTGCATAAAAAAACGGGTAGATGCTTCTACCCGTTTTTCTTTTTTAAAGCTCGTTTCTGAGGAGATCCTCAAAGGTTTCACGCCGCACGATCAGGCGGTCCTTGCCGTCTGCAAGAAGCACCATCGGAGGGCGGGGGATGCGGTTGTAATTCGAGGCCATGGCGTAGTTATATGCGCCCGTGGTAAGAACCGCAAGAAGGTCCCCGCGTTTGGGGCGCGGCAGGACCACGCCCTCTTGGATGAGATCGCCGCTCTCGCAGCAGCGCCCCGCAACCGTGCAGACAAAATCCCGTGCATCAGACATCCTGCTTGCGGGCTCAACCGTATAGGGGGATTCATAGAGGGCAAAACGCGGGTTGTCGGGCATACCGCCGTCCACCGACACGTAGTTTTTAAAGCCCGGAATGGTCTTGACAGAGCCTACGGTATAAAGCGTCATACCCGCCTCTGCCACGATACTGCGGCCGGGCTCCATACGGATAGCGGGCATCGGAAGCGAAAGCTCCGAAAGGAGGCGCTTTACCTCATTTGCGATCGTGGCGATCGCGGCGGCGTAGTCCATCTCGGGATGCTCGGCAAGATAGCGCACGCCCATGCCGCCGCCAAGATTCAGTTCGGATGCAACAAAGCCGTGTGCATCCCGCATCGCCGCCGTAAAGGCAAGCATAATGCGGGCGGCATCGAGGAAGGGCTCGCATTCAAAGATCTGTGAGCCGATATGGCAGTGGTAACCGAGGACGCGGATATGGGGACGGGCAAGGGCGGCAAGAAGCAGCTCCTCGGCCTGCCCGGTTTCAATCGCGGCGCCGAACTTGGAATCCACCTTGCCGGTGGAGATCGCGGCGTGGGTATGCGGATCGATCCCGGGTGTCAGACGGAGCAGGATGCACTGGGTGATGCCCCGTGCGGAGGCTTCTCTTTCGATCGCATCGAGCTCGTCCACGCTGTCGCAGACAAAGCGGCCGACTGCGCACTCCATTGCGAATGCAATATCGGCATCCGTCTTGTTGTTGCCGTGAAAATAGGCACGCTCCATCGGGAAGCCTGCCGCGTTTGCCGTATAGATCTCGCCCGCAGACACCACGTCAATCCCCATGCCCTCCTCCCGCATAATGCGGTAGATGTCCTTGACACAGAGCGCCTTGCCCGCATACAGCGGCAGGGCATCCTCGCCGAAGGAGCGGTGCATGGCATCGCGGTAGGTGCGGCAGCGCATACGGACCGTATCCTCATCGAGAAGATAAAGAGGTGTGCCGTATTTCTCGGCCAAAGCGACAACATCACGCCCCGCAAAGCAAAGATGTGAGGTTTCGTTTACACTTAAATTCTTGGCGATCATAGCATTCTCCGTTATTCGGCCCTTCCGAGAAGGTCACGCACGTTGTAGATGCCGGCCGGGCGGCCCACAAGATACTCGGCAGCAGCAAGAGCACCCTCGGCAAAAAGGGCGCGGCTGTGCGCCTCATGCCCAAGGACAATGGTCTGGCTGCCGGTGTTGATGTGCACCTCGTGACGGCCGACAATATTGCCCATGCGGAGCGAGTGAATACCGATCTCACCCTGCTTGCGGGGAGAAACACCGCTTCTGCCAACAACCAGCTCTCCGCCCTCGCGCACCTCGCGGATCCCCTCGGCCAGCATCAGTGCCGTACCGCTCGGAGCATCCAGCTTCTTGTTATGATGCACCTCCACGATCTCAACGTCTGCCTCCGGGAAGATGGCGGCCGCCTGACGGGCAAGCGACACAAGAAGCGCAATGCCGATCGACATATTACCCGAAAAGAAAATGGGAAGATCGGTGGCGGCCGCCTTGATTGCGGCGCGCTCCTCCTCGGTCTGCCCGGTGGTGGCGATCACAAGGGGCATTTTGCGTGCCGCGGCAAAGGAAAGCAGCTCATCGGTTGCGCTGTGATGCGAAAAATCCACCAGCGCATCGGCCTGCTCCCTTACCTCACCAAGGGTACAGTAGGTAGGGATGCCGGGGATCTCACCGCCCGCTACATCCACAGCCGCAGAAACCGTCACACGGCCGTCTGTGGCGGCAACAGCCGCGAGCATCTCACGTCCCATACGCCCAAGGGCACCTGTCAGAATAATGTTCATAAAAGAATCCTCAAATCAAGTTTTCTGCGCGCATCAGGCAGAGGAGCACCTCACGGTGGGCATCCTCCATCGGGGTCAGCGGCAGGCGGAGGTAATCCTCACAAAAGCCCATTGCACTCATCGCGGCCTTGGCAGGGATCGGGTTGCACTCCGAAAAGAGGGCGTTGATAAGGGGCAGATAATGCGTTTGCATCTGCATCGCACCCGCAACATCCCCCGCAAGAAATTTCTTGCAAAGAAGCGAGGTTTCCTTCGGCACCAGGTTGGAAAGCACCGAGATGACACCGCGGCCGCCGCAGGCCATGATCGGCACGATCTGGTCATCGTTCCCCGAATACAGGTCAAGCTTATCCCCGACAAGAGCAACCGTTTCTACGATCTTCGAGATATTGCCGCCCGCCTCCTTGATGGCCGCAATGTTCGGATGGTCGGCAAGTGCAGCATAGGTCGCAGGCTCGATATTCACGCCGGTGCGGGAGGGCACGTTATAAAGAATCATCGGGAGGTTGCAGGCATCCGCGATGGTTTCGTACATCTTGATAAGACCGCGCTGGGTCGCCTTATTATAATAAGGCGTCACGACAAGGTGTGCATCCGCGCCCACCTCCTCGGAGAATTTGGCAAGATCAACGGCGTAGGCCGTATCGTTCGAGCCGGTGCCGGCAATGACCGGAACACGCCCGCCTACACGCCCAACCGCATAACGAATGGCCTCACGGTGCTCTTCATCGGTAAGAGTCGAGGATTCACCGGTGGTGCCGCAGACAACCAGCGCATCAATCCCCGCATCGATCTGCCAATCGATCAGGCGGCCGAATGCGGCATAGTCAATGCCCTCGGCGGTCAGGGGGGTCACGAGCGCGGTAGCAGCGCCCTCAAAAATCGGTTTTGTTCTCATAAGAGTCCCTTCCTTTCGTGCTTTGCACGCATTATAAACTAAAAAAACCCATCCTTGCGGACAGGCCAAGAGGAATGCCGCAAACGATGGGCATCCCAAAAGGCGATAGCACTCCGCAAACGCGACAGCAAACAGGATGTTATTCCCTTTGCCAGGAAAGCTCTGCCAAAAGCCCCCTTCGGCGTACTCCCCTTTCCCACAGGCACCCCTTTGGCAGGGGCAAAAGGCCTTGCGGTACTCTTGTCATACGCGCCTCTATCACACCTTTATTATATCCGCTCCCCATGCGTTTGTCAATAGACTTTTCCTTTTTTCTTTTTTCTTTGCCGCATAAACAAAAAAAGCAGGGCATACGCATAATAAAAACGATACGGAGGTCTTTTTATGCCATTTGAAAAAAAGGGAGCCGCGACCGAGGGAGTAACGGGACGCACGCTCTTATCGATCACCGCCGCCGTCCTTTTCCTCTCGCTTCTTTTCGGTGGCATTGCCGCTCTTCTCTTTCCGCACGAAGAAAGAGAAACGGCGGTGGGAAATCTCCTTGAAAGCGAGGCGGTCATCGCCTTTTTGATGCTTGACGGTGCAGAATAAACGGCTCTTTGCGGCGGCGCTCCCCTTTTTCCCCCTTCTCTTTCTTCTCACCCCGTCCGAGCTCTTTATGCTCCTCTCGGCCGTCCTCCTGCATGAGGGAGGGCATCTTGCCGCCCTTTGGCTCCTTGGGGAGCCCCCACCCGCGCCGCATGCGGTGCTCCTCGGCCTCACTCTTACCATGCGGCGACCGCTTTCCTACCGGCACGAGCTCTTTGCCGCCGCGGCAGGGCCCCTTTTTAACCTCCTTTTTGCCTTGCCTCTCCTTACCCTTTTTAAGGAGAACACGGCCCTTTGCGCCCTTGGGGTCATCCACGCGCTTTGCGGACTTTTAAACCTTCTGCCGCTCGGCCGCCATGACGGTGCAAGAGTCCTCTTCTGTACCGCCGCCCTTCTCTTTCCTCTCGGCATTGCCGAGAAAGTCCGAAGCGGCGTAGGTATATCCACTTTTCTTTTCCTGCTTTTTTCGCTCCTTTTCCTCCTGCTGAAGGAGGGCGGCGCAGGGGCGCTCATTCTGATCCTGCCGCTCCTTTTCCGTGCTGCCGGCACCCCATAATCGCCCGCCCGAGCGGGCGTTTTTTTCTTCGCCGCTTTTATCCGTCTCCCGAGCACTTCTTTTTCCATATAAAAATTTTGAAGTTTTTTTGGAAAAACGATTGCATTTTGTCGCTCGTTTTGCTATAATGCTAATCGACTACCTATAAGGTAGTGACCATCCTATTCCGAAAGGAGAGCATGACGGATAAAAAATGGAAAAAATCATTGAGTTAAGAGGAATTACCAAGGAGTTCGATGGCGAGAAGATTCTCAATAACATCGACCTCTATATCAGGGACAACGAGTTTGTGACACTTCTCGGTCCCTCGGGCTGTGGCAAAACCACGACCCTGCGTATCATCGGCGGGTTCGTCTCCCCTGCTGAAGGCCAGGTTTACTTTGCCGGCAAGAACATCAACGATCTGCCCCCGCATAAGCGTCAGGTAAACACGGTATTTCAGAAATACGCCTTGTTCCCTCATCTTAATGTGTACGAGAATATTGCCTTTGCCCTGCGCCTGCGTAAGGTGCCCGAGGCAGAGATCTCTGTGCGTGTGAAGGAAATGCTGGAGCTTGTGGCCCTCCGCGGCTTTGAAAAGCGCAACGTCACCCTGCTTTCGGGCGGTCAGCAGCAGCGCGTGGCCATTGCCCGCGCGCTCATCGGTAAGCCGCGCGTTCTGCTTCTTGACGAGCCGCTCGGCGCGCTTGACTTAAAGCTCCGTAAGGATATGCAAAACGAGCTGAAGAAGATCCAGAAGCAGACCGGGATCGCTTTTATCTACGTCACGCATGACCAGGAGGAGGCACTTTCGATGTCGGATACCGTGGTGGTCATGGCGGGCGGTGTCATCCAGCAGATCGGCACGCCGACCGATATATACAACGAGCCGAAGAATGCCTTTGTGGCCGACTTTATCGGCGAGAGCAATATCATTGACGGTATTATGCAGAGCGACCGCAAGGTCTATTTTGCAAAGCATCTCTTTGACTGCGTTGACGGCGGCTTTGAGAAGAACGAGCCTGTTGACGTGGTGGTGCGCCCCGAGGACGTGGACGTGGTGGAGCCTGAGCGCGGTATGCTGCGCGGCGTGGTGTCCTCTGTCACCTTCAAGGGCGTGCATTATGAGATCATCGTGGATATTGACGGCTTCAAGTGGATGATCCAGTCCACCGACTTTGTGGCGGTGGGCGCGAACATCGGACTTTATATTGAGCCTGATGCCATTCACATCATGAAGAAATCCGAGTTTTCCGGGATGTTCGGGGATTACAGCACCTTCAGCAATGAGATGGACGAGCTGTCGAACCCCGACCCCGATGAGGAGTAAGGCGATGCAGGCGCGTTCCCTGCGGCGCTCGGTGGCGGCCGCCCCCCACGTGGTGTGGAGCGTTCTTTTCATCGTGGCGCCCCTGCTTTTCGTCCTCTATTATGCCTTCACCGATCGGGACGGCAGCTTTTCCTTTGTCAACATCATCGACCTTTTCACAGCCGACTATCTTCTGATTTTCCTGCGGTCGATCTGCTTTGCGGTGATTGCAACCTTTATCTGCCTTCTCATCGCCTATCCGCTTGCCTATTTTATCTCGCGGATGAAGAAGCATACCCAAGGGGTGCTTATCCTCCTTGTGATGCTCCCGATGTGGATGAACCTCCTGATCCGCACCTACTGCTGGATGAACCTGCTTGAGACCAACGGTCTTATCAACACCATCCTCGGCACCGAGTGGACCATGCTCGGCACGAGCGGTGCGGTCATCCTCGGTATGGTCTATAACTTCCTGCCCTACATGGTGCTCCCGATCTGCACGGTGATGCAAAAGCTTGACAACTCGCTTCTTGAGGCGGCGGGGGATCTTGGGTGCAACAGCTTTCTTGCCATGTGCAAGGTGGTGATGCCCCTCTCGCTCCCCGGTGTGATCTCGGGCATTACGATGGTCTTTGTTCCCTCGATCTCCACCTTCTACATCTCGCAGAAGATGGGCGGAGGCAGCTTTGACCTGATCGGCGATACCATTGAGCGCCAGTTTATGGCCAACAACAACTACAACATGGGCGCCGCCCTCTCGCTGGTGCTGATGGTGCTTGTCCTTCTTTCGATGGCGGTGATGAACCGCTTTGGTGACGAGGAAGGAGGGATCGTGGTATGAGCAAGACGCTTTCGCGTATCTATACCGGCCTTGTTCTTCTCTTTCTCTATGCGCCGATCGCCATTATGGTCTTCTTCTCCTTCAACGAGGGCAAGAGCCTTTCGGTCTTCTCAGGCTTCTCCCTCCGCTGGTACGGCGAGCTCTTTGCGCGCGCCGAGGTGATGGAGGCCTTGAAGAACACGCTTCTCCTCGCACTTCTTTCCTCGGTGATCGCCACCCTGATCGGGACGGCCGCAGCCGTTGGCATCTCGAAGATGAAGAACCGCTACTTAAAGGCAAGCATCATGTCGGTTTCAAACGTGCCGATGATGAACCCCGACATTGTGACGGGTATCTCGCTTGCCCTCTTATTCACCTTTATTATGATGGCCCTCGGTATGACGAGCGTATTTGGCTTCACCACCGTGCTCATCGCGCACGTGACCTTCAATATCCCCTACGTGCTGCTTTCGGTCCTGCCGAAGCTCCGCCAGATGGACAAGAGCCTGCCCGAGGCCGCGCGCGACCTTGGCTGCACGCCCCTTCAGTCCTTCTTCAAGGTGGAGATGCCCGCCATTATGCCCGGCATCCTTTCGGGCTTTCTGATGGCCTTTACCCTCTCGCTTGACGATTTTGTGATCAGCTATTTCAACGCAGAGGACTTCCAGACCCTGCCGATCGTCATTTACGGTATGACCAAGCGTACCGTAACACCCGATATGTACGCCCTTTCCACCCTGATCTTCGGTACGGTGCTTTTGCTCCTTGTGCTGTCGAACGTGATGAGCGCGCGCATGGAGAGTAAGGAAGCCCGCCTTGCCAAGAAGAAGAGAAAGGAGGCCGCCAAATGATAAAGCGCATTCTTTCTATGCTGCTTCTCCTTGTCGTTTTGGCCGTACCGATGCTCGGCCTTTCCTCCTGCGGTGAGAAGGTGACAAGGCTCTATATCTACAACTGGGGCGAATATATGCCCCTCGGCGCCGATGATTCGGAGAACGTGCTTGAGCTCTTTGAGGAGTATTACTACGAAAAATACGATGAGCGGGTGGAGGTGATCTACTCGATCTTCTCCTCAAATGAGGAAATGTACGCCAAGCTGAAGAACGGCTCCTCCAAGATCGACCTCATTATCCCCTCCGACTATATGATCGAGCGGCTGATCGCCGAGGATCGGCTTGCGCCCATTGATTTTGAGAACATCGAGAATTTCGGAAACATCAACGAGCGCTTTCACCATCCCGATTACGATCCCGACAGGCTTTACTCGGTCCCCTATACCTACGGTCTTGTGGGCCTGATCTACAATACCGAGATGGTGAAGATGGCCGATTTCGAGGGGGAGGTCTCCTGGCGCATCCTCTGGGATGAGGATTACAAAGGGCAGATCTTAAACTTCAACAACTCGCGCGATGCCTTTGGTATTCCGCAATACATCCTCGGCTATGAAAATGGCAAGACCGGCCAGGATTTTAACGAAAACTACGTCAACACCGATATCGAATCGCGCTGGCAGGAGGCCCTTTCCATGCTGAAGGAGCAGAAGGAGAAGGACATCGTGCAGGCCTATGTGATGGACGAGGTCTTTAACAAGATGGAAAGCGGTGCCGCCGCGATGGCCCCCTACTATGCGGGCGACTTCTACACCATGCAGGAGGAAAACGAGGCGCTCGCGCTCGTGTATCCGATGGAGGGCACCAACATCTTTGTGGACGCCTTCTGCATTCCGAAGAATACGCCGGCCGACCGCAAGCTGGTGGCCGAGCGGTTTATCGACTTCACTCTTTCGACAGAGATCACGGTGGGCGGAGAGGAATACAATGTAGCAAAGGAGATCGCCGAATACATCTGCTACGCGACCCCGAACGATGCGGTGGCGCTGGATCCGGAGTACGAGTATTTCGAGGATGAAATTCTCTATCCCGATATCAGCGATTACCCCACCTACTACTTCCGCAATCTGCCGCAGGATACGCTTGAATACTCGAACTCCCTTTGGGAGGAGCTTAAGATCGGCGGTGGCGGGGATCTTGGTGCGTATATCGTAACCGGTCTGATCCTCGGCGGGATGATCGGGTTCATTCTCTTCATCTACATCCGGAAGAAGAAGCGCGAAAAATTTTATTGAGCCGCAAAAAGGGGCATATATGAAAGATGGGGCATTGCCGCCCCCCCGGTAATATTATATCTTCCGCAACGATATGGCGGGAGGGGCACTCCTTGGCGTGGGCGTTTGCACCCTGCATTTTGCCGCCATGCTGTTTGGCACGGAGGTGGATACCATACAGGCAAGCTTGAAAGCGCGATCCATCCCATCTTGTGCACGCTCAAGGTGCTTGCCCGGATGGATGCGATCAGAAAGATCATCGGCGTTTCCTACCCATTTGATGCCGAATAAGCCTATATCTCTATAAAATAATTGGAAAAGTTTTGTGAAAGCCCTTGACAAAGAAGGCGCCTTCGCGTATAATAAGTGAGTATGAATACGCGAGGACGAGTCCTTTTCCGTGATTTCACGGTATGTAATCGAACCTTGTATCCTAAGAAGGAGGTGTCGCCATGAAGAGAACCTATCAGCCTAAGAAAAGACAGAGAAAAGTTGAGCACGGCTTCAGAAAGAGAATGGCAACCGCTAACGGTAGAAAAGTTCTGAAGAGAAGACGCGCCAAAGGCAGAGCCCAGCTTACCTATTGATATGTGCCGACAATAAACTCCGATATCCGCTTCGGCCTATATCGGAGTTTTTGTTTGCCAAAAAGGAGGGCATGCATGAAATTCCCCGCTATTTGTGAAAATCACCTGTTTGCCAAAGCGTATTCAAAGGGTAAGCGGTATGTAACCGAGCATCTTGCCGTTTATCTTCTCCCCGATTATGCCGCAAAGCGGCTCTCTAAAGCCCACCCCGAGGGGAAGGTGGTCAACCGTATCGGGCTCACCGTTTCGAAAAAGCTCGGAAACGCCGTCGTACGCAGCCGTACCAAGCGCATTCTGCGCGAGGGTCTTCGCGCGGCCGTACGGGAGGCACCTATCAGGACAGGCTATCTTATCGTGATCGCCGCGCGTGAGCGTGCCGTCACGGTCAAAAGCCAGGTCATTGCGCGCGACCTTGTGCGCGCCTTTCGGAAATTGGAGCTCACCGTATGAAGCGCATTGCGATCGCGCTTGTACGCGGCTACCAAAAATTTATCTCCCCCGCCAAACCGCCCTGCTGCAGGTTCACTCCAACCTGCTCTGCCTATGCGATCGAAGCATTTGAAAAACGTGGCTTTTTTGTGGGTCTATTCCTTTCGGTGTGGCGCATTCTGCGCTGCAACCCCTTTTGTCGTGCGGGCTATGACCCCGTACCCCTCAAGGGAATACGCCCCTTCAGCAGAACGCGGGAGGAAGATGAAAACACTATGATGGAGGAAATGTGATGTTCGAATTTATTTACCAGGGGCTTGGGTATGTGATCCGCTTCTGCTATGACACCATCGGATTCGGCAGCTATGCCATGGCGCTTCTTTGGTTTGCGCTCTTTGTGAAGCTTCTCCTTCTCCCCTTTGGCATCAAGCAGCAGAAAAACCAGATCAAGGGTGCGCGTCTCCGCCCCAAGATGTACGCCATTGAAAAGAAATATGCCGGGCGCACCGACCAGGTGACCCTGCGTAAAAAGCAGCAGGAGATTATGGAAATGCAGCAGAAGGAGGGCTATTCTCCCCTTTCCGGCTGCCTTCCCATGCTTATCCAGCTCCCCCTCATTCTGATCCTGTACCGCATCATCCAGCGCCCCCTCTCCTACATCTGTATGCTGGGTGAGGACGTGATCAAGGCGCTGGTCGAAAACCCTCTCATCAACGAAACAAATGCAGCCAACGAGATCAATATTCTCGGTGAGGTGATTAAAAAGGGTGTTGAGAATTTCCCCGAGCTTGCCGAGGTCAATCTGCCGAACTTTACTCTCTTTGGCGTTATCGACCTTGCCGCCGCCCCCAGCTTCTGGTCCTGGGCGCTCCTCATCCCGGTGGTCGTATTTGCCTCGCAGTTCTTAACCATGAAGCTCTCGCGCTGGCTGAACCCCATGATGGCTGCGCAGAGCCAGACGAAGGAAGCCGCGATGTCCATGAAGATCATGGATCTTGTGATGCCCATGATGACCCTGTTCCTCGCCTTTACTCTCCCCTCCGCCCTCGGCCTTTACTGGTTCTTCCAGGCGCTGCTCGGCATTCTGCAGATGGTGCTGCTTGCCAAGCTTATGCCCCTGCCGACCTTTACCGAGGAGGAATTGAAGGCCGCCGAGCGTGAGTTGCGCGGCAAGGCCCCCAAGAAAGCGGTCGAGTATAGTGAGGACCGCCCGCGCCCCCGCTCGCTCCATCATATTGACGATGATGACGATTATGAGCCGGTAGCGCCCAAGAGGAGCACGCAAGGCGGCAACAAGGGCCGGCGCCCGCAGGCTGCGGCAGCAAAGAAGCCGCAGGCTTCCAAAACGCAGAAGCCGCAGGCAGGCAAGGGGACGGGCAAGATTTCGGCAGCCCCCCTGAAGGATGACCGCAAAAACGAAGACGAATAAGAAAGGATAGACCATGATAAAGGAAATTACCGCAACCGGCAAGGACCTTTCCGTTGCGAAGGAAAACGCCGTGGCCGCCCTCGGTGCCGGCCCGAACGATGACGTAAACTTTGAAATTCTTGACCTTGGTACGAAGGGGATCTTCGGCATTGGTGCCCGCCCCGCCAAGGTGCGCGCCTATATTGAGCTTCCCGATGCCCCCGAGCGCCGCAACCGCGGCGAAAAGAAGGAGGCCGCTGCCCCCGCCGCCGGCGGTGAGCGCGAGCGCCCCGGGAGAGCCCGCACCCGCCGCCGCGGCGGCAAGGGTGGCCGCAGCGAGGCACAGAGCAGCCGCCGCGCCGAGATCGAGGCAGCCGTGCGCGATGCCAAGACCAAGGACACCTCGACCATGCGCAGCGTGGTGATCCCCGAGAGTGAGCTGACCTTCCTGAAGATCGAGGCCGCTCCCGGCGAATACAGAACGCTTGATTTCGTCCGTACACTGATCGCCAATATGGGCCTTGAGGCCGAGGCGAACCTCTTCTCCTCGAGCGATGGGACGCTCCGCATTTCCATCACGGGTGAGGGCTCCTCTGCCCTTATCGGCCATCACGGCGACACCCTGGATGCCCTGCAGTACCTCACGAACCTTGCAGGCGCGCAGAAGAACGAGAACGGTGAGCGCATCAAGACCCGTGTGACGGTTGACGTGGAGGGCTACCGTGCCAAGCGCGAGGATACCCTGCGCGCACTCGCCCGCCGCAAGGCCGAGCAGGCACTCAAGAACAGACGCAACGTTATGCTTGAGCCGATGAGCGCTTACGAGCGCCGCATTATCCACTCGGAGGTGCAGAGCATTGAGGGGGTCTCGACCAACTCGATCGGCAACGATTCGAACCGCAAGATCGTCATCTTCCTGACCGACAAGGCCTCCGAGGCCGCTATCGGAGAGGACGAGGAATTCACGGTGGAGATCACCGAGAATGCCGATGAGTAAGCTTGCCACTACCATAGCCGCTATTTCGACCCCGCCCGGCAAGGGCGGGGTTGCCGTTATCCGTCTGTCCGGGCCGGATGCCTTTGCGATCGCCGCCAAGGTCTTTCGGCCGAGGGGCAAAAAATCCCCCTTCACCTCCCCACGCGAGGCGATCTACGGGGATTTTCTCGAGGGGGGTACCCCTGTTGATGACGGCCTTGTGACCGCCTTTCCCTCCCCCGCCTCTTATACCGGCGAGGATACGGTCGAATGCTCCTGCCATGGCGGCGTATTGATCACAAGAACCGTTCTTGAGGCTCTTTTTGCCGCGGGCGCCACTCCGGCCGCCCCCGGAGAGTTCACCCGCCGCGCCTATCTTTCCGGCAGGCTCGGGCTCAGCGAAGCGGAGGCTATCGCCTCCCTGCTTGAGGCAAAGAGCGCGGCACAGGTCCGCCTTTCGGCCTCGCGCGGGCTTTTGAGCGAGCGGATCCTTTCCCTTTATTCCGAGCTTCTTTCTCTTGTGGGCGCCGAGGAGGCACTTATTGATTTTCCCGAGGAGGATCTTTCGGAGCTTGCGGAGGGCGAGCTTTATACACGGCTGACGGCTCTTTCGGAGCGCATCACGTCCCTGCTTGAAAGCTACCGCACCGGCCGCGCCGTCACCGAGGGTGTAAGAACCGTGATCGTGGGACGGCCGAATGTTGGCAAGAGCAGCCTTTACAATCTGCTTCTTGGCGAGGATGCCGCCATTGTCAGCGACACCCCCGGCACCACGCGAGATGTGCTTTCGCGCACCGTTCCGCTTGGGCGCGTGCTTTTAGAGCTTGCCGATACGGCAGGGGTGCGCGCATCCTGTGATCCGATTGAAAAAATCGGAGTAGAGCGCGCCTATGCCGCGGCGCGGGAGGCAGACCTGCTTCTCGCCGTCTTCGATGCATCCGCCCCCTTGACCGAGGAGGACCGTGCGCTCATAGCCGAGCTCCCCGCAGGGCCTACCCGCATTGCGATCCTCAACAAATCCGACCTGCCTTTGAAAATCGAGCGCGGGGAGATCGAAAAGCACTTCCCGACCGTTCTTGTCCTTTCGGCAAGGCTTGGTGAAGCCGAGGTGCTGAAGGATACGGTGGAAGCACTCTTTACAGACGGAGAGCTGGTGATCGGAGAAGCGCCGATCGTGGCATCCGCACGGCAGTATGCATCGCTGGCAAGAAGCCGCGATTCGCTCGCTGCGGCCCTTGCGGCAGAGAGGGCCTCCGCCCCCACCGATATGGTGCTTTACGATCTTAAGGAGGCACTTTCCGCCCTTGGAGAGGTGGATGGGCACACGGTGGGCGATGAGATCGTTTCGGAAATCTTCAGCCATTTCTGTGTCGGAAAATAAAAAACACGGAGGATATCCTCCGTGTCCCCTTATCGGCCGTTTCTTTTATCCCGCATACGCGGCAGAAGAATCACAACAAGCACAACGATGGCCGCCGCGATCAGGATCGCTAAAATGATCCCGATCACACGTCCTACGTTCCCCTCCTCCGCCATATCATCCGTGCCCGTCGTGGTGGGCGCGGTGGTGGTAGGCGCGGTGGTGGGGGCCGTGGTCGTGGGCAGGGTTGTGGGTGCTGTGGTTGCGGGTGTGGTCGCGGGTGCGGTGGTCACCGTGGTGGCGGTTGTACCGTCACCCGTCACAACACCGTTATCATCACCTACGTTCCCGGTGACGTCCGGCACCGCAAGCGCACTGATGCTCGTCATGGAAAGAAGCAGGCAGACTGCAAGCAATAAGGGAAGAATGTGTCTTTTCATTTCATTTTCCTCCAACAGCAAATGCTGCAGACATAGTATCTGCACAGACAAACGCTTTTATCAAGGAGCAAGCTGACAGTATATGGAAACCAAACGCTTTTCAAAAAATGATGCGGGCTTTGTCTGCGCGCACTGCGGACGAGAGGTTGCACCGCTTGGCTATACCTCCCGCAATCACTGCCCCTTTTGTCTTTGGTCACTCCATGTGGACATCATGCCGGGTGACAGGCAAAACACCTGCCGCGGCAGAATGCGCCCGCTTTTTGCCGAGCCGGATGCGCGCCGCGGCTATATCATCACGCATGAGTGTGAGCTGTGCGGCACGCGGGTACGAAACCGAGCAACGAAAAGCCCGGGCGGCGAGCAGGAGGACGATCTTTCGCTTCTGATCGCCTTAACGGCAAAAGGCCTATAAGAATAAAAATCCCTCCGTAGCCCATACTATCGGGCAAAGGGGGATTTTTTATGTATGCGATTCTCTTTCGTACCCTGATCCTTTACATCCTTATCACGGTGGTGATAAGAGCCATGGGCAAGCGCCAGGTGGGCGAGCTTGAAATGTCCGAGCTTGTGACCACCCTGCTTCTTTCCCAGCTCGCATCCCTGCCGATCGAGGATCCCGAAATTTCTCTTTCGCACGTGTTCATCCCGATCCTCTTGATCGTAGCTACCGAGATTGTGATCACCTTTCTCAAGGGGCGCATTAATATTCTGAAGAGAATATTCGAATCCCGCCCCTCGATCCTTATAAACCGCGGTGTCATCGACCAGGGGGAGCTTTTACGGGTGCGCTTGACGGTGGGGGAGCTGCTTAGCGCGGTGCGCCAGCAGGGCTACCGCGATGTTGGGGATATTTATTATGCCATTCTTGAAGAAAACGGGAAGTTCTCGCTGTTGGCGCGTTCGGACTGCGAGCCGCCAACAGCCCGAGATATGGGCAAGGAGGTAGCCGAGCAGGGCTGCGCCTTCCCCCTGATTGCGGACGGCGTCATCGACAGCGACACGCTCCTGCGTATGGGAAAAACCGAGGGCTGGCTGAGAAGCGTATGCCGCCGAGAGGGAGCCGATATCGAGAACATTTTCCTTCTGACGCTTGACGATGCCGGAGAGGTGAGGATCACGAAAAAGGAGGCAAAGACGTGAAGGCATTTATCATTGCCCTGCTCGTGATAGCGGTGCTTTTGACGACGGTGATCATCTCCTCGGCTGTGGGGATAAAAAGGATCGAGGAATACATCGATTTATTGCCGGATGAAGCTCTTTCGCCAAACGATGCCCTGCCTACCCTCACCACGCTCGGCGACCGTATTCTTTCCGAGCTGTTTTTGCTCAACCATCTCTTTCATCACGAGCGCATAGACGAGCTGAATATAGCCGTATCCCGCGCGGAGGCTGCCGCACGGATGGGGAATGAGGATGAATATCAGATCTTGCGCAGTGAGGTTCAAAGCATCCTTGAGAACATGAGGCGGGATCTGATTCCGCAGTTCTCGGATCTTGTTTAAAAAATGCCCGACAAGCAGTCGGGCATTTTTCAGATATTAGAAAGCAGATGGGCTGTCAGCTCCTCGGGCGTCATATAGACCGCATCGGCTCCTGCCAAAAGGAGATCCTCCCTCGTGCGGAAGCCCCAGCCAACCGCAAGGCAAGGAAGGCCTGCGTTGCGTGCGGTTTCAATATCCACCTCCGAATCGCCGATAAAGACGGCGCCCTCGGCACTCACGCCAAGCTCCGAAAGCGCGGCAAAGACGGCATCGGGGGCGGGCTTACGCGCAACCCCTTCTCTCTCCCCGATCGCCACCCTGATGGTATCCGAGAAAAAGGTGGTGGCAAGCGCCTTGACTGCCTTGTCAAACTTATTTGAAACGATGGCCATCGCAAAGCCCGCCTCGGAAAGGCGCGCAAGCATCGGAAGGATGCCGCGGTAGGGGGCGGTCGTATCGCTTTTGTGCAGCTCGTAATAGGCGCGGAAATCGGCAAGCACCGCGCAATAGTCGGGGTTCTCCGCCCCACCCGGCAGGGCGCAGGCGATAAGCGAACCAACACCGTTGCCGACCATGCGAAGGATGGCATCGGTCGTGTGGGTGGGGTACTTATGAAGCGAAAGAGCGTGATTAACGGCAGATGCAAGGTCGCCGATCGTATCAAGAACCGTGCCGTCAAGGTCAAATATCAAGGTCTTATACATAAGAATCCTCATCCTCGGTAAAGGTCGTACCGCTACCGTCTGCAAGCGAGGTGCGGAGCACGGTTGCAAATTCGCAAAGGGGATCGTGTGAGAGGATCCCAAGCTCCCGCCGCAAAAGCGAAAGGAGATAGTCGGTATTCAAAAAGGCACCGCCCTCGGCGCGCAGGGTAAGACGAAGGAGGATCGCGCCATCACGGTATTCTCCCGCGACCGAGAGGATATTGCCCGATACGTCAACATCGCGGTCGCCGGCCTTTGAGCGCTTGAAAACAAGAAGCGGACGGCTCCCGAGTATGGATACGGCACGCTCACAGAGCGCCTCGCTTGCGCCCTCCGTACGGATCTTGATCTCGTAGCTTGCACGGTCAATGACCGAGAATTTTGCGGTGGGGTAGCCTGCCGCCGTGATACGAAGATCCTTTGGCAGAGTCGCATTCAGGGCGGCCATTGCCAAGGCGGGCTCCATATGCTCCGAAAGGCGTACGTCAAGATACTCACACACGCTCTCCTGCCCGACCGCAAGGGGGGCGGCAAAGGTGAGCTTGGGGTGCGGAGAAAAGCCCTCCGAATACGCAAGCGGAAGGCCTGCGCGGTTCAGCGCCTTGATGAAGGTGCGGAGCACGTCAAGATGCGAGATATAGGCAAGCGCCCCTCTTTTCGTATAGCGAAAGCGCAGCGTGATATGGGGGGCATCGGCAGGCGGCGCTTTGGTAATCAGGGACACCATGTGCAGTTTCCTCCCAGCTTGCTTGCCCCACAGCCCGAGCAGTGCTCACGGCAGGAGGGGGTGGTCTTTTCGGCATAGGCGCGGTCACGCTCACGGAGAAGGAACTCCTTGGTGACACCGCAGTCGATCATATCCCACGGCAGGACCTCATCCCGACCGAAGGGACGGTTGGCGTAGAAGGAGGGGTCGATCCCCGCGCGGGCAAAGATATCGCACCACGCATCGTAGGAGAAGCACTCGTCCCACGCATCAAAGCATCTGCCCTCCTCGGCGGCGAGAAGAAGCGCCTTTGAGAGGCGGCGGTCCCCACGGGCAAACACCGCCTCAATGCGCGAAACGCGCGCCTCATGATAGTTGTAGGTCAGGCGGCGGCTGGTGATATTGCTCTTCAAGAACTCCTGCTTGCGCATAAGCTCCTCAAGCGTATCCTGCGCCTCCCACTGGAAGGGGGTGAAGGGCTTGGGAATGAAGCAGGACACGCTGAGCGTCACGCTGACGCCGCGCGGCGAGCGCTTCTCCTTCGGCACTTCAAAATAGCGCGACACCACGCGGTTGCCAAGCTCGGCAATACCGAGAAGGTCCTCGTCCCGCTCGGTAGGCAGGCCAAGCATAAAATAGAGCTTGACGTTGCCCTTGCCCGCCTCAAAGGCGATGCCGGTGGCACGGAGAAGGTCCTCCTCCTCGACATTCTTATTGATCACGTCCCGCAGGCGCTGTGTGCCTGCCTCTGGCGCGAAGGTGATGCCGCCCATGCGGACGGTGGACACCTTGTCCATCAGCTCCTTCGTGAAGCTGTCAACCCGGAGGGAGGGTAAAGAAATGTTTACCTTCTTGTCATCCGTCCAGGAAAGGAGGCGGTCGGTAAGCGCATCCACCTTTGAATAATCGCTGATGCTGAGCGCGATCAGGGAGATCTCCTCATACCCCGTATTGGCAACGAGGGTAGCCGCCTGCTCACAAAGGGTATCGACCGAGCGCTCACGCACCGGGCGATAGACCATCCCCGCCTGGCAGAAGCGGCAGCCGCGGATACAGCCGCGGTAGGTTTCAAGCATCACACGGTCATGCACCGTTTCGATATACGGCAGAACCGGGCGAAGCGGCACGCGCGCCGCATCGAGGTCACGGATGATGCGCTTGCGGACCTTTGCCGGTACATCGGGGTATTTCGGGGTAATGGCGGCGATTTTGCCGTCATCCATGTAGGAAACATCGTAAAGAGAGGGGACATAGAAGCCCTCAAGGTGGGATGCCTCACGCAAAAAGGCTTCCTTTGTGTAGCTGCCGTCCTTCTTCATTTTGCGAAGGAGGCGGGCAAGCTCGGGCAGGGCCTCCTCCCCTTCTCCGATCGAGAAGATATCAAAGAAATCGGCAATCGGCTCGGCATTATAGGCGCAGGGGCCGCCGCCAAGGAGGATCGGCCACTCCTCACCTCGCTCGCAGGCAAGGAGGGGAATGCCGCCAAGCTTCATCATCTGAAGGGCGGTGGTATAGGCCAGCTCATACTGAAGCGTAAAGGCGACCACATCAAAGGAGGAAAGCGGATCACCGCTCTCAAGCGTGGAAAGCGCAAGGTGATGCTCGCGCATTTTTGCGGCCATATCCCCCCAGGGGGCATAGGCGCGCTCACAGGCAACGCCCTCCTCGGCATTCAGGCAGTCGTAAAGGATCCGCATGCCGAGGTTCGACATACCGATCTCATAGGTATCGGGAAAGCAGAAGGCGATACGCAGATCGACAGTGGCAGGATCCTTTTTGATCTCATAAAGCTCACCGCCGGTATATCGCCCCGGCTTTTCCACCGAGCGCAAAAGCTCGGGACAGTCACAAACGTTCATAGTCTATCTTTCTTTCTTGAAATAGGAGCGCGAAACAAGATATACGGGCAGAAGCCATACAAGAGAGAGGACTGCGCCGTACACAGAATAGAAGGTGCCAACACCCGAAAGAAGGGCAAGAAGAAGTGAGGCAAAGAGGGTCAGGGGTACCGAAAAGATCTTGACCCAGCGGAGAAGAAGGATCGCCTTACGGTAATTCTGGCAGAGGAAGAAGGTGTAGAAAAGATCGCGCGAGCCGGCACCCGTAACAAGGCCCGCATCCACCCGCGCCTCGGCAAAATCGTAGATCTGGTCCGCCTTCTTGCGAACCGCCTTGATACGAAGGTCGGGGAAATGCACGGTGGTGGAAAGAAGCGCATCGGTAATGCCCGGATCAAAGCTGCGGACAAGCGGGGTGATCCCGTTCCTCTGCAGACGGCGGACGGTCTTTTCAAAGCGGCGGCTGAGGGTATACTCGATATAGAGCTTTGCCCTGATCCTACCGCCGACAGCCACATAAAGAATGCTGATGTTACCGGCATCCTCCTTATAGACGTCCTCGGTATCGTAGTAGGCCTCCACACGCTCCTTGGGGAAATAGCCCCATCTGCCGATGCTGACGGGGGTACCGTCCACGGTCGCCTCAAGCCCTTCGGGGGCGGTGGAAAGAAGCGTGACATTCTCCGAGATCCCAAGCTCGGATGCCGAGACACGGAAAACACCGTCAAGCGGGCCGCCCAATACCGAGAAGATGCCAGCCATATAGTAAAGAAGCTCGTCAAGACGGCTGTTGTCGTACATCTTGATGCGCTTTACCCGCACATTGCGCGAGGGGAAAGCCTCCACGTCCTCAAAGGCGACCGAATCAACAGAGGCGTATTCCTCTACTGCGGCCTCTCCAAGCACGGCCGTACCGTGGGCATCCGCCGTTTCCACAAGGTGGTGGAAGGAAAGGCGGCGGGCGGCAAAATAGACCGACAGCGAAAGCGGGAGCGCAAGCCAGGAGGCAAACGAAAGGACGGAGGCAAGCGTTGGCCCCTTTGCAATGAGAAGATAAAGAAGCGTACCCAAAAGAAGCGCACCGAGAGAAGAAAGGGTAAGGACGGTGTGCAGACGGTAGTCTTCACGCCGTGTCTTCATGCGGGCGAAAAAGCCTGTCACAAACCCAACCTTCTTCACACGCAGAACACTCCTCACACGGCGGCCGAGCGCGGCCGACTCCTCGGTGGCATAGGCGGACGGTAAGATCTCGGCCGCCAGCTTGTCCCCCGATTCGCAAAGGTAGGTAAAGGTCTTTTCGGCATCCCCTGTATGAAGGCGGGAAAAGCCGAGGGCCATGGTAACGGTAAGAAGCGCGGGGAGGATAGAGGGGGGCACCTCTGCCGCTGTTCCGCCGATAAGCGCGATCAGCGAAATGAGCGAGGATACAAGGGTGGCCACCAGGGCGATTCCCGAGGTGCCAAGCTCCCAGGCAAAAAGCTCTTTAACTCCCTCACGCAAAATATCGGTGGCAAGAAGAAGCCCAACCGCGAGAAGCGCAAAGTCAAGGAGCGTATAAATACGGGGCGCAAATCCGAAAAGATCCGGCACCGACACCCCAAGCAGGGGCAGATTTTCAAAGACGAGTGCGAAAAGAGAAACAAGGATCGAAAGAAGGAAGCGTATGCCCTTTTGCCGCTTTTTCTCGTCATAGCGGGAAAGGACGGTTTCGATCTGATTGCGAGATACGTACTCCTCGGCCTCCTCTGCCGTCAGCTCCTCACGGCGGAGGTCGGCAATAAAGAAGTCCTGCGGATGGAGCGTGCCGACACCCTCTTCATTCGCGGCGGCCTTTTCCCCATCATCACGGTCCGTAAAGAGGAACGTACCCTCACCCACATCCGAAAAGGGGATGGCCTTAAAGAGGAATTTGGCACGGAAGCGGCGGCGGCGCGCTTTCTTTGCGGCAGCGGCCTCCTCCGAGGCAAGGGATGCGACCGTCCATATCCCGTCCGAAATCGGCGGCTCTGCAACCGAGGAGGGGGATCTCTCCTCCACAGCGGCTTCGGGTGCCGGCTCCTCGGTCGGGGAGGCGGGCTCTGCGGCAGGGGCTTCTTCCTCTTGTGGGGCAGGCTCTGCCGCCTCGGCCAAAGGAGCCTCTTTTGCAAAGAGCTCATCCGTAATATCAAGGGCGCGGGAGGAAAAGAGATCCTCCTCCGCCTCTGCCTCTGCCCGCTTTCTCTCGCGGTTTTCGGCAATCAGCGCATCGATGATATCATAAAGCGCGATTTCTTCAATTTCAGGTTCTTTTTCCTCTGCGGTGGGAGCTTCCTCCACGGTGGGAGCCTCCTCCACGGTGGGAGCCTCCTCCTCGGCGGGGGTTTCCTCCTCGGCGGGAGCTTCCTCCACGGCGGGAGCTTCCTC
>JAZNDG010000086.1:0-2684 GCA_045587985.1 Eubacteriales bacterium | reverse complement strand
CCGAATACCGGGCTCCAGGACGTGACAAGCTTCTTGAATGTGCCCGTCACCGCATTCATCGACTTTTCGAGCGGATTTGACAATTCTACCGTAGGGCTTCTTAAGCCGTCAATCCCGATGATAAGCTCCTCCGCAAGCTTCATCGTGATGCGCTTGCCGTCACGGTAGAAGGTCAGCTGCCCGGACTTTGGCCGTAAGAGCTCCTGCGTGGCCACATCCCGCCCTTCAGAATTTTCTTCAAGGGGGTTGATTTTTTTGCCGGAATCGGATATACTTTGATTAGAGACATCGATTTTTTGAGCGTATCCCTCGTTTGGTTTGGGGCGCTCGAAACCGTCAATACGGTTTGCGGTGTCTCTTATTTTTTTGGTAACGTCGTACAAATGGTAAGTGCCGTCATTCTTTGCACGTCCCACATTCAGGTACACGGGAAAAACCTCTCCCCGGTATATTACATTAGCCTTGTAGTAGCAAAAGTAATCGAATTTCTTATGTGCCGCATCCTTTTCTTCTGCACAAAGCTGTGCCTTTTCAACAAGCTCTTTTATTTTTGATATCTGCGCAATTTTCCGGCCACCGGATTTATTGGCAATATGGAGTGCATCGCGCTTATCAACAATCGCTGTTTTCCCATCATTAAGCGTAATGCTCTGACCGGAGAAGGCCTCAAGAATGTATTCCTGAATAATCTTGTACTTGGCAGATCCGGTGACGCCGGCAGTTCGTTTAGCAAGCGTAGTATCCTTGGACAGCTCAACTACCACGCCTTCCCCACTGGCAACACTCTCCTCCGAAAGGATCTCCACGTAGGTCGTGTCCCCGGAGGTCTTGGCGGCATCGTAGATCTCGCCGGCAAGCATATTGATATGCCCGGCACGCATCAGCTCGTCTGTCTGTGCGGCGATCGAATTAAGAACATCCAGGATATCCTCGCCGCCGCCCTTTGCCCCCCTGATGGTGGAGGATACCGAGAGCGTCTTGTCGCCCTTGATAGGCGCAATGCCGTGCCCCTCCTTATCCCGATAGGACGGCACATAGTGCGGATAGAGCTTTTTCATAAAGTCGGCGCTCTCCTGCGTGATCAGCCCCGCCTCCACGCGGAGTGCTTGCAAATTGTCAAGGTAGGCGTAGAGCTTTTCGGCCATCTCCTTAAACTCGGAATGCTTCTTCTCGTATTCCGCTACTATTTTGCGCGATTCCTCGGCCGTGACGGCGGCATCTCGCACGCCATCCTGCTTGCCAAATACAGGCTTGTTCTTCAGGGCGGCAATGCCTTCGGCGCGTGCGCGGAGGGTCTTGAGCTCGCGTTCCTTGACCTTGATGGCCTCCGAATCAGACTTGCCCTTTTTGGCAGCCTTGCGCAGATCGTCAAGCTCACGCTCGGCCGCCTCTATCTTCTTGCTCTCGGCCGCCGCCCAAACCTTGGCGCGGCCTTCGACCGTCATGCGGTCGATATTGAGCCTATGTGAGAGGTAGTCGTTAAGCTCCAGGTGCTTCCTGTCCGACCAGTTCCTTGTCGGCTTCAGGATCTCAAGCAGGCCGTCGCCAAGCTTCTTGGGGCTCTCGGAAAACACGTCATACTGCACCGAGCCGATCATGGTCTGCGCCTGGCTGCGCGCGGTCCGCGCCACCTGTACCCGCGCCTCGGCTTCGGCGCGCTTTCTGCCTCCCGCCTTGCGCAGATACACCTCGATCCCGTGCAGCTCGTCAACAGCCTCGATGTACGCTCTTGTCTTTGCGGTGAAGAGCTTGTCCTTTCGGCTCGGCTCATACCGGCGCTTCTCCTTGCCGACAGAATCCAAGGTGGGGGAGGTGAACTCTTCCTCCGGGAGGGCATCACGACGACCGGAAGAATTTTTGTCAGAGGGGTTGATTTTTTCACCGGAATCGGATATACTGATAGTGGAGCGGTTCTCTTTAACGTCTTGGACGTACGCCTTGCGGATCTCTTGCAGATCAGCGAGATATTGAGAACTGCTCTCTTTTTTGTTTATAGCATCTCTTAAACCGCGCAAATTCGGTATATCTTCAATCCCTGTCTTGATCATCTGCTTGTTAACAAGGAGTTTTTCTCCGTGGTATTCAGTCGTCACCGCTTCCACGTAGTATGTCACGTTTTCCTCGCCAACTTTAACATAGACAAGCCCTGGGATTCCGTTTGCATTGGTCTTGGAAAAAACTTTATCGTAATGAGTGACGATGTGCGGAATTTTTGCCAAATCTGCTTTTGACACGGGATATTTTTCATTTGTTCCCTCGCCGTGGGAATTCTTTATATGCCGAATGTCGTTATCTCGAAGTGCATGCGTATACCCGTCCAGATCAATCTCTCCAGAAACATCTTGCATAAGTCGCTTATCAACATGTGCGTAAGGTAGATAATCTTTGTCATTGGTTTTCGAATACGCTTTATCCACATACTCAACAATGTCTTCGTGCGTTATCCCAGGTAGAGCCATCCGAATATCGCTCATTGTTCCGCTAACGTGCGGTTTTTCGCCATTCGTGCGCGTTAGCGTGTCGGCCGCGAGGTTGCCGCGGTTGGTGGCTGAAAGCTCGGCGAGTGCCGTTTCAAAGTGGCGGTAGAGGCGGCCTGCCTCGCGCGAGAGCTTGCCGGTGTATGCATCCCTTGCAAGTCCGAAGAAGGAGAGGATCTTGTCACCCATCGTGGGCTCGTCCCGCAG
>JAZNDG010000085.1:0-14582 GCA_045587985.1 Eubacteriales bacterium | reverse complement strand
CAGATCCGCTCCTTTCTCTCGGGGGCACTCGGGGGGAGGGTCTATCACCTGCACATCCCCGCGATAGCGGGCAAGGAGCGCCGCAAAAAAACAGCCGGCAAGGCCGGCCTTCTCGGCGTTGAGGGCGCAGAGCCCGAGGTGCTTCTCTCTCTGCTCTCCCCCTTCTTCGGGGATGCGGTGCCCGCCCGTGCCGACCTTACAAAGGCCGATCTTTACCGTGACGGTCTTTCGGGGCGGGAGGGGAGCGCCGCCCTGCGCGCAAGCCTTTGCCGCCGCCTTTCGCTCCCGCCCGATCTTTCGCCAAACGCCCTTCTTGCGGCGATCAACCTCCTTATTTCGGAGGAGGAATACCGTGCGGCGCTTACCGGCGCCTTGGAGGATAACGCATGATCCCCGCTCGCTTTCTTCTACGGATGCAGCAGCTTCTCGGCGAGGAGTTCGAGGCCTTTCGGGCGGCGCTTGCCGAGCCCTCCTGCCACGCCCTGCGGAAAAACCGCTCAAAGGGGGTAAGCGGCGCGCTTCTTGAGGACACCTTCAAAGGGCTCCTGCCCCTTCCCTATGCCGAGGGCGGCTACCTCATCCCCGAGGGACTGCGCCCGGGGGCACACCCCCTGCATCACGCGGGGGCCTACTATATGCAGGACCCCTCTGCCATGGCGGCGGTGGCCGCCCTGCCCTTTCCCATCACGGGGTGGCGCGTGCTTGACCTTTGCGCCGCGCCGGGAGGAAAGACCGGCCAGCTTGCCGATGGCGTGGGAGAGGACGGGATCCTTTTTTCAAACGAGATCGTAAGAAGCCGCGCCATGACGCTTCTCGGCAACATTGAGCGGTTAGGCATTAAAAATACGGCCGTTCTCTCGCTCGACCCGCGCGAGGTATCCGCGCTCTTTGACCGCTATTTCGACCTTACGGTGGTGGATGCACCCTGCTCGGGCGAGGGGATGTTCAGGAAATATCCCGAGGCGGCCGGGGAGTGGAGCCCCGCCGGGGTAGAGGCGGCCGCCGCCCGAGGGCGGCTGGTCCTTGAGGAGGCGGCACGGACGGTGCGCGAGGGGGGCTACCTCCTCTTTTCGACCTGCACCTTCTCGGAGGAGGAGAACGAGGACACCGTCACCGCCTTTCTTGCAAAGCACCCCGAGTTCACCCTTTGTCCGCTTGCCCCCGCCGTCATCCATACAACAAGCGCGGGCATCCACCGCGCGGGGCGGCCGCACGATATTACGCTTACGCGCCGCCATTATCCCCACCTTTTCCCGGGCGAAGGGCAATATATTGCCCTTATGCAGAGGACGGCAGGCGGGGAGGGGGATATCACCTTCCGTCCGCTTGCCCCCCTGAAGGGGAAGGAGGAGGCGGCCGCGCGCGCACAGCTTGCGGATATGCTCTCGCTGCCCGCATCACCCCTCTTTCGCATCGGCGATACCCTTCTTTCCTCTCCCGCGGCCCTGCCCATCCCCCCGCGCGGCCTTTTGCGCGCAGGGGTGGCGCTTGCCACCGAAAGAGGCAGACTCACCCTGCCGCATCACCACGCGGCATCCGCCCTTGGCCACGCCTTCAAAAGCACCCTTCGTCTTACGCTTGACGATGAAAGGGTGCCGCTTTATCTGCACGGCGAGGAGATCGCGGCCGAGGGGCTCTGCGGCTTTGCGGCCGTTCTTCTTGAGGAGATCCCGCTTGGGCTTACGAAATGCTCGGGCGGTCGGGGCAAGAACCATTATCCGAAGGGCCTGCGGACGTAAGCGCATTGCACAGAAAGAAATTTCGGCCAACTTTTGCGCGCGGGCTTGAAAAAGCAACGCTTTTGTTATATACTTAAAGTACAAGAACGATTTTTACGAAAGGAACGCGCCATGCGGTACAGCTACAAAAACGACCCGACTCTTTGCCGTGCCCCCCTTCTCGGGAACGGTGATATCGCGCTGACGATGGATGCCGAGGGCGGCATCACCAAGGCTCTGCCCGCCCCCATCGGCCTTCCCGCGCCGGCGCTTTTCCGCCTTGGCAAGCGAAATGCGGACGGTGAGGCGCTTTCTTATTGCACGCTCACCCCTGCCATCTCCTTCCTCGGCCGTGCGCTCGGCTGTCCTTACTACGTCACCTCCGAGTTTTCGACCGATGATGCAACCTTTACCTCGGTTTGTAAATACGACCGCGGCGTGACGGTGGAAACGAGCGCCGCCGTGCTTGCGGGGCACCCCGTTTTGATGATCACCAAGCGCTTTTCGGCACAGGGGCCGATCGTCTTTTCCTACGATCTTTCTCCCCTCTCGGGGCTCGTGCTCTCGTTAAGCGGCAATCTTCTGGTTGGCGAGCGTGCCGAGGCCATGGGGCGTGAGCGGCTCTGCTTCTTCTCGCCGGATGCCACCCCGATGCTGACCGAGGACGGCGGCGGACGGCTTGTGGCCTCGCTCCCCAAAAAGGCCACCGTCACCTTCTTCCTTTTCTTTGCCGATACCGAGGATCCCGCCCGCCTGCCGCTGAACACGGCCACCAAGGATATGCAAAGTTTTCTTTGCGCCACGGGCGAGAAGCTGCTCCTTTCCGAGCATACGGCGCGCTGGCAGAGCAAGGAGGGCAGAGTCCTCTCGGTTGAGGATGGCGCACTTTGCCGCATCCTTGACGGCAGCCGCTACCTGCTCCGCACCTCGGCCGCCCTTTGGGGTGCGCGCGCAGGGCTCCCCTCCTGCGACCTGCGCCTTTTCAGCACGCTCTTGCGTGAGGGCTGCGTGGCCGAGGCGGCACGCCTTTTGCCCACCCTGCTGGCAAGGATCCCGCAGGAAGAGCCAAAGCGCTCCTTCTCGCTTTTCCGCAACCGCACGCCGAACCGGGCAAACGCCCTTGCGATCGCCGATGCGGCCATTGCGATCTACCGCTATTACCTGATCACGGGTGACCGCTTCTTCCTTGCGCGCGAGGGCTTCCCCGCGATGCAAAGGGCCGCCAGGATCCTTTTGCGTGAGGCGGTGCACACAGGATACAGCGAAACCTATGTTCTCGTCCCCGATCCGATTGCGGGCGGGCTTGTTTCGATGCGCCCGTATTACGCCTCCGTGGCGGTGGCAGAGTGCCTTTTCGCCTTTGCCGAGGCCGCCGCGGCCCTGAATCTCGAGCCGGCGCTTTCGGCCGAGGCCGCAAGGGCGGCCACCGCGATCATGGCGGGGCTGCCGAATCCGCCGCGCGCGCTTGCCCAGGCAAGCGATGCACACGCCGCCCGGGCCGCTTACCATCTCTCGGTCTATCCGACCGACCGGTATATGCCGCCCGTGCCCGAGGCCGTGGAGGGGGGCGTCTATCCGTCCGCACTTTACGCCTGCGCCCTGGCGGCACGCCGCCTCTCGGCCGCAAGCGTCCTGCGTGAGCTTGCCAAAACGGCCGATGTGTTCGGCTTTTTGCCGCACAAGGACGGGGCCGCACCCGCCGAGGTGGCCGCGCTCTTCCTTGAAGCGTATGCAAGAAGCATTGCAGAGCCGATCGCAAACTCGATCTATCTCGGCTTTGGCCTTGGTGCAGGCACCCCCAACACCGATTTCCGCCTGCCCCTGACCAGCGGCGTTGTGGTCGAGGGCAAGCTGCGTGACGGCCGCTTTACCACCCTCCGCCTGTTCTCGGGCCCTGCGCGCTTTGCCCGCGAGATCGAGCTTGTCGTGCCGAGCGAGCTTTACGCCAGCGGCGCGGCGGTCGCCATCCGAAAGACCGAGAAGGAGGGGAGGTTGCATATCGCAACCGTTCTCCACTGACGAAGTACGGCATCTTTTGGCATAAGCGAAAAAAAGAGGTATTGTGGCTACACACAGTACCTCTTTTTTGCATCTTCGCAATTTGATTGATTTTTAAGGATGAAAGCCTGTGGCTTTCTTCCATCTCTTTTTATTTCCTTTTCTTTTGCCGTTTTCTCTCCTCGCCGTACACTTGTACGCCTCACGGAGCGAAGAACGGCAAATTCTGCTCAAAACCTGCCGCACTTCATGCGCGCGCACAGCGCGCGGCACGCCGTATCATTTGCTCGCGCATCGGCATCTTACGGGATAACTGAAAAAGAAAAAGACGGTAGGCAAAAAGTCTACCGTCTTTTTTACATTTTATTTTTTACATCCTATTTGCTTCTCTTTTAAGATTCAAAGCCTTTTGTGAAATCGCCGACAAGGTCGATGCCCGAAAAGAGAAGGATATTACGCAGAATAAAGAAGGCGAAAAAAAGGCCGATGGTGGCAAAGAGGGGATAGGGGGTTGCACGGCGGAAGATCCTGCCCTCGTTTTTGATTGCGGCGGCAAGGCCAAAGACTTCATAATAAAGAAAGCAGGCGGCCGCCACGGGGAGCAGGGGGTGCAAGCGCATGGCGAGGCTGAAATCAAGCGAGAGGCAGGCGTGCACCGCGCGTGTTAAGCCGCAGGTGGGACAATAGATGCCGAGAAGGTGCCAAGGGCAGACCAGAATAAAATCAAAGAGGTCAAGGCGGTCAAGAAAGAGAAAGAGGGCGCCGCCGAGGAAAAGTGCAAGGTTTGAAAAAAGATACCGTGCCCGAACGCTTTTTTGCTTCATGCCCTCACCCCCTTGCAATTTCGCCCTTTCCATGCTATACTGAACGCAGGATGCCCCTATTATAGCAAAAGCGGTCTTGTTCGTCAAGACGGCTTACGGGAGGTTAAGATGAACGAAGAAAAGGACCTCTTTCCGAAAGAGGACGAGGATACGGCCGAAAAGAGAGAGGATACCGCACCCGAGGAGGAGCCTCACTATGAGGGGGGAGAGCGGCGCGTGAAGAGCGCAGGCACCAGCATGGGTACCGCCGCCCTGCTTGTGTCCATTATCTCGCTTTTCTGCTGTGGATTGCCCTTTGGCCTTGCGGGTATCGTAATGGCCCTTATCGCGCGCAAAAGGAACGGCGCCTTTACCGCCGAGATCGTGATCGCCCTGATCCTCTCGCTGATCGGCTTTGCCGCCGCACTCGTCAGCGTGATCTATTTTGCCACATTCTTTAACGAGATCCGGCAGGCGCTTGAAGCGGGCGGCCTTGTATAAGCAGGCTTTCATCCTTAAAAACCAACCGAACAACGAAGATGTAGAAAAGAGGTACTGTGTGTAGCCACAGTACCTCTTTTTTTCGGTTATGCCAAAGGATGCCGCCCCTTATTTTTCGGGGTACACATCATCATACCACTCCCCATAATCAAACTCGAAGGTGAAGCCCGCCTGCATCCAGACCTCGTCTGTGAAGCGCAGCTCCTCCACCGCGTCCTCGGCGATCGTATAGTCGGGATTTGCTTCGCCAAGGATGATGGCCCAGCCCTCGTCCGAGATGGTATAGTCGTATTCATCCTTCGCACCCGGAACGATATCGTCATAGAGGAAGGACATGAAGTTGTTTTCCTTCAGGGTGGTGGGGACATAGCCGACATTGGTAACACCCTGATCCCAGAGCATGCTCTCTCTGTCTACGGTGTCGGTCATGACGACCTTGCCGTTCACCGTTTCATAAAGAGGCGTGCCGCCGAGAATGATGTTGTTCTTCACAACCGAGTACGCGCAGGAGCGCATCTGCTTTTCAATCGCCGCGATCTCCTCATACTTGAGGGTGATGGGCGTGCCCTCGGCGGTGAAGGTGTACGCAGGCACGGTCACGACCTCGACCTCGGTCGTGCTGCTTCCTACCGGCACAAGGTACTGATAGGTCGGCACGGTGATCACCGTACCGGCAGGAACATTCTCGTAGGTGTAGCTCTTGCCGCACTCATACCACGGCATATAGAAATACTTGACCTCGTAGTCGCAGGGCTTGCTGCCGCTTTCGGGATAATGCTCTGTCACAAGCGCCGCCACCTGCATCGCGTTCATAAAGACGGGGTCGCGGTCGGTCCATTTCGCCTTATTGGCGCGCACAAGATACCGGTCCACATCCCCTCTCTTAAAGCCCTGCCACCAGTGGCCGGCAAGCGACTGGCTGAGGGTAGGCTGCTCACCGAGCGTGCCGTCTGCATTCACCGTTTTCTGGGGATTGCCCGCATAGTCGACCGGCTGATAAGCGCGGTTGCTCGCATCGCCGTGCGCATCGTCAAAGTAGTAATAGAAGAGGTGGGATTCTCCCATGTAGTCGCCCTTGTCGCCGGTGGCAAGATCGGGAATGTCACCCTCTGCCCCCGCGCCCGATTCGGCCTTCTTCACCTCAAGGGGATCGCGGAAGATCTGGATGTTGCCGTAGCAGACATTGCCCCAACCGGTCGAGGAATACCAGGACTTGCAATGGTCGGAGAGAGCGCCCAGTGTCGAGATGACGTTGTTGTACATATAGTTGCCGCCCGCGGCCGTATCGTTATAGACCGCCTGGTGGGTGGCATTAAACATGTGGAAGAGGTTGTAGCGGTAGTGGTTATTGCGCGAGGCAGAGCCCGAGGCATAGATCATACCGCCGTCCGTGACGTCCTTACTGCCGCCCTCAAAGCGGTTGTATTCAAAGATGCACTCGGTCGAATTGTCGCCCACCGTGGTGGTGTTGTTGAAATAGTTGTGCGATACGATCACGCGGCAGGCCTCCCACTGCAGTGCCACCTGGTGCAGGGGCATCGGATCGTGGAAGAAGCAGTTCTGCACCACCGTGTTGGTGGGTGTAAGCTGCAAATTCGAGCTGCTGTGGTTGATACGCAGCATATTGATGCCGGCCGCCGAGAAATCCGAATAGATGACGGCAACGCCGGTCGCGCTGTTCATGTAGAGGTTGTAGCCCTTCGTATTGCGGAAGGTGCAATCCTGCACCATCACGTTCTTGGTGCCTTCGATAAGAAGCCCGGTGGCGGCAGAGCCGTCAAAGGTCAGCCCATCGATCACCACGTTTGAGGTGCCCGAGAGCGCGAGAAGGTCAAAGTCATCCGAGTTCGAGATGGCGGCCGCCTCCTCGGTCAGATCGCCGTGCTCCTCGGTGGGATAGATGTAGATGTAGCCGGTTTCCTTATCGTAGAACCATTCACCGGGGGCGTCCAGCGCCTCGATGGCGTTAAAGAGGTAGAAGGTGTTGCGCCCGGCCTGGCCGTTGCTCGAAACCTTGGTGCCCCAGGAGTTCGGCTGTACCGATTTGAGCGAGTAGCCCTCGGGGGTGCCCCAGGCGTTCGTCCCATTCGGATTTTGGCCTGCGTACATCCGCGCCTTCGGCGTGCCGAGCAGAGGCGTGCCGTCACCCGGCGTCCAGCGCTCGCCGTTCTCGTTGTGGGCCCAGTACTGCCCCTCGGTATAAAGCGCGAGGTTGTAGTAGCCGAATTCCCAGCCCTCAAAGGTCGAGCCGTAGTACCAGATGTCGCCCGTGTTCACCCACGAGGTGATCTCGGCGCCGGCCTCCCTGTGTGCATATTCGATCGGCTGATCCTGGTCGTACTGCTTTTCGTCCGGGATGCGGATCTCCCAGCCAACCTCCCTCATGGGATCCCAGCCGGCCGCGGTGCAGCGGTCGATCCACTTCCAGTAAAGGTCAGAGCCGTCACGCACGGTGCAGCGGCCGCTGTCATAGACGTACATGAAATAAAGAAGCTCGCGGGGATCGGTGGAAGCATTGGGATAGCGGGCAAGGCTGTATTCAACACCGCCGACATACATGCTGGGCGGGCCGCTTTCCTTGGTGATGGCGGGGATATCGTCCTCGGTCCAGCCCTGCTCGGCAAGCGTGGTGTACATCACGTAGTCACGCGCCTCCTCGGGCAGACGTTCAAAGACAGCCTCAAGCGCGGGATCGCCATAGGGATCCAGGTAGTTCCACTTGCCCGCAGAGGTATCAAGCGTCTTGTTCGAGGTCAGGGTGACCTCCTCGCCGTTATAGGCCTTGATAAAGAGGGGGGCCTGTGCGATGCCGGCATGCCGGCTTCCCACCGTGACCGTTTCGGTCAGTGTATAGGTGCCGCCCATCATAAAGATCACGCCGCCCTGCTTACCCTCTACGCGGGAGATGGCCTCATCAAGCGTGGCAAGGGGGGCCTCCTTGGTGCCGGGTGCCGCATCGTTGCCGTTTGGCGACACATAGATCTCACATCTCTTCGAGAGCGGATACTTGTCGAGCGACACCCGCTCAAGAACGGTGATCTCCTGCGGAAGCTCGCTCCTTGTGGCAAGGAAGCGGTCAAGCACGGTATCCGCCGTGAAGGAGAGCGAGGACACCTCGCCCTGCATGCTCGGGAACACCTCGGGCAGGTTCAGGCTGTAAAGCCCCATCGAGGCGGTGCTGCCGCTTGCCGCAGAGGAAAGCTCAAGCGTGGCGCCCGAGCCGGTAAGGCGGGAGAGGAAGGACATGACGGCGGCATAGGTGCCGTCCCCATCCCCACCGACAAGCGAGAGCTTTTTGCCCGAGAGGGCAATGCGCCACTTGCTGCTGAGCAGCCCGTCCGTATTCTTGCGCGTGCCGCTCTCAAAGCGGCCGACAAGGATCTCGTTTTCGGTCTCACGCGTTCTTTCCGAGCCGACAGGCAAAAGGGCGCCCGTGATCTCGGCGATCTTCTCGGCAAGCACGTTTGCAAAGGGGGCGCTGTTCTGATCGTGCACGATCGAGAACTGGTGGATGCTCACACCGCCGATGGTGGCCGAGCCGTAAGGATAGCTGCCGCGCACGGCATCCGGCGCCTTCGGATACAGGAGCTTTCCGTCCGCAAAATAGGTGTTGCGGAAGCGGGTGATGGCCAGAATGGTCGCCTCATCCGAGCCGCCCGTGATCACAAGGCGGCCGTTCTCAAAATAGATAGCATAGTCGTCCCGCCCAAGGTTCTGCGAGATACTCTCCTTGCGGTTGGTTCTCCCGACAAGGATCTCAAGCGTATCGGTCGGCACGCTCCCGCCAAGCAGAACAAAGTCATCGTCCGTTTTGATGGTCACGCCTGCCTTGTTCTTGATATCGTCCTTCAGCGCAAGGATCTCCCGATAAACGGGGGTGCTGACGCTTTCCGAATACACAAGGGTATAATCGGCAAGGTTCTCGATCGCCGCGGTGGTGCTCCCATCGGTGGTCGTGTCATCATCCCCCCCGCCGCAGGAGGAAAGCCCCAAAACGGCAGAAAGAAGAAGCAAGAGGGCCAGCGAAAGAAGAAGCGCACGCCTTACTGATGCTTTCATAGTGGTTCTCCTTATTGATTTGGTTTTCATACTGCCCTTATTATAACAAAGAAAGCGCCTTTGCGCAAGTGCTTTTTCCTGCCGTACGCCCTCTTTATTTTTCCTTCTCCCCTTGACTTTGGTGTGTTTTTATTGTATATTGTATATTGATATTATATAATCACCCGCGCGATATAGGCGCGCGATGGAGGAGCACTATGTACGAAAAGGTCCCGACTAACGTAAATTTTGTGGAAAGAGAGCGTTCGGTTCTCTCCTTCTGGCAGGAGAAGGATATCTTCCGCCGGAGCATCAAGGAGAGAGAGGGGGGCGAGAACTACACCTTCTATGACGGCCCTCCGACCGCCAACGGCAAGCCGCACATCGGCCACGTTCTCACCCGTGTCATTAAGGATATGATCCCGCGCTACCGCGCCATGAAGGGTGCTCACATCCTGCGTAAGGCGGGCTGGGATACCCACGGCCTGCCGGTCGAGCTTGAGGTGGAAAAGAAGCTTGGCATTGACGGCAAGGGCGAGATCGAGAAATACGGCATTGCGCCGTTTATTGACGAATGCAAAAAGAGCGTCTGGAGCTACAAGGGGATGTGGGAGGAGTTCTCCGGCATCGTGGGCTTCTGGGCGGATATGGACGATCCGTACGTCACCTATCATGACGATTATATTGAGTCCGAGTGGTGGGCGCTGAAGAAGATCTTTGACCGCGGGCTTCTCTACAAGGGCTTTAAGTGCGTGCCCTACTGCCCGCGCTGCGGCACCCCCCTCTCGTCCCACGAGGTGGCGCAGGGGTATAAGACGGTCAAGGAGCGCTCGGCCGTTGTGCGCTTCCGCGCGCTTGATGAGGATGCCTATTTCCTCGCTTGGACGACCACGCCCTGGACGCTGCCCTCGAACACCGCGCTCTGCGTGAACAAGGAGGATACCTACTGCCGCATCAAGGCTGAGGACGGCAATACCTACTATATGGCCAAGCCCCTGCTTGCCGCCATCTTCCCGCCCATCGAGGGCAAGGAGCCCTACGAGATCCTCGGAGAAATGAAGGGTGAGGCGCTCCTCGGCCGCTCCTATGAGCCCCTTTATGAGTGCGCCGCCGATACGGCAAGGGCACAGGGCAAGCGCGCCCACTATATCGTGGAGGACGGCTACGTTTCGATGTCGGACGGTACCGGCATCGTGCATATCGCCCCTGCCTTTGGCGATGACGACTCGCGCCTTGGCCGCCGCTTTGACCTCCCCTTTATCCAGAAGGTGGATGCGCGCGGCAACATGACCGCCGATGCACCCGCCGCCGGGATGTTCGTCAAGGATGCGGATGCTGTGATCTTAAAGGATCTTGATGCGCGCGGCCTTCTCTTCTCGGCGCCGAGGTTCGAGCACGAGTATCCCTTCTGCTGGCGCTGCAACACCCCCCTTATCTACTACGCGCAGGATACCTGGTTCATCCGGATGAGCGCGGTGCGGGAGGATCTGATCCGCAACAATAAGACGGTCAACTGGATCCCCGAGAGCATTGGCGAGGGGCGCTTTGGCGACTGGCTGAAGAATGTGCAGGACTGGGGTCTTTCGCGCAACCGCTATTGGGGCACGCCGCTGAATATCTGGACCTGCTCCTGCGGCGAATGCCTCTCGGTCGGCTCGCGCGAGGAGCTCCGCTCGCTTGCAAGGAACTGCCCCGAGAAGGTGGAGCTCCACCGCCCGTATATTGACGAGGTGGTCATTGATTGCCCGAAGTGCGGAGGTGAAATGCGCCGCACCCCCGAGGTCATTGACTGCTGGTTTGACTCGGGCGCCATGCCCTTTGCCCAGTGGCACTATCCCTTTGAAAACAAGGAGATCTTTGATCAGAACTTCCCTGCTGACTTTATCAGCGAGGCGATCGACCAGACGCGCGGCTGGTTCTATTCCCTGATGGCCATCTCCACCCTCATCTTTGACCGTGCGCCCTACAAGAACGTCATCGTGCTCGGCCACGTGCTCGATAAGGACGGGCAGAAGATGTCGAAATCGAAGGGCAACGCGGTGGATCCGATGGAGGAGCTCGGAAAGTACGGGGCGGACGCCATCCGCTGGTACTTCTACTCGAACAGCGCGCCCTGGCTCCCGAACAAGTATCACGAGGGGGCGGTGCTGGAGGGGCGCAACAAGCTGATGGGCACCCTTTACAACACCTACGCCTTCTTCGTGCTCTATGCAAACATTGACGGCTTTGATGCCGCCGACCATACCCTTGACGAGGGGGCTCTCACCCCGATGGACAGGTGGATCCTCTCCCGCCTCTATTCAACAGTCGGGGAGGTTGACCGCCGCCTTGGGAATTACGAGATCCCCGAAACGGCAAGAGCGCTGCAGGAGTTTGTCGGCGACCTTTCGAACTGGTATGTCCGCCGCAGCCGTGAGCGCTTCTGGCAGAAGGGCATGCCCGCCGACAAGGTGGCCGCTTACATGACCCTGCACACCTGCCTTACAACGCTTGCAAAGGCGCTGGCGCCCATGCTCCCCTTCCTCTCGGAGGACATCTACCGCAACCTTGTCGCAGGGCATATTGCGGGCGCACCCGAGAGCGTGCATCTTTGCGACTTCCCCGAGGTGCTTGACCGCTTTATCGACAAGCAGCTTGAAGAGGATATGGACGAGGTGCTTGCCATCGTCACGCTCGGCCGTGCGGCAAGAGCGGCGGCCACCATCAAGAACCGCCAGCCGCTTTCCCGTATGTTCGTCAAGGGCAGGCGCGCGCTTTCCGAGCTTTATCTCGCCATCATCCGTGACGAGCTGAACGTCAAGGAGGTCGTCTTTACCGACAGCGTGCGTGACTTTACCTCCTACACCTTCCGTCCCCAGCTGCGTACGGTCGGCCCGAAGTACGGCAAGCAGCTCGGCTTCATCGGAAAGGCGCTGGCAGGCCTTGACGGCAACGCCGCCTACGATACCCTCCTTTCCGAGGGCGCGCTTACCTTTACCGCGCCCGATGGCACAAAGATCCGCCTCGCCGAGGAGGATCTGCTGATCGACATGGTCAAGGCCGAGGGCTTTGAATCGGCCTCTGACCGTGGGGTGACGGTGGTGCTTGACACCCACCTCTCGGAGGCGCTGATCGAGGAGGGGCTTGTGCGTGAGCTGATCAGTAAGATCCAAACCATGCGTAAGGACAGCGATTTCCTTGTCACCGACCATATCGCCGTTGGCGTATCGGGCAGCGAGAGGATCGCCGATATTGTAAAGAAATACGCCGCCGAGATCGGCGGTGCCACCCTGTGTGACGAGTTTCTTCCTTCCGCCGAGGAGGGCGGCAAGGCCTGGAAGCTCGGCGACGAGAGCGTGACCGTTTCGGTCCGCCGTATTTGAGAAAGGAATATACCATGGAAGAAAAAATTCTTGCAAGGGTTGGCGGCCTTGCCGTCACCGAGGCCGATCTTATCGGCATGATGCAGGCGCTCGGCCCGCGCGGCGAGCAGTATGCCTCCCCCGAGGGGCGCCGTGCCCTGATCGAGGAGCTGGTGGCCCAGAAGCTCTTCCTCCTCGATGCCCAGAAGAACCTCTATGAAGCAGAGGCCCCCTTCCGCGAGCAGCTCAAGCGCGCAAAGGAGAGCCTGCTCGCCGAGTACGCCATCAGAAAGGCGATCGAGCGGGTGGACGTGAAGGAGGAGGAGGTCCGCGCCTTCTATGACGCAAACCTTGACAAGTTCTCGCAGGGTGAAACCGTAAACGCCTCGCACATCCTTGTTGAGGATGAGGCAAAGGCCGCCGAGATCGCAGAGGCGATCAAGGCGGGCAGCGTGACCTTTGAGGAGGCCGCGGGGGCCCATTCCTCCTGCCCCTCGAAGGAGGCGGGCGGCAATCTTGGCGAGTTTGGCCGTGGGCAGATGGTGCCCGAGTTTGAGGAGGCCGCCTTCTCGCTGGCCATCGGCGAGGTTTCCTCTCCCGTTAAGACGCAGTTCGGCTACCACATCATCCGCGTGAACGCGAAAAACGAGGCAAAGCCGATCTCCTATAACGAAGCAAGGGAGAGCATCTACCGCAAGCTCATGAGCGATAAGCAGCAGGCTGCCTACCGCAGCCGTGTGAATCAGCTCAAGATCATGTTCCCCGTGGACATGCTGTAAGGCCATGATCCTCGGTCAGTTTTGTGACGTCTTCCCCCCCGAGCTTGACGGGGTGGGAACGGTCGTGAAGAATTACGCAAAAACCCTTACCGAGCTTGGCGATACCGCCTATTACGTTGCCCCGAGGAACGAGGACCCCCTCGGCAACCGCCCCTTCCCCTGCCTCTTTTTCGGAGGCATCAAGCTCCCGGGTGAGCCCTATCGCGTGGGGTTCCCCTCGCTCGACTTTGATTTCAAGCGGACGGTGAATGCCATGCGCTTTGACCTTGTGCACGCCCACTCCCCCTTCGGTGCGGGGCGGGCGGCGCGGCGCATTGCAAGGCGGCAGCAGATCCCTCTTGTCGCCACCTTCCACTCGAAGTATTATGACGATTTTCTCGCAAAGACCCACTCGAAGGCGCTGGCAAGGCTCGGCACCAAGATCGTGGTGGATTTCTATCACACCTGTGACGAGGTGTGGACGGTGACCGAGGCGGCGGGCGAGGTGCTGCGCTCCTACGGCTACCGTGGGCCGCTCCGCGTGATGCCCAACGGCACCGATCCGTGGGAGCCTACGGGCACGGCGGACGAGAAGGTAAAGAAGATCTTCGGCAAGGCCGAGGGTCCGCTTTTCCTGTTCGTTGGCCAGCACAACTGGAAAAAGAACATCAAAACGGTTCTGGATGCGGTTGCCATCTTTAAAAAGGAATCCCCCTGCCGCATGCTCTTTGTGGGGCAGGGCCCGGATAAGGAGGCCATTGAGTCTTATACCAAGGAGCTTGGGCTTGCCTCCTGCACCCATTTCTACGGCCACACGGCCAATCGTGAGGAGCTGATGCAGCTTTACGCCGCCTCCGACCTCTTCCTTTTCCCCTCGCTCTACGATACGGCAGGGCTTGTGGTGAAGGAGGCCGCCGCCGCAGGCACACCCTCGATCATCGTGCGGGGCACCTGCGCCGCCGAGGGCACCGAGGACGGTGTCAACGCGTTCCACTGTGACAACTCGCCCGAATCGCTTGCCGCCGTCATGAAATCGGCGCTTCCGCGCGCGCAGACGGTGGGCGAGCGGGCAAAGGAAACCATCCCGCTCTGCTGGCAGAAGGTGGTCGGCATGTCGCGTGACCGCTACTGCGAGCTGATCGAGGAAAAGAAGGGCGCGAAGGTCGCACCGTAATCCCATACCGCGGCCGTGCCCCATCTCACCGCGGCTATCCCCCGGCTCCCTCCGGGAGGTGAGCAAGCGGAAAACGCGCCGGTGGCTCGTTTTCGCGCCGCGAAGTGCTCGACTCAAGGAGTTGAAGGCGCAATCTGTGATTGCAACGCCCAACGACTATGAGGCAGCACAGGCGAGCAAAGAGAAAAAGCCCCACCGGGGCTTTTTCTTGAAGCGAAGTGCCCGGCGCAATGAGTTCGCGAAGCAAGCTA
>JAZNDG010000084.1:0-19156 GCA_045587985.1 Eubacteriales bacterium | reverse complement strand
GCAACCTTGTGGCGATCAGCGATGACGATACGCCTTATGAGGAAAAGATCATGCTGGATCACAGTGCCGATGAGATCACGACCGAGGAGGCGGATCTTCTTGTGGCCGCACTGAACGAGAAGCTTTCTACCGAGGCGCGCCGCCTCTATACAGGCATCAGCTACCGCCATTGTCTCCTTTGGAAGGACGCAAGCGATACCTATAATTTTGCAAGACCGCACGATATTATCGGCAAGAGGATCGGCATGTATCTCCCTTCCGGTGAGGAGGGGGCGCCCTTCTACCGTTTCATGCGGGAAAGCTACGATATTTTACATAACCACCCCGTAAACGAGGAGCGCCGCCGCCGCGGCCTTAAACCTGCCAATTCCGCGTGGCTCTGGAGCCCCGGGAAAAAGCCTGCCCTGCCCTCCTTCTATGAAAAATGGGGGGTAAAGGCCAGTATTGTGTCGGCTGTTGACCTCATTAAGGGAATCGGCATCTGTGCCGGAATGGAGGTGCTTGACGTTCCGGGTGCAACCGGAAATCTCCATACGAATTATAAGGGCAAGGCGGATGCCGCAATCGATGCCTTCTCGCGCGGGCAGGATCTTGTCTATATTCACGTGGAGGCGCCCGATGAATGCGGCCACCGCGGCGAAGCGGAAAACAAGGTCCTTTCCATTGAGAGGATTGACGGCGAGATCCTCGCACCCGTTTGTGAGCATCTGCGCAGAACCGGGGAGGATTATCGTGTTCTTGTGCTTCCCGACCATCCGACACCCTGCGCCGCGCGCACCCATACGTGTGACCCTGTCCCCTTTATGATGTACGAAAGCGGGCGGGCGCATATGGGCGTTGCAACCTTTACCGAGGCAACGGCCGCCGCACGCCGCCGTCATATGAAGGACGGTACGGCGCTGATGGATATGTTTCTTGAGGGGAACGCGAAATAATACTGCGAAAGGAGTGCATAGCGATGGATAAAAACCAGATCAGCTATGAGGAAATTGACAGAGAGATCGAAGCGCGCGCGGCCGCCAAGCGCAAAAGACTGCCGCACGATATCTTTGATGTGGCGGAGCTTATTCTGATCACCCTCGGTCTTCTTCTTTTGCTTACCACCTTCCTTTTTCGCCAGACCGTGGTGATCGGCGGGTCTATGAACCCTACCCTTCTTGACGGAGAGCGTCTTGTTATTTCAAACTTCTTCTACGTTCCCCGAGAAGGTGACATCGTGGTTATCCAGGTGGATAAGGAGCTTGCGGAGAAATCTGCGATATTAAATGAAAACGAGCCGATCGTCAAGCGTGTCATTGCCACGGGAGGTCAGACCGTTGAGATTCGGGACGGAGTTGTGTTTGTTGACGGCGTTGCGCGCCTTGAGGACTACACCGGCGGGATGAGCTATGACCATTTCAGCATGGCGCCGAGGCTCGTAAGTGAAGGGCATATTTTTGTGCTCGGCGATAACCGCGGCCTCTCGCACGACAGCGTTGCCTTTGGCGAGGTGGACGAGCGTACGGTGATCGGCAAGGTGCTCTTTCGTTTCCTGCCGCTTTCGGCATTCGGAGGTGTTCGCTGATGCAGGCGGATGTGATCCAGTGGTTTCCCGGCCACATGGCCAAAACGCGGCGCATGATGGCAGAATGTCTGCCAATGGTGGACATTGTGCTTGAAATTCTCGATGCCAGGATCCCGCGCAGCTCCTCCAATCCCGAGATCCATAAGCTGACCGAGGGGAAGCCTCTTCTCAAAATCCTCAATAAAGCCTCGCTTGCCGATCCGAATGCCACCGCCCTGTGGCGCGAGCGCTTTCGGCGCGAGGGGGATGCCTGCCTTGCTGTTGACTGTGTGAGCGGTGACGGAATCCGCTCTGTTGCGGACGAGGTGCGCTCTGTGCTTTCCGAAAAGGTGGAGCGCTATGCAAGCCGCGGTATGGCTGGGCGCCGCCTGCGTGCCATGATCGTGGGGATCCCGAATGTTGGGAAATCCTCCCTTATCAACCGCCTGGCAGGCGGAAGCAAGGCCAAGGTTGAAAATCGCCCGGGGGTAACGGTGAATAAGCAATGGATTCCCGCAGGAGAAGGGCTTGACCTTCTTGACATGCCGGGCGTTCTTTGGCCGAAGTTTGAGAGCCGCTCCACTGGGCTTGCCCTTGCCGTGACCGGGGCTATTAAGGAACATATTCTCGATCTTGAGGAAATTGCTTGCCGCTTACTCGGCGATCTTTCTGCACGTTATCCCGATGCGCTCCGCGCGCGCTACAAGGTGACCGAGGAGGAGCTTTCGCTTCCCTCTTACGATCTTCTTTTCGCAATCGGCCGCCGCCGCGGCTTTCTCGTTTCGGGAGGGGACGTGGATACCGAGCGCGCCGCAAAAATGCTGCTTGACGAGTTTCGCCGCGCCATTCTCGGGCGTATTACGCTTGAATGGCCGAAGGGAGAGGACAATGCCTGACCTTTCATATGAACGCTATTATAATGAGCAGGGGTATTCCCTTGTTTGCGGTGTGGATGAAGCGGGCCGAGGCCCACTCTGCGGCCCTGTGGTCGCTGCCGCTGTTATCCTTTCGCCCGACCGCCCGATCGAGGGGCTGAATGACTCCAAAAAGCTTTCCGAGAAGAAGCGGGAGCTGCTTTTTGAAAAAATCTGTGAATCGGCACTTGCCTATTCGATCGCCTCGGCAAGTCCCGAAGAAATTGACGAGCTCAATATTCTCGGCGCCACGATGCTGGCCATGCGCCGCGCCATAGAAGGCCTTTCTCCCGCGGCAGACCTCGCCTTGATCGATGGGAATACGGCAAGAAATATGCCGATTCCTGCTGTCACCATTGTGAAGGGGGACGCGATTTCATCTTCTGTTTCGGCAGCCAGTATTCTTGCAAAGGTCACGCGGGATCGGATTTGCATTGAGCAGGATGCGCTCTATCCTATGTATGGGATCAAAGGGCATAAGGGGTATCCCACCGCGGCGCATATGCAGGCGGTGCGTGAGCACGGTCCCTCGCCCATTCATCGCAAAAGCTTTCTTAAGTTTCTTGAAAAATGAAGAAGCGGGGAGCGAAAACCGAGGCGCGAAAACGCGGTGATCTTGGAGAACGGGCGGCCGCACGCTATCTTAAGCGCCGTCTTTACCGTGTGCTGGAAAGAAACTGGTTTTTTCATCAAAAGGAGATCGACATAATTGCAAAGCGCCGAAGGACCCTTGTGATCTGCGAGGTGAAAACCCGCACGTATGCAGGCCTTGAGAACTCTGTGTTCGGCACCCCCGCGGCGGCTGTTGACGCGGCAAAGCAGAAAAATCTGCTTGCGGCGGCGAGGGCCTATGTACATGCTGTATCCTGGCAGGGGGACGTTCGATTTGATGTGATCGAGGTATATCTTTTGGCACGCGAGGGAAAATCCCCACGCATTGCAAGGATCGAGCATATCCAAAACGCATTCACCGCATAAACTGTGGGTGAAGGAGGGGCAGTATGCGCCTTTTTGACCTACACACCGATACAGCCACCAAGCTATACGATGGCTTTTCCTATACCGATCGCACGCTTCAGGCGTCTTCCCATGACCTTTCCGCTTTTGAAACGGTAGGACAGGTCTTTGCCTGCTTTTCTCGCCCTGCGCTTACGGATGATGATGCATATGCGGCTTTTTTTGCCATGCGGGCGCGGCTTCTGCAAGAAATTGCCCCTTATGTCGGGCGGCGGCTTTCTCCCATCCTTGCGGTGGAGGATGCCCGCCTGCTTGGCAATTCCCGTGCGCGGCTTGTGCATCTGGCAGAGGCGGGGGTTGCAATTCTTACCCTTCTGTGGCGAGGAGAGAGCGTGATCGGTGGGGCCTACGATTCCGAACGGGGGCTTACAAGATTTGGACGGGATGTCCTTTTTGATTGCTTCCGGCTCGGTATGATTCCCGATGTCTCGCATGCATCCGATGCATCCTTTGCCGATATTGCCGAGGGGGCATTGTTGATGGGGCACCCCATCCTTGCAACACATTCGAATGCGCGCGCCGTTTGTCATCACAAAAGAAACCTGACGGACGAACAGTTCCTGACCGTTTGCCGCTCGGGCGGTCTTGTGGGCGTGTGTCTTTATCCTCCTCATCTGACCGATCGCAAAACGGCAAGTACGCAGGATGCGGTGGCCCATATTGAGCACTGGCTTTCGCTTGGCGGTGAGGATTCGATCGCGCTGGGGACCGACTTTGACGGAATTGAAGAAACCCCCACCGATCTTCAAAGGATGTGCCACCTTTATCGTCTGGCCGACCGTTTGGCGGCCCTCTCTTACAAGGATTCTCTGATCCATAAAATTTTTTGGAAAAATGCCGAGGATTTCTTCGGTAAATATAAAAACAATAGGAACGATTATGAACTACAAAAGCACGAGAAGTCTTAAAAGCGAATCTGTTTCGGCCGCTGTGGCCATCAAAAACGGGCTTGCGCCCGATGGCGGGCTTTATATGCCCGAGGTGATTCCCACCCTTACCTATGAAGATCTTGCGGCACTTGCCGACCTTTCGTACCCCGAAAGAGCCGCAAAGATCCTTTCTATGTATCTTTCCGATTACACGGAGGAGGAGCTGCTTGAGGATTGCCGCATTGCATACGGTGAGGCTCGCTTCCCCGGCGGTGCTGCCCCTGTACGCAATGTGGACGGGAAGGTGTATTCGCTTGAGCTCTGGCACGGTCCTACCTGCGCTTTTAAGGATATGGCACTGCAGATCATGCCGCGCCTTCTCTCCCGTGCCCTGAAAAAGACGGGAGAGACGCGCACCGCCCTGATCCTGGTCGCCACCTCGGGCGATACCGGCAAGGCGGCCCTTGAGGGCTACCGCGATGTAGATGGGGTCAAGATCCTCGTCTTTTACCCGACTGACGGCGTGAGCCATATTCAGAAGCTCCAGATGATCACGCAGGAGGGGGCGAATGTGGGCGTGCGCGGCATCTATGGGAACTTTGACGATGCACAAAGCGGTGTGAAGCGCATCTTTGGCGATGCGGACATCCGCCGCGAGCTTGACAAAGAGGGCGTGTTCCTTTCGAGCGCCAACTCGATCAACTGGGGGCGACTTGCCCCACAGATCGCGTACTATGTTTCGGCCTATTGCGATATGGTGAAGGCCGGGCATCTTGCGATGGGGGATACGCTTGATATCGTGGTGCCGACCGGCAACTTTGGCAACATTTTTGCCGCCTATCTTGCCCGCCGTATGGGCGTGCCGCTCGGCCGACTTATCTGCGCCTCTAACAAGAATGACGTTCTGACCGAGTTCCTTGCGACCGGCACCTATGACCGCCGCCGCACCTTCCACATGACCACCTCTCCCTCGATGGACATTTTGATCTCCAGCAATCTTGAACGCCTGCTTTACACGTGCTTTGGGGCCAAGAGAACGGCTGAATTGATGGAAAAACTCGCAAAAGATGGCGTTTATAGTCTGGCAGAAGAAGAAATTGCTTCTATTCGTGAAATCTTTGTCGGCTACTCGTGCAACGAGGAGGAAACGGCCGAAAACATCCGCCTTTCGTTTAGCGAATACGGTTATTTAATGGATACGCACACCGCGGTCGGTTATGGCGCGGCGCGCAAATATCTTGCAGACGGAAAGAAGGATGCCCCCATTGTGCTGGCCTCGACTGCAAGCCCCTACAAGTTTGCTCCCGCCGTTTATAAGGCGGCCACGGGCGCAGATGCCCCCGATGGCGTAGAGGCGCTTTCCTCCCTTTTTGCCGCCTCCTCCATGCCCATTCCCACACCCCTGTGCGGACTGGATAAAAAGCAGGTGCTGCACCCCGCGTCCATCTCTCCCGATCGGATGGCCGATGAGGTGATGCGCTTCGCAAACGCCTGAACGAATATGTAAGGCGGGAATCTTCCCGCCCGGATTTGTTAGCCGGTGATCTCCGAGATACGGTCCTCTCTCGCCTTGAAGGTGGCGCACACCGTTTCATAGCTGCTGGATGCGTTATGGGGGCCCACGGCGATCTCCTTGGCGTGGCAGGTGTTGTTCTTGCCGTGATATACGCACTGGCAAGCATCACACGAAACGCCCTTGATGCATTTGCTTTTGTTTTCGTTTTCCATTTTATCTTCTCCTTTTGGGGTCTGATCTTATTTTTTCGCAAAGCCGTATCTCTTATACAGAAGAAAGGAGGCCTCTATGGCAACCTATGTCATTGCAGATCTTCACCTTTCGGAGGGGGAAGGCTGCGAAAAGCCCATGGACGTCTTCGGGCGCCGTTGGACGGGTTACACGGAAAAGATAAAAAAGAATTGGTGTGCCCTTATCGGCGAGAAGGATGATGTGGTACTGCCGGGAGACCTTTCCTGGGCGCTCTCACTTTCGGAAGCCGGAGCCGATCTGCGCTTTATCGATTCTCTGCCGGGGCGCAAGTATCTTCTCAAGGGCAATCACGACCTTTGGTGGTCCAGTATGACCAAAAACCGTGCGGCACTGGAGGCGTTTGGGCTTTCAAGCCTCACCTTCCTTTACAATAACGCCATAGAAACCGATGAATTTATTCTGGCGGGCAGCCGCGGCTGGTTTTTCGATGAGGATGCGACCGGAGTGCCGGCGGATACCGATTTTGATAAAATTGTAGCACGTGAGGTCGGTAGGCTCCGCATGAGCTTAACAGCGGCAAGGGCGTGTCCCTCATATGGGAAAAAGGAGATCCTTGCCTTTATGCACTTCCCTCCCGTTTGGAACGGTGAGGCGGTTGCGCCCTTTGTTGAGGTGATGAAGGAGTTCTCTTTAAAGCGTTGCTTCTTCGGTCATGTTCACGGGAATTATACAGCACCCGCCGAAATTGAGCACGAAGGCATTCGGTTCCGTCTTGTGTCTGCCGACTATCTCGACTTTGTTCCGCGAATCATTTTGCCCGAATGACCAAAAATATTGAAAAACTTTCGTGTTTTTGCTTGACTTTCTCGCGCGGATGCGGTAAAATAATACGACTGTATTAGTTATTATAATCTTATATCACTTTTTTCGGAGGAAAAACATCCATGAGTCTCATCAAAAAGGAATTGACCGACAAGAATCTTTACACCCTTACGATCGGCGTTGACAAGGCTACCTTTGAGGCGGCTATTAACCGCGCCTACAAGAAGAATGTCGGCAAGATCAACGTTCCCGGCTTCCGCAAGGGTAAGGCCCCCCGTATCATCATCGAAAAGATGTACGGCAAGGGCGTCTTTTACGAGGATGCCATCAACGATTGCATTCCCGATGCATACGAAGCCGCGGCTAAGGAGGCCGAGCTTGCGATTGTCGGCCGCCCCGAGTTTGATGTGGAGTCTGTGGATGAGAACGGCCTTGTCCTGATCGCCAAGGTGTATGTGAAGCCCGAGGTGAAGATTGCCGACTATGCCGGCATCGAGGCTGTTCGCAACGAGCTCTCCGTTACCGATGCCGAGGTGGATGTCGAGATCGACCGCGTACGTGAGCGCAACGCCCGCACCGTGGAGGTCACCGACCGTGCCGCCGCTATGGGCGATACCGTCACGATCGATTTTGACGGTAGTGTGGACGGTGTGGCGTTTGACGGCGGTAAGGCCGAAGGGCACGAGCTGAAGCTTGGTAGCGGCCAGTTCATTCCCGGCTTTGAGGATCAGATTGTCGGTAAGGCGATCGGCGATGCCTTTGATGTGAACGTCACCTTCCCCGAGGAGTATCATGAGAAGAAGCTTGCCGGCAAGGCCGCTGTCTTTGCCGTGAAGCTCCACGCCATCAAGATGACCGAGCTCCCCGCTCTTGACGATGAGTTTGCCAAGGACGTTTCGGATTTTGATACCCTTGCCGAATACCGCGCCGATCTTATGGCGAAAATGACCGAGAGAAACAAGAAGTCTGCCGATGCGCAGTTTGAAGAGGGCGTTATGAATGCGCTGGCCGAAAAGATGGAGGCGGACATCCCTGCTTGCATGTTCGAGGCCGAGACCGAGAACTTTCTGCGTGATTACGACAACCGTCTGCGTATGCAGGGACTTGATCTTGCCACCTACTTCAAGTACACCGGCATGAACCTTGATATGATGCGCGCCCAGCTTCGTCCCCAGGCCGAGCAGCAGGTCAAGGTCCGCCTGGCTCTTGAGAAGATTGCCGAGCTTGAGGGCATTACCGTTTCGGCCGATGAGATCAATGCTGAATATGCCCGCATTGCCGAGGCTTATAATATGCCTGAGGAAGAGGTCCGCAAGCTTGTGGATGAAGCCGGCATCACCGAGGATATGCGTGTGAAGGCGGCTGCCGAGCTTGTGAAGAGCAAGGCTGTTGCCGTTGCCGAGGCGCCTGCCAAGAAGGTGACCAAGAAGGCCCCCGCCAAGAAGGCGGCTCCCAAGGCTGCCGCCGAGGGCGAGGAAAAGCCCGCTGCCAAGAAGACCACTGCGGCCAAGAAGCCTGCCGCCAAGAAGACGGCTGTCGAGGGCGAGGAAAAGCCTGCCGCCAAGAAGCCTACTGCTGCCAAGAAGACCACGACTGCGAAGAAGACCGCTGCCGAGGGTGAGGCAAAGCCGGCTGCCAAGAAGCCTGCCGCCAAGAAGACGGCTGCTAAAAAGGCCGAGGATACCGAAGCATAAAAACATTTACCCGAGGAGGTACACAAATGGCACTCGTCCCAATGGTCATTCAGGAAACCAACCGTGGGGAACGCTCCTTTGACATCTATTCGCGCCTTCTTAACGATCGCATCGTCTTTTTAGCCGATGAGGTCAATGACACAACGGCATCGCTTGTTGTGGCGCAGATGCTCTATCTTGAGGCGCAGGACCCGGACAAGGACATCTCGTTCTACATCAACAGCCCCGGCGGCTCTGTGTCTGCCGGCCTTGCGATTTATGACACGATGAACTTCATCAAGTGTGACGTTTCTACAATTTGCATTGGTATGGCTGCCAGCATGGGTGCTTTTCTCCTTGCGGCCGGCACCAAAGGCAAGCGCCTTGCGCTTCCCAACAGCGAGATCATGATCCACCAGCCGCTCGGCGGTATGCAGGGGCAGGCGTCCGACATCAAGATCCATGCCGATCATATTCTTGCGACCCGCGAGAAGCTCAACCGCATCCTTGCAGAGCGCACGGGCAAGCCGATCGAGGAGATCGCAAAGGATACCGAGCGCGACAACTTCCTGACTGCGGAGGCCGCCGCCGAATACGGTCTTATTGACCGCGTTATTTTCAACCGTTCCTAAAACTAACGGGACTGCCGCACGCCATCCCTTGCGACAGTCCCATTTTTATACGAAAGGGCTATTACCATGCCGAACACAACCAAACCGCGCACCTGCGCCTTTTGCCGCCGCACCGAGCACCAGGTGATGTTCCTCATCCCCTCCCCTGACGGCATATATATTTGCGATGAGTGTGTCAAAACCTGTGCCGAGCTGATTGACGAGAGTCTTGCCATGCAAGAAACAGGTGCTACCGAGAAAGAAAACGCCCTTACGCTTGATACGCTTCCGAAGCCGGCCGAGATCAAGGCGCATCTTGATGAGCACGTGATCGGGCAGGATGCTGCAAAGCGCGTGCTTTCGGTTGCGGTATATAATCATTATAAGCGCATTCTGACGCGCGGCATGAATGATGGCGGCGTTGAGATCCAGAAGAGCAACGTTTTGCTCCTCGGTCCTACCGGTGTCGGAAAAACCTACCTTGCCCAGACCTTGGCAAAGGCGATGAAGGTCCCCTTTGCGATTGCGGATGCGACCACGCTGACCGAGGCGGGGTATGTCGGCGAAGATGTTGAAAACATTCTTCTCCGCCTGATCCAGGCTGCCGATTTTGATGTGGAGAGCGCCGAGCGCGGCATTATCTATATTGATGAGATCGATAAGATCTCAAGAAAGAGCGAGAACCGTTCTATCACGCGTGACGTATCGGGTGAAGGCGTTCAACAGGCCCTTTTAAAGATCTTGGAGGGCACGGTTGCCAATGTGCCTCCCCAGGGAGGGCGCAAGCACCCGAATCAGGAGTTCATTCAGATCCGCACCGATAACATTCTTTTTATCTGCGGCGGTGCGTTTGACGGCCTTGAAACGATCATCGAGGAGCGCCGCGGGAACGGCGTGATCGGCTTTGGCGGAGAGATCCGCGGAAAGCGCGAGCGGATCGAGCGCGGTGTGTTCCGCGATGCTACCTCACACGATATTGTGAAATACGGCCTGATCCCCGAGCTTGTCGGGCGTCTTCCTGTGATGGTTTCGCTTGAAAACCTTGATGAAGAGGCTCTTGTACGGATCATCCGCGAGCCGAAGAACGCGCTTTATAAGCAATATCAGCAGCTGTTCGCCATAGACGGTGTCGAGCTTGAATTTGAGGAAGGGGCTTTCCGCGCGATTGCAAAGCAGGCCCTGGCACGCGAGATCGGTGCGCGCGGATTGCGTACGATTCTTGAAGGCATTATGACCGAGCCTATGTACAGTGTGCCTTCTGACCCGACCGTCAAAAAGCTCCTGATTACCGAGGGGGTGGTGATGGGCACCGAGGCGCCGAAAATCACGCGCGCGCCTTCTGTCGCGCTCCCTGCCGCCGAGGAAGAAGATAAGGAAGAAACAAAAGGGGATAAGACTTCATGTTGACATTGCTTTCCATTGAAGCGCTGTCGAACGGAATCGTTTCGGGGCTTTCGGCTTCAATGGGGAATTACTACCATCTTTTATATAATGCGATCGGTGTTATATCGATTGTCACGCAGTTTATGATCTTCCAGATGAAGGGGAGAGGCCGCATTATACTTGTCAATATGGCAAGCAACCTCGGTTGGCTTTTCTACTTCGCGTTGCAGGGGGATCTTATCAGCGGGACGGCTAACATCATCGGCATTCTCAGCAATATCATCTTTATCTTCCGCACTAGGTACCGCTGGGCAAACAGCCGCCTATGGCTTCTTCTCTTTCTCGTGATCGCAGGCGTTTATTCGATCCTGACCTTTAAGGTGTGGAACGATGTATTCCCTCTTATAGCCTGCCTGCTTTCGATGTTTGCCTTCTTTATGATCAAGGAGGAGAACATCAGCAAGATCTCCTTTTTCACTTATATTATGTTTGTCTGCAACAGCATTTCGAAGGTTTATGTCGTTGCCTTGATTGCAGACATCACGGCCCTTACCTCTGTCCTTATTTCGCTTTACAGATACAGAAAAGCGAGAAAATCCCAGATGGAAACGCCTGCATCCTAAAAAATCCCCCTATATCCCAAAAGCGATATAGGGGGATTTTTTATGCCTTTATAAATCGGTTCAGATCTTATCTTCCCCGTCCGCAACCGCAGCCGGAGCCTTCGCCGCCACGGCTCTCGCGCTGTTCGGAAAGACCGGCGGGGCTAAACTCGTTTACGGGAAACGCCATTTTACGGAAAAGGCTACAGGGATCGTCCTCTTCCTGTGCACAGCATTCCTTATCCGGAACCGAGTAATCCTCGGCCGTCACAAGGAACTGTGCGGGGCGCTCAATGCGCGTAACCGAGAAGATGCCAAGGCTTACAAGCAGCGTGTTCCCATCGTTGCGCTCGCGGACACCGCCACCGATCGAGGCGGCCACCCCGTCCGGAATCTCATCGCAGCAGCAGCAAGCACAGCAATTGCAGCCGGGCTCGGCCACGCGCACCGAAAGCAGCACAGGATCAACAACCTCCACCACGCCAACGGGCAGATTGTTCGATGCGTTGTCAAGGTTGCAAAGATCGCAGGGACCGACCGAGGGATCGCTGCGATAGATACTGACATTTCCGACACCGCCGTAAAGCACGACTCTCTTCTCCACTACCGCGATGCCCGAAAAGTCCTGGTTGCGACCGATTCCCATACAGGCCTCAAAATCCACCTTGATATAGAAACGGACGGTCACCTGGTAAAAGCCCTGGTTGAAGCGGATGGGATCAACACCCACGTAGGTCCAGAGAATTTTCGCGCATTTTGTGCGGACGGACGACGTGTGATCGATCACTTCCTGGCCGTAATCGGAAAGGAAGACGCGCACGTCCTCATAGCAGTCCCTGTCGCGGCAGGAATCCAGCACACGGAGGGTATCGATACAGACGGTTTCCCGTTCGCTCTGCGAAGAGCCGCAGGCGGGAGAGCCTCTATATTCAGACATTTGGTTTTTCCCCCTATCATAGATAATGAAAGAGATACGAACGTATCTCGCTATTAGGCTATGCAAAAAGGGGCTTGAATGCCAGTAGGATAAAAGGGATTTCTATTCCAACTCCTCTCTTTTTCTGCTAAAACAAAAATTGAGGTAATGATCATCAAAACTTAAGCGAAGCCGGCCTGCGGAATCCTTCGATACGGAAAAAGGTGGGCCATCCGCTTCGCGGCCCAGAGGCGGCTTCCTATACAGGGGAGCTTTGGCCGATCGCCAAGGCGCGGGGTGTGAAAAAGGCTACCGAAAACCTGCGGGATTGAAACTGTGACAAGGCGCAGGACCGCGAGGCTCCCTGCGCTTGCAGACACCGCAGTAAAGCTGAAATGCATAAAAAAGCAGACCTTATAAAAGGTCTGCTTTTTCTTTTTTATTCTTACACAAAGGCGGCAAGCGATGCGGGAAGCTCCTCGGCCGCGAGCGAAACAGTGGCAACGAACTTAATGTCCGACTTAGCCGTCAGCGCATCTACCTTCAAGAGGAATTCCTCCATCGCCTCCACACTGCCGCAGATGCGGAGAGTGGAATCAAGATAAATATCGGTGATATCGTAATTGCTGGCCACAACCCCGGCAACAAAGCCGTAGAGCGCGGCGGCATCCACAACACGGTAGGAATCGGTCTCTACAAGACGAACCTTGTGAGAGATATCTTTATCAAGGGTAAGGCCCTTCTCGATGCAAATAACGCACCCCTTGGAAGCCAGCGCGGCGGCATTGACCTGCTCAATGAGCATCTTGGTCTTACCGGTGCCTTTTTTCCCGACAATCAATTTAAGCATATAGAACGTCCTCCTGTGATTTTTGGGATTTCTCCCCTTGACTATATCATACACTATTTTCTTTGAAAATGCAATAGATTTTGAATATTTCGGTTAAATTTCAAGACGTTTGTGCAGTTCCTTGCCCATATTTTCATATCCGGGCTTCATAAGGAGGGCAAACATATTCTTCTTATATGCCTCCACGCCGGGCTGGTCAAAGGGGTTGACCCCCAGCATGTAGCCGGATACAGCACAGGCAAGCTCAAAGAAATAGATGAGATAACCGAGCGAATAGGCATCCCTTTTTTCAATTTCGATCACCGTGCTGGGCACGCCGCCGTCATTGTGTGCGAGAAGTGTACCGAGCATGGCGGCATTGTTTACATAGGCAAGCGGCTTTTCCGAGAGGAAATTCAGGCCATCGATGTTTTCAGGGTCATGGGGGATGATGATTTCGGCACCGCTATCCTTGACGGAAAGGACGGTTTCAAAGAGGATGCGGCTGCCCTCCTGAATATATTGGCCAAGAGAATGCAGATCGGTTGAGAAGATGACCGAATCGGGGAGGATTCCCTTGTTTTCCTTCCCTTCGCTTTCGCCGAACAGCTGCTTCCACCATTCATTGAACAACAGCGCATAGGGCTCATAGCCCACAAGGATCTCAACCACCTTACCCTTGCGGTAGAGTGCGTTGCGAATGGCGGCATACCGAAGCGCGGGATTTTCGCTAAAGCTCTTTTCAAGGCAATCCTCTCTTGCCTTGGCAGCGCCGCCAAGAAGAGCATCCACGTCAATACCCGCGGCGGCGATCGGCAGAAGCCCAACGGCCGTCAGGACCGAGTAACGCCCGCCCACATCATCGGGGATCACAAAGGTTTCAAAGCCGCTTTCATCCGAAAAATGCTTCAGCGTACCGCGCGCGCGATCGGTTGTCACATAAATACGCTCACGCGCTCCGTCCTTGCCGTATTTTTTGTAAAGAAGGTCGCGGAAGATGCGGAAGGCAACGGCCGTTTCGGTGGTCGTGCCGGATTTGCTGATGACGTTAAGGCAGATATCCTTCCCCTCGCAAATGCTGAGAAGCTCACAAAGCGCGGTGGAGGAAATGTTATTGCCCGAAAAATAAATATCGGGAGTGTCCTTCTTGAGGCTGTTATATGAGGGAGATCTTAAAAACTCGATCACGGCGCGCGCCCCAAGATAAGAGCCACCGATCCCAAGGACGATCAGAACATCACAGCTTTTCTTGATGCGCTCTGCAGCGGCCTTGATTCGCAAAAGCTCTTCTTTATCATAGTCAATGGGAAGATCCACCCACCCAAGGTAGTCGGAACCTGCCCCCGATTTGTTCTTGACCAGCTGAAGCGCTGCGGTAGCCTCCTTGTCAAGTGCCGAAAGCTCCTCCAAGGACAAAAAGCCGTTCAGAAATTTTTCGTTCAAGGTAATGGACATATCGGTATCCCCCTTTGAGTATTCTTGTATTTATTATACACCTTTTTCTTACATAATGCAAGCATCAATTATCCGGGAAGACAGCCGAGCATGCTTTTGAGAAAATGCGCAAGGATCTCCATAACGGTAATGCGCTCTGCTTCCTCGGCGGCGATGATATCTGTCTTTCCGATGCTCTTACCATCCACCGAATATTCTACGTAGCCGACAGTATCCCCTGCCTTTATGGGAGCAGCATATACCGATGGCAAAACGATGCTCGCCGACACGCGCTTTTCCTCCCCCTTTTTGAGGAGTGCGGAAAAATCCCCCTGCTTGAGCGCAACATCCTTTACATTCGCCCCCAAAACCGTAAGACGAGGAAGGGTCTCCTCCTTTGCGGTATAAAGGCTGTAATTTGCAAACCCGTAATCAAGAAGGCGCTTTGCTTCCGCATTGCGCACATCACGCGTGGGCGCGCCCATCACGACCGCAATCAGGTGCATGCCGTCTCGCTTTGCCGTGGCGCTCATGCAAAAGAGAGCTCTTGATGTAGAGCCGGTTTTTAAGCCGGTTGCACCCGGATAAAACCGAACAAGGCGGTTGGTGTTTGTTAGGGTAAAGCTCCCACCCCTTATGGTATCCTGCCAGATGGTCGTATAATTAAGGATCAGCTCGTGGGAGATCAGCTCGCGCGACATAATGGCGATATCCCTTGCACTTGTCAGGTGCTCTTTTACGGTATCGTCAAGTCCGTTTGTATTTTCAAAGTGGGTATTCTTCATTCCAAGCTCGGATGCGCGCTCATTCATCCTGGCAACAAACGCCCCCTCGCTCCCCGCCACATATTCGGCAAGTGCAAATGCTGCATCATTGGCGCTTGCGATCACAACGCATTTGATAAGCTCCTCCACCGTGAGGCACTCTCCGGCTTCAAGAAAGACCTGGGAGCCTCCCATTGCGGCCGCTTCTGCGCTTACGGAAACAGAATCGGTAAGTGAGATCCTTCCCTCATCAATGGCTTCGACCGCGAGCAAGAGTGTCATGATTTTTGTGACAGAAGCAGGCGGCAAAGCCTCATCTGCATTTGATTCGAACAGTACAGTGCCGGTTTCCGCATCCATAAGAATGCAGGATTTTGCGTCAAATTCCATGGAATATTCCTTGGCAGAAGCCTTTTGTGGTGTAGGGATGCACAAAAGAAGCAGGAAGGTGATCAGAAGCAGCAAAGAGATTGTTTTTTTCATAATTTTCTCCTTTTCGGGGTATCTTTACTCCAATATATGAAAAAAAGGGGGGCGTCATGCCCCCCGATATTTCATAAATACGCTCAAATCATTGATCCTCTATTGCAAAATCTGACGGTTTGTGATATACTGTTACGTGGAAAGAAACGGAGGTGGCGTTCATGCCCGGATATATACACGAGCCGCAAGAGGAAGAAAAGCCGAAGAAGCGGCGTTTTCGCCTCTTTGACTCCCAGCGTGAAGGTAAGGGAGTCACGAAGGAGGATGCAAAGATTACCCCTGATCTTGGTGGGTTTTTCCGCAGCTTCCGGCGGAATTTCAGCAAGCTTTTGTCTGTAAACCTGATTACCCTGATCGGAAATTTCCCGTTCATTTTTGCTATTCTGGCACTGTCCGGCCTTTTCAAGGTCACGTACATGACGCCTCTTCTTCCGGGATTTTTTTCCGATCTGCGCGCCCTCATGCTCTTGGATTCTGCCAAAGATCCTGCTACGATGGCCCTTTACGGTGCACTGGGGCTTCAGATCCCCAACTCGGCTATGACGACCACATCGTATATCTTCTTTGGCCTCTCTGCTCTAACCTTTTTGACCTTTGGCTTTACAAAGGTGGGGACAACCTATATTCTGCGGTCGATGATCCGCGGAGAGCCCACATTTATGCTGGCCGATTTCCGTCACGCCGTTAAGGTCAACAAGAAGCAGGCCTTTATTGTCGGTGTGCTGGATCTCTTCCTCCTCCTCTTGTTCCCGTTTAACATTTTAAGCCTTGTGGAAATGGCGGGCGATTTTTTTAACAGTATCCTGCTTTGGACGACAATTGTGATGGCCATCGTCTATTTCTTCATGCGGCCGTATATTTATCTCCAGCTGATCACCTTTGATCTCAAGATCTTTAAGATTCTGAAAAACGCGCTTATCTTCTCGCTTCTCGGCTTCAAGAGGAATCTTCTTGCGTTTATTGGATTTGTTCTTTTAATGCTCTTGATGATCACTCTCATCTTTGGGCTTGGCGGTGCTCTTTTGCCGCTCGGCCTCGCGCTCCCACTCGTGCTTCTCTTCTCGCTCGGTTCCTTTATGGGTGACTTTGCGGCATGGTTCAAGATCAAGGAAATCATGATCGATCCTCAGGACGAGGGCACCGAAAGCTGATCTACTCCTCCCGCTCATACCGGAGAAGCTCCGAAACGGTTACAAAACGGTATCCTGCCGCACACAGCTGTGGCAGGATTTCTTTTAATGCATCCACCGTATGACAGTTTCCCACTGTATAATCGTGGAAAAGGATAATAGAACCGGGCCTCACCTTGCCGAGCACCTCGGATACAATCTTTTTGGTGTTCACACCCGCCCAATCCCGCGTGTCAATGCTCCATAAAACCAGCGGTGAGCCATGCTTTTTCGCAACCTCCACCACCGCGGCCGTGCAGGATCCCTCGGGCGGTCGGAAAACGGTCGGCAGAACGCCGAGAACCTCTTCTATCACCTCTTCATTCCGAAGGAGCTCCTCTTCAAGTGCCTTGCGAGAAAGGGATGGGAGTGTCGGGTGGCTATACGTGTGATTGCCGATCTCATGTCCCTCGCGCACGGCACGCTTTGCGGCATCCCCGTAGTATTCAAGATTCTTCCCTATAACAAAAAAGGTTGCTTTGGCACCGTATTCGCCGAGAAGATCCAAAATTGCCTGCGTATAGCGCGGATGCGGTCCATCGTCAAAGGTGAGCGCAACAATGCGCTCCTCGGTTTTTGCATGCGTAAAGATACCCTCCTCTGTTGCCCGTACGAAAAAGGGCCTTGAGGCAGTAAAGACTGCCCCCGCGAGCAAAAAGAGAGCGATAAAACGGAAAAGATAAGAACGCCTCACGGTGCTGTCAGCTCGTCAAGTGTACCAAAGCGATAGCCCAAATCGCGCCAGGCGCGGATCAGATCGGGCAGAATTTCAGCATTGGTGGATGAGGTGGGGTGCAGAAGAATCACAGCACCGTTATGGGTGTTATCAAGGATCTTTTTGATTGCAGCCTCGCGCGAGGGCTGGCGGTTGTTATCCCAATCCGCATACGCAAAGCTCCAGAATATCGTTTTATACCCGCATTTTTGTGCCAGTCTGATGTTATCCGCGTTATATTTTCCCTCGGGCGGGCGGTAATAACGCGCCATCTCTCCCCCGATTTTTTCTCGGTACAGCGTATCGAGTGCAGAAAGCTCTTGTGAAAATTCCGCTTCGCTTTGGATCTTTGTCATATCGCGGTGGCGGAGCGTATGGTTGCAAAGAAGGTGCCCCTCGTCCCGCATTCTTGTGACAAGAAGTGGATTGCGCAAAATCAAATTTTCAAGAATAAAGAAGGCGCCCGGCACCTTTTCTTTCTTAAGGGTGTCAAGGATCCTTTCGATGTTCCCGTTTTCATATCCGGCATCAAATGTGAGGTAGAGGACCTTTTCGTCCGTATCCTCCTTATGCTTTTTGTCAACAAAGTAGGCATCGTATTGCTCAATCACGGAAAAGGCGGGCGGTGGCGTGGGCTGCTTATGCTCTGTATTCCTTTTTATATACCACCCTTCCTCGGCCGCAAGCGCTTGGCTTGCACCGCCGATGGATGTGCAAAGTATGCTGAAAAGTAAAAAGAGTACCATATCGTTTCATCTCCTTTTGGTTTTATTTTTAGAAAAACACAAAAAGAAAACCGTGAAAGATCCTGGTACGGATAGAAAAAAGCGGACACCGCAGGGTGTCCGCTTTTTATTACTTGTACTTACGCTTACGGGCCGCCTCAGCCTTCTTCTTACGCTTCACGCTGGGCTTTTCGTAGTGCTCTCTTTTACGAAGCTCGGTAAGCACACCCGACTTGACGCACTGTCTTTTGAAACGACGGAGCGCGCTGTCAAGAGATTCGTTTTCTTTCACTCTGACTTCAGCCATCTTTTATCCCTCCCCTCGCTGTCAGCAAGAGATCTTAATCTCGAACATTAATATTATACTTGCTTTACCACACTTTGTCAATAGCAAAATTCACTTCTCGCCAAAAAAGTTTTTGGCTGCCGTTAAGGTATTCGAAAGGAGCATGGTAATAGTCATAGGACCAACGCCGCCGGGAACGGGCGTGATGTAAGAGGCAAGCTCGGAAACACCGTCAAAATCCACATCGCCACAGAGCTTTCCGTCAGGAGTACGGTTCATTCCGACATCAATAACAACCGCCCCATCCTTGACCATATCGGCTGTGATCATTTTGGCACGTCCTACGGCAACGACCAAGATATCGGCCATACGGGTGAAGGCGCCAAGATCGGCGGTCTTGGAATGACACACCGTCACGGTTGCGTTTTTCTCGAGCATCAAAAGCGCCTGGGGCTTGCCTACAATATTGCTGCGCCCTACGATCACGCAGTGCTTCCCTGCGGGATCGATCTCATAATGTGCAAGAAGCTCCATAACGCCGGCAGGGGTGCAGGGAACAAAGTCGTAGCTCCCGGTTGTGACACCGCCCACGTTTTCGGGATGAAAGGCATCCACGTCCTTGCGGGGATCGATCGTGCGGATCACCTTTTCCTCGGAAATATGCTTGGGAAGCGGAAGCTGCACGAGGATACC
>JAZNDG010000083.1:0-3117 GCA_045587985.1 Eubacteriales bacterium | reverse complement strand
TACATACGGTGGCTCCTTCCGTCTTGCTCGCTCGGCTCGCAATCCACCTCCCTCTCGGAGGGAGGCTCTGCATCCTCGACAGCAGCGCGCAAGAAGTCGGATCGAAGCCATGTCGTTCTGTGAGCCAAGGAGTTGTCTGGGTTGGTTGTCTTCCTAAGACCGCTTGGCCTCCGACTTTACATACGGTGGCTCCTTCCGTCTTGCTCGCTCGGCTCGCAATCCACCTCCCTCTCGGAGGGAGGCTCTGCATCCTCGACAGCAGCGCGCAAGCGGTGGTGGGGGCCTGCGTGGCCTTGGGGGTATATACATTTTGCGATGGCGCGCTCTCCCTCAGTCGCCTACGGCGCCAGCTCCCTCCCGGAGGAAGCCTTCGCTACAGGCCTCGCGGAGCAGAAATTTCAGTAGGCGAGGCGCACGGCGGCCGAGGCGCCGAAGGCGTACTTTCGCGTACGCCGAGGGGGTGAGGACGCCAGCAACGAAGCATACGGGAATTTATGCCCACGAGAAAGGGGGGAGGACAACGCCTCCCCCCTTTACAACTGTGCTTATAAGCCGGGTTCTGTGCCCATTTACATGGACCGCGACCATCTATCTTTGCCGTGCGTTGCCGCACGGCTCGGAGCGGATGCTCCTGCCGCCATCGGGACATCGGCGGGGCGCCGTGGCACACCGAGGTGTGCCGCCCAAAGGCGTTGCTTCGGATAGGGTTTACATGGCATCCCACGTCACCGCGGGATCGGTGAGCTCTTACCTCGCCTTTCCATCCTTACCGCTTGCGCGGCGGTTTATTTCTGTTGCACTTTCCCTGAGGTCACCCTCGGCGGACGTTATCCGTTATCCTTCCCCTATGAAGCCCGGACTTTCCTCACGGTACTACCTTTCGGCACCGTATCGCGCGGCCGCGCCGCACACTTGCCCCTTGATTATACACTCCCCTCCCCCTTTTGTCAAGCGCGCCTCTAACAAAAGGCACGCCAAATTGCACTTATTTTCGGAAAAGGGCTTGTATTTTCAGAAAATTGTGCTATAATATGTAAGTTAAAAATTTTGCTTTATAAGGGGATACGAAGTTGAAACGTACCGATCTTCGCAACGTTGCCATCATTGCCCACGTTGACCACGGCAAGACCACACTGGTGGACGAAATGCTCCGCCAGGGGGGCATTTACCGCGAGAACCAGGAAACGGTTGACCGCGTAATGGACTCGAACGACATCGAAAGAGAACGCGGCATCACCATTCTTGCCAAGAACACCGCCGTCTATTACAAGGATACCAAGATCAACATCGTGGATACGCCCGGCCACGCCGACTTTGGCGGTGAGGTGGAGCGCATTCTTAAGATGGTGAACGGTGTCATTCTGCTGGTGGATGCAGCCGAGGGCCCGATGCCCCAGACCCGCTTTGTGCTTGAGCGTGCCCTCGCGCTCGGTCACCGCGTGATCGTGGTGGTCAATAAGATCGACCGCCCGGACGCGCGCATCGAGGAGGTGGAGGAGGAGGTGCTTGAGCTCCTCATTGACCTTGACGCCACCGATGAGCAGCTTGATTCGCCGATGCTCTTCTGCTCCGGCCGTGCGGGTACAGCCTCGCTCTCGCCCTACGAGGCGGGCGTGGACCTCACTCCCCTTTTTGATACCATTATCGACTACATCCCCGCCCCCGAGGGCGAGGAGGACGGACCGCTGCAGCTGCTTGTTTCCTCGATCGACTATAACGACTATGTCGGCAGAATCGGCATTGGGCGGATCGAGCGCGGCTCTTTGCGCCAGAACCAGGACGTGGCCATCGTCAATTACCACGCGCCCGACAAGAGCGCACGCGCGCGCATCGTGTCGATCTACCAGTTCGATGGGCTCAGCCGTACCCAGGTGAGCGAAGCACACATGGGTGATATCGTCTGCTTCTCGGGGGCTGCCGATATTACGATCGGCGATACCGTGGCGGCGCTTACCGCGCCCGAGGCGCTTGAATTCGTCAAGGTAAGTGAGCCCACCATCGAAATGACCTTCTCGGTCAATGACGGCCCCTTTGCGGGTACCGAGGGCAAATACGTGACCTCCCGTCATCTGCGCGAGAGGCTTTACCGCGAGCTTCTGCGTGACGTTTCGCTCCGTGTTTCGGACGGTGAGACCACCGACAGCTTCCGCGTGGCCGGGCGCGGCGAGATGCACCTCTCGATCCTCATTGAAAATATGCGCCGCGAGGGCTATGAGCTCTGCTGCTCTACCCCCCGTGTGCTCTATAAGGAGATGGATGGTGTCCGCTGTGAGCCGATGGAAAAGCTTGAGGTGGATGTGCCCGAGGAATATCTCGGCGCCGTCATGGAGAAGCTGGGCGCAAGAAAGGGTGAGCTCCTTGATATGCAGCTGCGCGGCAGCCGCCAGCGCCTTTTCTACCGCATTCCCTCCCGCTGCCTTTTCGGCTACCGCAGTGAGTTTCTGACCGATACCCACGGCGAGGGCATTATGAACACCGTCTTTGACGGCTATTCACCCTATAAGGGAGATGTGAACGTCCGCTTTACCGGCTCGCTTGTCGCCAGCGAAACGGGCGAGACCACCAGCTACGGCCTCTATTACACCCAGGATCGCGGCCCGCTTTTCATCGGTCCCTCCGTGCAGGTGTACGAGGGGCAGATCGTGGGCGAGAACCCCAAGATGGGGGATATCTCGGTAAACGTCTGCAAGAAGAAGCATCTGACCGCCGTGCGCTCGAAGGGTGCGGACGAGGCGCTTACGCTCATCACCCCACGCAATATGTCGCTTGAGGAGGCCATTGAGTTTATCGCCGATGATGAGCTGATGGAGGTAACACCCAAATCGCTCCGTCTGCGCAAGCGCATTCTCGATACGCCCACCCGTCTTAAGGCCCAGGCCGCCCGTCTGCGCGGCCAACTGACCGACTGAGGGCATAGCACGCCGCGCCGCCGCATAGAATGTGGCGAGGTGGTACTGTGATCGATTTTCTGAATACCTATCTTTTAGGAGCCTGCCTGCCGCCGTTTCTTTTGGCGGCAGGCCTTTTTTTCGCTGTAAGACTTTCCTTTTTTCCCTTTTTGCATCCTATGCGGTCTATAAAACGGATGGGGGGCGAGGGCGGCCTTTCTTCCTCCCT
>JAZNDG010000082.1:0-4601 GCA_045587985.1 Eubacteriales bacterium | reverse complement strand
GACCTTGCCGAGATCTACGTCAATGACGCATTCGGTACGGCACACCGCGCACACGCTACCACCGCCGGCGTGGCAGATTATCTGCCCGCATACTGCGGCTACCTGATCCAGAAGGAAATTTCCGTGATGGGCAAGGCTCTTGAGAACCCCGCCCGTCCGTTCGTGGCCATCCTCGGCGGCGCTAAGGTTTCCGATAAGCTGAACGTGATCAACAACCTGCTGACTAAGGTCGACACCCTGATCATCGGCGGCGGTATGGCATATACCTTCCTTGCCGCCAAGGGCTATGAGATCGGTAGCTCGCTTCTTGACAGCGAGAAGATCGACTACTGCCGCGATATGATGAAGAAGGCCGAGGAGCGCGGCGTTTCGCTGCTCCTGCCGATCGATACTGTGGTCACCGCTGCATTCCCCGATCCTATTGATGCTCCGATCGAGGTGGAAACGGTTGATTCCTGCGCGATCCCTGCCGACAAGATGGGCCTTGATATCGGCGATAAGACCCGCGCGCTCTATGCCGATGCGGTGAAGAATGCCAAGACGGTCGTCTGGAACGGCCCGATGGGCGTGTTTGAGAACCCCACGCTTGCCAAGGGCACCATTGCCGTGGCTGAGGCCCTTGCCGAGTCGGCCGCTACCACCATCGTGGGCGGTGGTGACTCTGCTGCTGCCTGTGAGCAGCTCGGCTTTGCCAGCCGCATCACCCATATCTCGACCGGTGGCGGTGCTTCGCTTGAATTTCTTGAGGGCCTTGTCCTTCCGGGCATCGCTTGCCTCCAGGACAAATAAGGAGATACGACAATGAGAAGATATGTGATCGCAGGAAACTGGAAAATGAATATGACTCCCTCCGAGGCGGCCGCCTTTATTCGCGAGCTGGCTCCGATGGTTGAGGGGAAGGACGCGTGTGACATCGTTCTTTGCGTGCCCTTTGTGGATATTGCCATGGCCGTTGAGGCGGCCAAGGGCACGAACATCAAGATCGGTGCACAGAACGTCCACTTTAAGGAGAACGGTGCTTACACCGGCGAGATCTCGGGTGCTATGCTGAAGGAAACCGGCGTTGACTATGTCATCGTTGGCCACAGCGAGCGCCGCCAGTACTTTGGCGAGACCGATGAAACCGTGAACCTTCGTACCAAGGCCGGCCTTGCCGCCGGTCTGAAGGTCATCCTCTGCGTTGGTGAGCTGCTTGAGGCACGCCAGGCAGGCATCACGGCCGAGATCGTTTCGATGCAGACCAAGCTTGACCTTGCGGGCATCCCCGCCGAGGATCTTTCTAACATCATCATTGCGTATGAGCCGGTCTGGGCAATCGGTACCGGTCTTACCGCTACGCCTGAGCAGGCTGACGAGGCCTGCGGCATCATCCGCTCTGTGGTGGGTGAGCTTTACGGCGATAAGGCGGCCGAGGAGATCATCATTCAGTACGGTGGGTCGATGAACGAGAAGAATGCGGCGGATCTGCTTGCCAAGGAGAATGTGGACGGCGGTCTGATCGGCGGCGCCTCGCTCAAGACCGATAAGTTCACCGCGATCGTTTCTGCGGCCAACTGATTCCCGGCGGCGTGGGCCGCGCATTTCATCAAGGAGGTCTTTAGATTTTGGAAAATCATTCTGTGGATAATAAAGCCCGCAACTATGAGATTGATCTGAAATTTTTCTATACGGTCTTCCGCAAATGCTGGTATTGGATTCTTATCACCGCCATTCTTTTCGGCCTGATTGTTGGGGTGTATTATTCGTTCTTTGTTAAAAAGAGCTATTCTTCCACCGTTAATATGTATGTGGACCCGAATCCCGGCTCCTCCTCCACGCTGAACCAAACGGCAGCGGATGCGCTTGCGGCTACCTATCCGCCGGTCATCCGTCATTCGGACAAGTTTGCGCAAGAGGTTGCGCTTTCGATGGCCAAGCTCACGAAGGAGGATGGCTCTGCCCTCTTCCCGCAGTGGACCTATGAAACGCAAAACGGCACCGAAACTCCGAACGGTTGGGGGCGCGTGCGCGGTATGCTGAGCACCGGCATTGCGGATAGCAAGATCTTTTACATCACCATCCGCTCCACCGATCCGAAGGAAGCCTATGAGATGGCAAATGTTGCCGCCGAAAAGGCTCCCGAGATCCTTAATGACATTGTCGGCGTTGGCTATGTAAAGGTGATCGGTCAGCCGGTCCTTGATTCCACCCCCGATTCTCCGAATGTAGCACGCAATGCGATGCTGGCCGCCCTGGTGGGCGCGGTGCTCGTGTATGCTGCCTTCTTCCTTGCCCAGCTGTTTGATAACACGGTACGCTTTGAGGGCGACCTTGCTCGCTTCGGCCTGCCGATGCTGGGGACTATCCCCTCCTTCCCTGAAGAGGAGGGCGAAAGGCCTCGCAAAAACGATAAGGGGGTAAAGCGCGCATGAACAACTACAAGAACAAGATGGTTGGCCCCTCGACTCCCTTTGCGATCGTGGAGGCCTTCAAGGAGATCCGCACGAATATGCTTTATACGGCACGCGGTGTGGATTGCCCTGTCTATGCTGTGACAAGTGCCTTTGCGCATGCGGGCAAATCGGTGGTCATTTCGAATATTGCCGCCTCCTTTGCCGGCCTTGGTAAGCGCGTTCTCTTGGTAGATGCGGACCTTCGCAACCCCGCCCTTCACAAGATCTTCGCGTGTGACAGATCCTCGGGCCTCAGCGAGATTGCCGCAGGGCTTACCGAAAATCCTGAGGATGCGATCATCAAAACCTCTGTGGCAGGGGTAGATCTGCTCCCCGCGGGGCACATTCCTCCGAACCCCTCTGAGCTGCTTGCAAGCGCGCATTTTGAAAGCTTTATCCGCGCGATGCAGGAGAAATACGATGCGATCTTTATCGACTTCCCGCCGGCAGGCGTGGTGGTGGATGCCCTGATTCCCGCTGCCTTGATTACCGGGTATGCCGTGGTGGTTCGTGTCGGTCTTTCGGATCGCCGCGCGGTTGCAGACGTTCTCGGTGCACTCGAGAGTGTGGGCGCTAATGTCCTTGGCTTTATTCTCAATGACGTGGATCCCAAGGAGGGGAGCTACGGCAAGGGAAACAACAAGTACAAGTACCGCTACAAGTACAACTATTCCTACACGCATCCGTCAAGAGGTGACGGAGAATAAAAAAAGAAAAAGGCAGAGAACATCGGGTTCTCTGCCTTTTTCTTTTTGAGATGCCGTTTTTCAGCTTTCCCAGTTGTGGAAGACGTTCTGCACGTCATCGTCATCATCCAGCTTTTCAAGGAGAAGCTCCATCATCTTGATGTCCTCTTCGTCCGAAAGCGTGACATACGAGGAGGGGACCATCGCACGCTCGGCACTCTCGGGGCGGTAGCCCGCAGCCGTCAGCGCGTCCCGCACGGCGGCAAGGTCGTCAAGCTCGGTATAGATCTCATAGCAACCCTCATCACCCGAGAAATCGGCAGCGCCCGCTTCAAGGGCGGCCTCCATCAGGGCCTCCTCATCGATCTCGTCATCCTCGTCAATAATGGTGATCATGCCCTTTTCCTCAAACATAAAGCTCACGCTGCCGGTCTGGCCCATATTGCCGTGGAACTTCGAGAAATAGGAGCGCACCGCGCCTGCGGTACGGTTACGGTTGTCGGTGGTGGTTTCCACGATCACCGCAACGCCCGAGGGGCCGTAGCCCTCATAGACGATCTCCTCGTATTCGATAGAGGAGTCATTCGAAAACTTCTTGATCACGCGCTCAATGTTGTCATTCGGAACATTGTTGGCCTTCGCCTTGGCAATCAGATCACGCAGGCGGGAGTTGTTATCGGGGTTCGGGCCGCCGGCACGGATGGCAACCGCCATTTCCTTACCGATCTTGGTAAAGATCTTACCCTTTTGGGCATCGGTCTTTTCCTTCTTACGCTTTATGTTGTTCCATTTGCTATGTCCTGACATGGTAATCTCCTTATCAACTTAAATCTTTTCGGGGGTCTTGAGGCAAATGAGGCGCAAGGCACGCCCAAGCACAGTGCGCACGGCCGCTACCATAGCAAGACGGTTGCCGCGGACGGCCTCATCCTCGTGCGAGAGGATCTGGCATTCGTGATAGAAGCGGTTAAAGGCCGCCGCAAGATCGAGAATGTAGCGCGTGATGACAGAGGGCTCATATTCGCGGAGCGCCTCCTCCACCCGCTCGGGGAAGAGCGAGAGCGTGCGGACAAGGGCGCGTTCCTCCTCGGTAAGAGCTGCCTCGGTAGGCACGAATGCGGGCGCACCGCCTGCCTTTTCAAGGAGCGAGCAGGTGCGGGCGTAGGTGTACTGCGCGTAAGGGCCGGTATTTCCGTCAAAGGAAAGGGCATCCGAAAGCGAGAAGTTGATGTCGTGGATCCTGCTGCCCGAGAGGTAGTAGAAGATGACAGCACCAACGCCGACCGCCTCGGTCACAGCATCGTCACCGGCTGTTGCGGAGCCCTTTTCGGCCGTGATCCTTCTCACCTTTTCTACTGCTTCTGCAAACAGATCCTTAAGAAGCACCACGTTGCCGGTACGGGTGGCAAGCTTGGCTCCGCCAAGGCTCACCGTGCCGTAGGGGACGTGGACAAGGCGGTCATACCAATCGTAGCCCATCATC
>JAZNDG010000081.1:0-34846 GCA_045587985.1 Eubacteriales bacterium | reverse complement strand
CCCGCCGCAAAGAAGACCGAGCGCACGGAGCGAGCCGCCCGACAGAAAGATCACGGCGATTCCGATCGATGTAATGATGATCAGTCCCGAAAGATGCCTTTGCAGCACCACAAGAAGCGAGAGAAGCCCTGTAATGCCAAGCGGGAAAAGGACGGTATAGAAAAGCCCTCTCTTTCCCTTTTCCTTGGTTCTTTCACGGTAGGAATCAAAGTAATAGGCAAGCGCCAACACCAAGGAAAGCTTGGCAAGCTCCGAGGGCTGGAAGGTAAAAGGACCGATGGCGATCCAACGCTGCGCACCGTTCCCCGCGATGCCGAAGGCGAGTGTGCAAAGCAAAAGAAGGACTGTCGCACCGTAAAGGGGGAGAGCCGCTTTCTTTATCAGGGAATAGGGGACTCGGGATATAAAAAACATCAGAAGAAAGCCAAGAAGGACAAAGAAGATCTGCTTCCGAATGAAGTAGCCGCCATCCCCGTAGCGTGATTCCGCATAGGCAAAGCTTGCAGAGGAAACCATGACAGAACCCACCGTGATGAGGATCGTGATCAAAAGAAGGAGAACGCGGTCAGAATGCGGCCCCTCATTACTTTTTGGAAAAGGAAGCAGCTTTTTTAAGGATTTCATGCGTCCATGCTCCTTCATCTTCTGATACCGAGGATGGCAATTGCGCCAAAGAGAAGACAAAGAAGAGCGGAGAACAGTACAATTTTGTTTTCGCTCCACCCTCCCTTTTCCAGATGGTGATGGATGGGTGCCATGCGGAAAAGACGCCGATGCGTCAGCTTAAACCATCCTACCTGTAACACAACGCTGATCCCCTCAAGAAGGAAGAATGCGCCCGCGATCGGGAGGATCAGGGGGGCATCGATAAGGAAAGCGCATCCAACGGCCATGCCGCCGAGGAAAAGCGAGCCTGTGTCACCCATAAAGAGCTTTGCGGGGTGGCGGTTGAAGAGAAGAAAGCCAAGGCAAGCCCCCATCATAGCGGCCGAAAAAAGCATGGCGGACGATTCTGCAAGAAGCGCTGCACAGATAGAAAAGGTTGCAGCCAGAATCAGGGAGGTAGTTGATGCAAGTCCGTCAATTCCGTCCGAAAGATTGACAAAATTCACCATGCCCACGGCGATAAGAACGGTAATCGGATAATAGAGATATCCAAGCTCAAGAACCGTGCCGAAATAGGGGATATAAATCGAGGTATCGATATATCCGTATATCCGCAGAAGCGAAATATATGCGATGGCAAAGGTGGTTTGCAGAATCAGCTTTTGCGCGGGTGTCAGCCCTTCGTTCTGGTTTTTTCTGAATTTTGTCAGATCGTCCGCAATACCGACAGCGGCGTTTGCAAGCGCAAACAGAAAGGAAAAGAGAAGCGGCCGCCAGAAAAGAATGGGGAGCGAGCTTGTAAGCAGATATCCCGTCACCAGAAGTGATAGGATAGAAGCAAAAATGAAGGCAAGGCCGCCCATGGTCGGGGTCCCGTCCTTTGTACGGTGCCAGGCAGGCCCGATCTCCAGGATGTGCTGCCCAATGTGATGCTTTCTTAAAATAGGGAGCATGCCCCTGGTTCCGGTGACCGTTAAAACAAAGGTGAGAAAAAAGGATAAAAGGAAAAGAAAGACAAAAGACATGATCATTCCTTTCGGTTGTAAAGGCTTTTTCTATCTGCGGCGGCGCAAGGCCTCGGCGATTTTTTGTCCTCCGAGCGCATGGGATGCCTTGACAAGAAGGGCATCTCCATCCGAAATGACCGAGGGAAGAAGCGTGGCTACCTCATCGGCATCCCGAAGGACAAAAATAGCGTCCTTATCCATTCCGCCCTCCATTGCCCCTTCGGCAAGAGCTTTTCCAAAGGCACCAAAGGCATAGAGAAAATCCGAGTGGGTGGCGGCATATCTGCCCACCTCTTTATGGAGCGAATCGCTGTGAGCACCAAGCTCCAGCATATCACCGAGAACCGCAAAGCGCCGCTTTCTGCCGATAGAAGAGAGTAAGCGCAACGCCTCGATCGCGGATTCCGGCGAAGAATTGTAGGCATCGTCTATCAGGAGGATGCCGTGTGCCTCCTCGATCGTTTGCCTGCTTTCGGCATACTGCATTCTGAAAAGTGCTTCACGTGCGGAATGAAACGGCACCGAAAATTCGCTCGCAACCGCTATGGCAAATAAGGAGGCGTATAGCCGCGGCCGACCCGTACCGCGTAAAAAGATCCGCGCTTCTCCTTTTCGTGCCTTTAGGGTATATGAGGTACCAAAGCGGGAGGAGAAGATTTTCTTTGCGAAAAAATCGGCTTCCTTTTCAATACCGACATAGCGTACACGGTCCACGCCTTCCATGCTCCGAAGGAGGGGGTCATCTCCGTTCAGAACGAGCGCGCCCTTCTCCATGCCGCAGAGGATATCGCTTTTCTCGGCAAGGATCGCCTCCTTGCTCCCAAAGGCGCCGATGTGCGCACTGCCGATCGCCGTTATGATGGCAAGATCCGGGTGAATGGCCCTTGAAAGCGGTGCGATCTCTCCGGGATGGTTTGTTCCAAGCTCAAGGACAAGCACCTCGGTATTCTTTGGGCGTGAAAGCACAGAAAAGGCAAGGCCAAGCTCATTGTTTAAATTTTTTGCTGTTTTATGAACCGAAAATGCGGTAGATAGAACGGCGGCAACCGCATCCTTCGTCCCCGTTTTCCCAACACTCCCGGTGATTCCGATTACCCGCGGGCGCTCTTTTTCGAGCGTGTAGGATGCAAGCTCGAGAAGGGCCGACCTTGTGCTTGAAACCCGGATCGCTCCCTCGGCATCCTCTTCCGAAAGGATGGCCGCCGCCCCGCGCGCCCTTGCCTCGTTCAAGAAGGCGTGCCCGTTCGTTCTTTCGCCTCTTATGGCCACAAAAAGATCGCCGGGAAGCACAAGGCGTGAATCGGTTGTAAGGAAACGGACGGCGGCTTCCGAGCGTCCTTGCGGTGCCTCTTTTCCTACAGCATGTGCCACCTCGCCGAGCGTCAGCCTGTCGGCAAGCTCAATTCTCATCTTCAGTATCTCCGTTATTTCTTTTTTCAAGCGCTGCTTTTACAATTTCCCGCTCATCAAAATGCCGGATGCCGGCAGCGGTGATCTCATAGGTTTCATGCCCCTTGCCCGCAAGGATGATGATATCTCCCCGCTCGGCCTTCATAATGGCGCTTTCTATGGCGCGGCGGCGGCTGACAATGACCCTCGCCCGCTCGGGATGCCGCATCCCCGAGAGAATATCCTTGATAATGGCGTGCGGATCCTCGTTTCTGCAGTTGTCAGAGGTGAGAATAACAAGGTCGGCAAGCTCCTCTGCCACACGCCCCATCGGGGCACGCTTCTTTCGGTCGCGGTCGCCCCCGCAGCCGAAGAGAAGAACGATCCGTTCCCCCCTCTGCCGAAAGGTTCGTATGGATGTCAGAATGCTTCTGAGCGCTTCTTCTGTATGGGCATAATCGATGAACACGCAAAAATCGGCATAGGAGCCCATCGTGACACGCTCCATTCTGCCCGGCACGCTGATATGCTTTGAAAGTGCATCGCAGGCGGAGAGGGGGGATACACCCAGCTCAATAGCGGCCGTTAACGCTAAAAGGGTGTTATAAACCGAGAAAGCGCCGAAGAGCGGAGTGCGGACACGCAGACGGATGCCGGGGGCAATGTAGCTGTAAGCACACCCTCCGGTGCCGAAAAGCGCAACATCGGTAGCGCGGATATCCCCCTGCCAGACAACACCGCAGCGCCGTACCGCGGTGCAGTGGCACTCACGCAGGATTTCCTCTGCATACGGATCGTCACAGTTTAGTATGCCCACATCGCACTGTAAAAACAACCTTGCTTTTGCGCGCAAATATGCCTCCATACTGCTGTGAAAATCCATATGCTCGGGAGAGAGATTGGTAAAGATGCCAACCCGAAAATGGATGGGTGCAACCTTCATAAGCGCGAGAGAATGGGAAGAAACCTCCATGACCACGTGCGTGATCCCCGCATCCTTCATCGTCCGTAGCATTGGATAGAGAATATCCGGATCGGGGGTTGTCATGGTCCGTAAGCGTACGGCCTCCTCGCCGCTTGGCAGGGTATAGATCTTGCCGTCATAGAGGCATTCGGCCGTGCCGATAAGGCCCGCCTTGATCCCAGATGCTTCCAAGATCGAGTAGAGGATGGTGGCGGTCGAGGTCTTTCCGTTTGTACCCGTTACGCCGATCATCACAAGATCCTTTTCGGGCGAACCGTGGAACCGACTGTGCAGAGTTGCAAAGGCTTGGCGCACAGAGGGGACAAAGAATACGGGGATTTCTCCTTCCGAAGGGATCGGTGTATCGTGCTCGGCCACGATGGCGGCAGCCCCCTTCTCCCTCAGCTTAAGAAAGAGCGTGTGAGAATCGTGGCTGCTACCGCGCAAAGATACGAAAAGGCAACCCTCTTTAAGGCCGCGTATATCGGATACAATGGAGGTGATTTCGATCTCATCGGCCTTTGCCGCCGAGCTATATTCGTTTTCGTACAGAAGGTGTGAAAGCTTCATCATGCTACCTCGCATCATTCTTGATCATCGTATAGGAAGGTGACGGTGATCACCGTGCCGCGTGCCACGGCCGTCCCTTCTTCAATCGACTGCTTAAAGGCCTTGGGGTATATTTCGCCCGGATTTGGCAGGTTTTCCGTTCCTGCAAGCGAAATGTTCAATCCGGCATCCAGGATCTTTTTGGTGGCTTCCGTCATATCAAGCCCCACCACCTTCGGGACGGTGACGGTGTCCTTTGTGTCGTTTTTTGTGTACAGGATCACCTTTCCGATCCCGACATTTAACATACTGCCCGCACCGGGCGTTTGCGCTGTTACGGTGGCGCCTGTGTCGCCGGAGGGATAGGTTGCCTCCACACCGAGCTTTTTAAGCGCTGCCACAGCATCCTTGACCGTCATCCCCTCGTAATTACCTACCGTAACCGTTTGCATGATCTCCTCCTCACGGCGATAGTTTGCCTCGTGCCCGAGATAGGGAAGTGCAATTCCCATCATGCGTGAAATGTAGGGGGCTGCAACGGTGGCACCGTAGTGTGCGGTGGTGGGCTCATCCACCACAATGATCATGGCGATTTCCGGGTTGTCGGCGGGCGCAAAGGCAACGCAGGAGCCGATTCGTAAGGAAAAGCCTCCCATGCCATCCGGCTTGTCAAGCTTTTCACTCGTTCCTGTCTTTGCCGCGACCTCGTAGCCTGCTGCATATGCATTGCGTGAGGCGCCGGTGCCCGAAACACCCTCTGCAAGAATAGCGGCCACACTTCTTGCCGCTTCACCGGAAACGGCTTGGCGCTTTACGCTCGTTTCGTATTGAAAGACGGTGTTTCCTTCGCGATCAACAAGACGGTCGCAAAGATGAGGGGTGACGAGATATCCACCGTTTGCAACGGCGGCGATCGCCACGAGCTCCTGTAGGGGCGTTACCTTAAAGCGCTGTCCGAAGGAGGAGGTTGCAAGCTCAACCGTTCCGAGGCCCGAAGGGGTGTGGAAGATCGAGTTTGCTTCTCCCGGCAGATCGATCCCTGTACGCTCAAGAAGACCGAATTTTGAAAAATATTGATAAAAATTTTCGCTCCCGATTCTTGAAACCACCTGCATCATAGCGCAGTTGCAGGATTGCTGAAGGCCGAAGGCATAGGTGAAGTGACTACCGTGCCCGATTTTTCTCCAACAGGAAATCCGTACGCCCTTGACCGGTGAATAGCTGCCGCCGCAAAAGAAGGATGCATCGTTTGGCGTTGTAACGCCAAGGTCGAGCGCCATAGCCGAGGTCACGATTTTAAAGGTGGAGCCCGGCTCGTAAAGCGCGCTGACCGGCTTATTTTGCCACATGTTCTGCAAAAGCTCCTGCTTGAGGCTCTTGTATTCGCTGCTTCCTTCGGAAAAGCCCGAGGCGGCAAGAAGCTCTGCGGAAAGCGGATCGGGGGTATAAGGGTCGTTGAGATCAAAGCTCGGGGCGGTTGCCATGGCGAGTATGGCCCCCGTATTGACATTCATGATGATGCCGGTGGCGCGGTCACGCACATCAAATTCTTCAATGATTTCCGCAAGGGTGCCTTCCAGTGCGCGTTGCAGATAGGCATCAAGCGTTGTTACAAGCGAAAGGCCGTCCGTTCCCTCGCGGTAGGTCGTGTAGCCGTAGCTTTTATCGCTTCCGTGGGCATCTACGGCCGAGAGATAGGCGCCGTCTATACCGCGCAGATCGGCATCGTATGTGTATTCGAGGCCGAAAAGCCCCTGGCCGTCACTACCGGTAAAGCCAAGGACGTGTGATGCAAGAGTGCCGAACGGATAGTGGCGCGTTTCGGTTGCCTCTGTCGTAATGAGGCCGAAAAGGGATTCTTCTTCCATAAAAGCAAGGATCTTGTGGGCCTTTTCACTCGAGACCCCCTTTGCAATCGTCTGGTCAAGGTAGCGTACCTTTGCCGCCTTCTTTAAGATCTCATCCTCTGTGATCCCAAGGATCTCTGAAAGCCCGCTTGCAATCCGTGCGGCAATGCCTCCGCCTTCGCGCTTTTCCTTTGCCGCAATATTCTTGGGACTGATGGAAATGCGATATACGGTTTTGGTCGTGGCAAGCACGGTTCCGTTTGCATCAAGAATATCTCCTCGCCTTGCGCGAAGGCCTGAGGACACCGTAATTTCGTCCATCACGCGCTTTTGTGCATCGGCATAGCCGAATACCTGCAAAACAAACAGTCGGATCCCAAGATAAAGGAAGGCAACCGAAAAAAGCAGGAGAAGGGCAACCGTACGCTTGAGTGTCCTCTCTGCCTGCCTTCCGTAAGGAACCATCATCTCTTGCCGTTTCATATAACCTCCCGAAAAGAAAAAAGCGACAGACAAATGTCTATCGCTATTTTTATTCGCGCGGCGCTTTAAATATGCCGACGCAATGGGCGGCACAAGGGTATGTAAGCCTTTGGGAACTGCCGAAAAATCAAAGGATTGCCGAGGGCTCGCAGGGGGTATAAAGCTGTATATCTGCGGCAGGGGTATCGAGCAGCCCCTCACCAAGACGCGGGATCCTGTGGCTGATGCCGGCAACGAGGAGATAGGCAACGATAAAGGAAAGAAGCAGAACGGCAAGCGCTGCCGAGGGGTTGATGCGGCGCAGAGAAAAGGCGAGGGGACGGCGTACGGCCACGCAGGCTGTGCCGCCTTCCTTTTTCGGGAGGGCGTTGGCGCGCGTAATGCAGGTCTCTGCTGTGATCTCGGAAAGCTCCGAGCTCTTGACCTTTCCTTCTTCCCGGGCGCGTGAAAGCATCATTTCTCCAACAGTTTTCCCACTGTAAGAGAAACGGTTATAAAGCTTTTCGTAAAGGGGGTTTGCCGAAAGAGAAGAATCCTTCATTTTGATATCTCCTTACAGTTTTTCTGCAATTCTGAGCTTGGCGCTTCTCGCACGCGGGTTTTCTTCAAGCTCGGTATCCGATGGCAGGATCGGTTTTTTCGTTAAAATTTCAACCTTTGGCTTTTTGCCGCATACACAAACAGGGAAGTCGCGCGGGCAGGTGCAGCCGGACGCCGCCTTTGAAAGGGCAAGCTTAACGGCGCGGTCCTCAAGCGAGTGAAACGAAATCACAGAGAGGCGGCCGGTCGGGATCAGCGCATCGATCACGGCCTCTATGGCGGGTGTGATCGCATCCAGCTCGCGGTTAACCTCGATGCGGATCGCCTGAAACGACCGCTTTGCAGGGTGCGGGCCGCCCTCGCGTGCGGCGGCGGGGATCGCGGATTTTATGATCTCCGAAAGCTCGACCGTTGTCATGATCGGAGCCGATTTTCGTGCCCCAACGATCCGTGCGGCGATCCGTGCGGCAAAGCGCTCTTCTCCGTAATCTCTGAGAATGGAGGTAAGTGCGGCCTCCGAATACGTGTTGACGACCTCCTTGGCCGTTAAGGGGGCGGTTGTATCCATCCGCATATCAAGGGGGGCGTCATATTGGTAAGCAAAGCCGCGCTCCGGGGTATCAAACTGGTGGCTTGAGCAGCCGAGGTCGGCCACAACCCCACCGAGATTTTCGATCTTAAGATCGGCAAGAACGCGGCCCACATTTTCGAAATTTTCGTGAATAAAGGTGATCTTGTCCGCAAAAGGAGCAAGCCGCTTTTGCGCGGCCCAGAGTGCGGCGGGGTCCCTGTCAAAGCAGAGAAGCCTTCCTCCCTCGCCAAGCTGCCTTGCGATCTCAAACGAGTGTCCGCCACCGCCGGTGGTCAGATCGGCATAGGTAAGGTTCGGCTTGATGGCGAGTGCCTCTGTTGCTTCCTTTAAAAGCACGCTTACATGGTGAAAGCCGGTTTCCATCGCTTACAGCCCTATATCGCGCAGCGTGCGGCGCATTTCTTCAAGATTGTTAGCCTGCTCGGCCTCCTCGATGCGCCATGCATCGGCCGAATAAATGAGAATATGATCGCCAACGCCCACGATCGCCAGCTCCTTGTCTATTCCTGCGTATTCCACAAGATCGGGGGGCAGAACGATGCGCCCTTGTGAATCGGGCGTAGCCGTAACCGAATGAGAAAAGAGGAAGAGCTTGATATCCCCGACCATTGAATCGGGCAGCTCATTGAGGCGCTTTTCAAGCCGCTCCCACTCCTCCGGGGGGTAAACCGCAAGGGCTCTTTTTGTCAGCTTTCTTGTAATGAAAAAGGTATCGCCAAGCTCATTTTTGAGCTTTGCGGGAACAAAAACACGGTTCTTTTGGTCGAGTGTGTGCATGAACGTGCCGTAAAAGCCGCGCATTTTGCCGTACCTCCTTCATTTTTTGGGGAATTCGGTTCAATTTTAAACCACTTACACCCACAGTTCCCCATCTATGCTCCATTTTACTCCATTTTTGCTCAAATGTCAATATATATGACGAAAAAAATTATAAAATTCGAAAAAAGTTTTTTGGGTGAATTTTCTTTGAAATTATCGGTTGCTCATTTACTTTTTTCAAAATTATGTTATAATAGTTTTAGAAAACTTAGATCAAGGGAGGGTATGCTGTGTTTCTTCGCAGGCTTTTCGGACTGAAGGAAAATACAAAGAGCCGTTCGTACCGTATGGCACGCGCACAGCGCTTGCACGGCTTTGTGATCCGTTATGTCACCGAGCGGCATGACGATAATGAGGATGTGATCGGCCGTGGCGGCAACCTTTCCGTTCGCAACGGGGAGCTGATCCTCTTTTCATCCGGAGAGATTTTGCTCCGTGCCCCGATCGAGGAGCTGGATGTGAGCGAGCTGATGTCGGGGGACGGTGTGATTCTCACCGCCCCGAACCTCGAGGAAGGGGGAAGGGTGCGCACCATGACCGCGCACTACGTGTATCACAGAAAATGAAACGACCGATTACCTACCATCTTGCCCGTCTTGTACGTGCGCTTTCACTTGCGCCCCGCCCCTATACGACCGCGGTGATCCTTGCAGGAGGCTCGGGGAGCCGTATGGGTGATGAAAGGGGAATGGCCAAGCAATGGATCAAGATCGGCGATCGCACGGTGCTTGAGCGGTCTGTTGCCGCCTTTGAGGCCTGCCCACATATCGATGAGATCGTTGTGGTCGTGCGGCGCGGTGAGGGCGAGAGCGCCGCGAATGTTCTGCGTGCCATGGGCACCCGCAAGGTGCGCGCGGTGGTTTCGGGCGGCAAGACCCGCCAGCATTCCGCCTACAACGGTGCACGCCGTGCATCCGAGAAAACGCGGTACATTGCCATACACGATGCCGCCAGACCCTTTGTTTCGCCCGAGGATATTTCTGCGGTCGTGACAGCCGCGTATATGCATAAGGCGGCCTCGCTCGGAACCCCTGTCACCGATACCGTCAAGCGCGTGAACCGATCGAATTTTATTGTGGAAACCAAGGATAGAAGTGAGCTTTGGCTCGCCGCAACGCCGCAGGTGTTTTCTTACCCGATGTATCTCTCTGCCGCAAGGGCCGCCCTCAAAGCGGGGCGCGCCGTTACGGATGACAATATGCTGATGGAGAGCCTCGGCCAGCGCGTGCGTATGGTGGCCGCAGAGAGTGAGCTTTTGAAGGTGACCGTACCGCGCGACCTTGCAAGGGCAGAGGCACTTGCAGCCGCTGAAAGGAAGGAGAACCCTTAAATGATACCCTATAAAATCGGGCATGGGTATGACGTGCACCGCTTAGTACCCGACCGCCCCTTGATTCTTGGCGGAATCCGTATTCCGCACCACCTCGGCCTTTTGGGGCACTCGGATGCGGATTGCCTTTTACATGCCGTGATGGATGCGGTGCTCGGCGCCCTCGGAGAAGGGGACATCGGCCGCCATTTTCCGGACAACGATCCCGCCTATCTCGGGGCTGACAGCCGTATGCTTGCCCGCAGGGTGGCGGACATGATGGTAGAGCGCGGCTATCGGATCGGAAATCTCGATGTCACGGTGATTGCCGAGCGCCCGAAGCTTGCGCCCTATATTGAAAGCATGAAGGCCGCGGTGGCAGAGGCGTTCCTCTGCCTTGAGGAGGCTGTTAATATCAAAGCAACGACCGAGGAGGGGCTTGGGTTTACGGGGGAAGAGCGCGGGATCGCCGCTTCTGCCGTCTGCCTTCTTTGCCGAACCACCGAATAAAAAAGGGAGGCGTTTTTGCCTCCCAAACGCAGTGCTGCGCGCCTTTTTCCGTTTACGTCTGTGGCTTTCACACACCGGGCGCAGCCGATACGGAAAATTCCCGTACTATTATCTTATGGTAATTTTCCCGTGATGCCCCTGATCTGATAAAAAAAGAGAGGATCCTTTTATGATACAAATTGCTCCTTCGCTGCTTGCCTGCGATTTTTCGAATATGGGGGATGCCGTCCGTGCTGTGGAGGCGGCCGGTGCCGATGCTCTTCATCTTGATGTGATGGACGGTCTTTTTGTTCCGAACATCAGCTTTGGCCTGCCGGTGATCGAAGCCCTTCGCAAGCACACAAAGCTCCCCTTTGATGTTCATCTGATGATCGTGGACCCCGATCGCTATATTGAGCGCTTTGCCAAGGCAGGGGCCGATTGGATCACGGTGCATTATGAGGCCACCGAGGACCCGGCTTCTACACTCGGGGCAATTCGCGCGCTCGGATGTCGGGCAGGGCTTTCCATTAAGCCCGCCACCGATCCCTCGGCTATTTTCTCACTCTTACCCCTTTGCGACATGGTGCTGGTGATGACGGTGGAGCCGGGCTTTGGTGGGCAATCCCTTATGCCCGACTGCCTTTTGAAGGTGACGGCTCTTAAAACCGAGCTTGCAAAAATCGGACATGAAATCCCTATCCAGGTGGATGGCGGCATTAAGCGCAGTACCGCACCTGCGGCCATTCTTGCCGGGGCGGAGATCCTTGTAGCAGGATCCTCTGTATTCGGCGCCTCGGATATGGCGGCCGAGATCGATGCACTTCGCCGGGGATAAGACTTTTTTCGAAAGCCTATTGCATTTATCGAGCCTTTATGCTATACTAATGGCAGAATTAAATAATTTCTTATCAAGAGTGGCGGAGGGACTGGCCCTGTGAAGCCCGGCAACCTGTTAATTCAAGGTGCTAATTCCCGATAGATGAGAGTGTAAATCGGGGGACGCGGCTTGCGCCCCCCTTCTTTATGAAAAAGACTGTAAAAGAGGAATGATTATGGAACAAGTGAAAAAACTGTTTACGTCCGAATCGGTGACCGAGGGGCATCCCGATAAGCTTTGCGATCTGGTTTCGGATGCGATTCTTGACGAAATGCTTCGTCAGGATCCTACCTCGCGCGTGGCTTGTGAGACCTTTGCCACGACGGGCGTTGTGAACGTGATGGGTGAGATCACCACAACGGCAACGGTGGATATCCCCGAGATCGTACGTAAGACGGTCGAGGAGATCGGCTATAACCGTGCCGAATACGGCTTTGACAGCCATTCCTGCGCTGTTTTGACCTCGATCCACGAGCAGTCCCCCGATATTGCTATGGGTGTTGATAGCGGAATTGAGGAAAAGGCGGGCAGCCGTAAGGATGGGCTCGGCATTGGTGCCGGTGACCAGGGCCTTATGTTTGGATATGCCTGCCGCGAAACGCCTGAACTGATGCCCCTTCCGATTGCTCTTGCTCATCGCCTTGCCAAGAGATTGACCGATGTGCGTAAGGTTGGGATTCTGCCCTACCTCAGACCTGACGGAAAGACGCAGGTGACTGTGGAATACGAAAATGACCGCCCGGTGCGTGTGGATACGGTTGTCATTTCCTCCCAGCACGATCCGAGCATTTCGATGAAAAAGATGCGGGCCGACATCATTAAGAAGGTGATCCGTCCCATTATCCCCGAGCTGCTTCTTGACAGGAGAACCAAGATTTACGTCAATCCCACCGGCCGCTTTGTTATCGGCGGTCCTATGGGTGATACCGGCCTTACCGGCCGTAAGATCATTGTGGATACCTACGGTGGCTATTCGCGTCACGGTGGCGGCGCCTTCTCGGGTAAGGATCCGACAAAGGTGGACCGCAGCGCATCCTATGCCGCGCGCTATCTTGCAAAGAACGTGGTGGCCTCCGGTCTTGCCGACCGCTGTGAGGTTCAGATCGCGTATGCCATCGGTGTTGCAAAGCCTGTTTCGGTGATGGTTGAAACCTTTGGCACTGCCAAGGTGGAGGAGGGTGTGATCGCAACCGCGCTTTCTCGCCTTGTGGATCTCCGCCCCGGCGCCATCATCAAGCGCTTCGATCTCCGCCGTCCGATCTACCGTCAGTTTGCAGCCTATGGACATATGGGCCGTGAGGACCTGGATGCTCCGTGGGAAAGGACCGATATCGCGGAAGAGCTTTCAAGACTTCTTTAATAGCGTATGCCTCCCGCATATTCTTTATAAAAACGGGGGGCATTTTGCTTTTTTGCGTACCCATCCTCTTTTTCTTGCTGCATTTGGAGCATATGGGACTTTTGGTGGATAAGGATATATCTTTCCTGCGAGGAATACTACTATGAAAAGGGAAAAAGAAATCAAGAGCGATCCTTCTACCCCCTTGACGATCTCGGGTAGCGTTGAAGCGGTCGTGTTTCGGAGCGAGAGGACCGACTATACGGTGATCGAGCTTTTAACCGAAGAGGGTGAGATGGTCGTTGCCGTAGGCAAAATGCCGTATATTGCCGAGGGTGAGGAGGCGATCCTTTCCGGAGCGTGGACACGCCATGCCGAATACGGAAAGCAGTTTCTTGTTGAAAATTACGAGAAAAAGCTCCCAACGGGGGCTGCCGCAATTCTGAAATATCTTTCCTCGCGCACCGTAAAGGGTGTGGGCGCAGCAACCGCCATTAAGATGGTGGAGCGTTACGGAGAAGACACCTTTGACGTGATCGAGAATCATCCCGAATGGCTGGCGGATATCCCCGGTGTTTCCCGAAAGCGTGCCAAGGAAATTCATGAATCCTTTTGTGAGCAGGCGGGGATCCGCTCGCTTATGATGTTCTGCCGTGATGTTTTCGGGAGCACCGTCATTACGCGCATCTATAAGCTGTGGGGAAACCGCTCGGTTGACCTTCTGCGCGAAAACCCCTACCGTCTTTGTCATGAGGTGTACGGCATCGGCTTTGAACGAGCGGATGCATTGGCAAGGGGGCTGGGGATCGAGCCTGAATCTCCCGCACGGCTTCTTGCCGGAATTTCGTATATTCTTTCCTACAATGCATCTGCGAACGGCCATTGTTGCATGCCGCGCGAAAAGCTGATCAAGGCCGTTGCTCTTCAGCTTGAGGTGGAGGATGCAAGGGTAGAGGAGGCGATTCTCTCGGCCGAGCGCGAGCACGTTCTTGTTTCCGAGCGGTATGAGGATACCGAATACCTCTATATGAGTGCGCATTATGAGGCCGAGTGCTTTGTTTCGGAAAAGCTGCTTGCCCTCAGCACGGGATGCCCGACACTGGATCACCGGGATATTGAACGGCTGATCGCGCGCTCCGAAACCGAAACCGGGATTACCTATGCCCCTATGCAGCGCCACGCGCTTTATGAGGCGCTCCGCGCCGGTGTGCTTCTCCTGACGGGCGGTCCCGGCACAGGTAAAACGACCATCATAAAGGGCCTTCTCAATATCTTTTCAAGTCTTGGCCTTCGTGTCGCTCTTTCTGCTCCAACAGGCCGCGCCGCCAAGCGAATGAGTGAGGCTACCTCTGCCGAAGCCAAAACCGTCCATCGCCTGCTTGAAACGGTGCGAAACGAAGGGATGCACCCCATCTTCGGGCGGAACCGCGAAAATCCCCTTGAAGAGGACGTTTTGATCCTCGATGAGGCTTCTATGCTTGACCTATCCTTAACGGAGGCGCTCCTTCGCGCGGTAAAGCGTGGGGCAAGGCTTATCTTTGTGGGGGATGCCGACCAGCTTCCCTCGGTGGGGCACGGCAACGTCTTTGGGGACATGCTGGCCTCCGGGAGCTTGAATACCGTCTGCCTTGAGGAGGTCTTTCGCCAGTCGGGGGAGAGCCTTATCATCACAAACGCGCATCGCATCAATGCAGGAGAAACGCCCGAGCTTTCGAGCACGGATAACGATTTCTTTTTTATGCCGCGCAGTGAGGAGGAGATCGGCAATACGGTTGTGGATCTGATCACACGCCGCCTGCCGCGCGCTTATGGCGAATCGGTGCTTGAGCAGCTGCAGGTAATCACTCCGTCCCGAAAGGGAATTTGCGGCACAGAAAATCTCAATCTTCTTTTGCAAAAGGCGCTGAATCCTCCTGCCGAGGGGCGCTGTGAGGTCGTCTTTCGCGATCGTATCTTCCGTGAAGGGGACCGCGTTATGCAGATTCGCAACAATTACGGCGTGGAGTGGGTGGACAATCCTTCACGCGCCGAGGGGATTTTTAACGGCGATATCGGCCTTATCGAGCGCATCGATCCCGATGGTGATTATATGGTGGTGTCTTACGAAGGAAAGCGGAGCGCGCGCTATGACCGTACGATGTACGAGGAGCTTGAGCACGCGTATGCGATCACCGTTCATAAGAGCCAGGGAAGTGAATACGGCACCGTGCTGATCCCGATTTACTTTTGTCCGCCAATGCTTATGACGCGCAATCTCCTTTATACCGCCGTTACGCGCGCAAGGCAGAGGGTGCTTCTCATCGGCCGCCGTGATATACTTTTACGGATGGTAGAAAACAATCGCCAAGCTCTTCGCTACACGCTTCTTTCCGAGCGGCTTTCCGGCAGGATCGCGGTGGGGGAAAAATAATATTTTTATTTCCCTCAATTCGCTTGCAAAAGCGAGGGGCTTAGTGTATAATAGACCTAATCGAAAAAAATACGAGGAATAAAGATGTACGAAAGCATTGGAATTGATCTCGGCGCTTCAAGAGTCGTGGTCAGCGCTGCGGGCCGGGAGATCCTCTCCGCCATTGACTCGCAGACGGAGGGCTTTCTTACGGATAAGGGCAAGGAAAAAGACCGAAGTGCTGCCGGAGGGGACGCGGAGGTCGTCCGCGGCCGCTTGTTCGGAGAGGCTTCTCTTACACCCGACCAGACTCGTCTTGTGCTGAAGGAAGTCATTGAACGCTTTTCCGGGGGTGCCTGCGGCCGTGTGTTGCTCAGCATTCCGTGCAGCTTCAGCGAGGTAGAGGAAACGGCGCTTACCGAAATGGCGATTGAGGCAGGGGCCGCCGAGGTATATCTTGTCTATTCGCCGATCGCCGCGCTCTGCGGAAACGGCTTGGACCTTGGGGTCAATGCCGTTGTAGTGGACATCGGAATGGAAAGAACCGATGTGATTGCGGTGTGCCATGGCCGCATTTTCTACAAAAAGACCTATCCCGTAGGAGGGATAAGCTTTGATCGGGCGATCGCCCGCTATCTTCTTAACCGCCACAGAGTCGAGGTGGATCTTGCCTCGGCCGAGGATGTGAAGCTGAAAATCGGAACGGTTTGGGTCAGCAGCGAAAGAAAAACCACAGAGGTCCGTTGCCGTGATGCCACAAACGGCGACTACTGCAAGGTCCGTATTTCCTCCGAGGAGATGTTTGCCGCGCTTGAAGAGCCGATGGCTGCCTTGATCGAAGGAGTGTGCGAAACCATTACCAAAATCCCCGCCGATTGCGTGCAGGAGGTTTTTGATACCGGTATTCTCCTTACCGGCGGCGGATGTCTTTTAGAGGGAATCGATAAGATGATCGGCGGTGTGACGGGGGTGAACACCTCCCGTCTTTGCGATCCGCGCGATACGGTTGCAAAGGGGCTTGCCCATCTTCTTGATGTCGATAAAAATCCGAGAGCCGTAGGAACCCGTAATATTTCCCGCTACACCATGAAAAAGATGGTGAAGCCGAAGGGAGGAGCTTGAAAATGAATCGTAAAAAGCAAAGAATGTACTCGATTTTGGCACTTGTGCTTGCCATTCTGATGGCGGCCGGGGCTGTGACCACGATTCTCTTCTATGCCATTCTTTAAACAAAGAAAAGCAGGTGCGAAGCAAACGCACCTGCTTTTTTGTTTGTATCAGGCTTCTTCTATGCGATACACAATCATGCGTATATCAAGCTCGCCGGCCATCAGGATGCTGACACTGAAATTCGGTCCTGCGGAAGGATACAGCGATTCTGCCGGCGTAACGGCCGATAAGAGCCCCCTTGATAGGGGGAGTCAGCAAGGGGGTTAAAGGCCGCAGACGATGTTCCGCCCACGCTAGCTAAAATCGGTGACGATACCGCCGCAGTTCAAAGTGCACCGCAGCTCAAAGTGCACCGCAGCTCCGCATGGCAGTATTCCGTTTTCCCTCGATCTCTCCGTGCCCGGTTTCGATTATTCGATCGAGGAGGTCGGCTCTACATCCCACATGCGGTAAAGCTCTTGCGTGCGGCCGCGCGCAATCAAGGCGGTTGAAATGCCGAGCACAAGTGCCAGGACAAAGGGAATGAGCCAGAAGGAGGTGAACAGGGGGAGGAAAAATCTTTGCCAATCCGCGACAGCGGAGGGCTCCTTGAAATAAGCCAGGAGAACCGTGAGGAAGGATGTTACGGCAGAGAGGATGGCAAGGACGGACAAAAGGCGATTTTGCTTTTCAAGCGTGCGCCTCTCTTCCGAAAGCAGCTTGACCTCATATTCATTCTGCGGTGTATCGAGGATGGCGTTTTCACGGTAAAAGCGATAAAGCGAGCGGCAAAGAGGAATAAAGACGGCAATAAAGGCGCTCTCCGAAAGAAGCGAAAGGATCAAAACAGGGATATAAGCGACAGCCGCCTCCGGCTTTGCCGAAAGATCGCTTTCTGTGTATAAGGCAAAGAAATTGGAGCGGAAAATCGCAAACAGGACCGTCAGAAGAAGGTAGGCGCCGGACAAAACGAGGGGTGGGCGGGAATCGCTTTGCTTCTTCAGATAAAAGAGGAGGGCAAGTGCGAAAAAGGATGCGGCCGAGAGGTAATCGGGCAGAAGGGAAATGTTGCTTGCCACAAAATCAAGCGAAAGACATGCCCCGAGTGCAAAAAGGAAGAAGGGAAGAGAAAACTGCAGGCGGCGGTTCTCGCTCCTCTTGAAGTCTTGGCCCTCCGGGGGAGAGAGCGCGGCCGTTCCCGCATCGTCACGAATGGTGCGGAGATACGGGATGATGACAGAGAGCCAAATGATTCCGAAAATCAGGGAAAGAACAAAGGCAGCGGCTACTACCAGCCCGTACTGTGCCATCGGGATGGTAAATCCCGAGCCCGAGATGGGGTCGTATTCAAAAAGCAAGAGAAAATCAGGGAGAGTGGAAAGGGCCATCTTGGCAACAAAGAACACGAATGTCGTGGTTCTGATGGCCGAAACACCGTTGCGATAGCGCGTGTCCCGGATGGCCGCTTCGCATCCGAAGCGCTGGCCCATATAGAAAAGGCCTTCAAACAGATTCGAAATGGCAGGGAAAAGAAAAACCAACTCAAGGATCGCAAAGGTAAAGGAAAAAAGGGTGATCGTGACGCGCTGTTGGGCAAGGGTGAGCATCACGATGAGCGCGGGGAGCTTGACGAGCGAGAGATAGAAAAGACGGCGGAATCCGTCAGCCGCTTCCCGCATATAGGGGACGAATACGGAAACATGCCGAAGGGCATAGAGAAACAGCGCATAGGCAATGCAGTCGGGCACAAGATCGATTATAGTGACATTGGGGTTGAACAGGATAAAGATGCCAGCGATCAGTGCCCCAACGGGAAAGACATTTTTAGCCGATTTCATTTTTTCTTTTTATTCTCCTTACGGGCTTGTTTCTCTTGGCGATATGCGGCATCGCTGTTTTGACGCCGCTGCAGGCGGCGCTCCTCGGCCGCATCCATTCGCTCGTAGAGCTTGTCTATAAAAGGGATATTTGAGGTTTTTCGGTTCATATTTTCATCCCCCGGCAGGCAGATCCACATATAAAATCCATAGATCAGCTTGGCGTTCAGGAAAAAGATGAAAAATCCGACAAAGAGAAGCGCGACATTGTAATAGATAAGGAATTTTGTAAGGGCGGGGCTGTAATCAAACTGGCCGAGAATAAAGAGCACGTAATAAATGACTGTGAGGGTTCGGTTCCGGAGCGAGCCGAGCAGTAAGAAGGGAACCTCGGTTTCCTTGGCAAGATCGGCAAGACCGCCGAGCAGATAGAAGAGGAAGATAAGCTCGCAGACCGTGACGGCCAGCGGTATAAGGAGGAAAAGGAGGGTTGCTGCATCCTCCGGGATAAAAGAGAACATCTTTGCCACTTCAAGAGCGAAGTAAAGGACTCCGATCACGGTTGCCGGAATGAGCGTGATATAGGCGGATTTAAGGCGGCGGTTGTAGATGCCGAGCTTTGACATGGAAAGGAGCATAAGAAGGAGGGCAAAGATCTTGGTAAAGCCCGGATAGGCAAGCGTATTGATGCTTATAAGATATCCGAGAAATAAAATGCCAAAACCCATAATTCCCCCGTTATTCGGACTGGGTGCCGTTGGCACCGCAGCATTTCTTGTATTTCTTTCCGCTTCCGCAGGGGCAAAGATCGTTGCGCCCCACCTTCTGCGTGCGGGATGCTTGTGTGGCGCCCTTTTTCGGCTTTTCGCCGGCAAAGCCCTCGGAAAGCGGCTTTGCCACCTCGCGCCGTACGATCGGTGTTTCCACAAGACGCAGAGAAAGAACCGTGCGAACGGTGCGGCGGCGGATCTCGTCAATCATCTCGGCAAAAACGTCATTGCCGATGATGCGGAACTCGTTCAGCGGATTGCGCTGTGCGTAGGAATTGAGCGAAACCGAGCCCTTCAGGTCATCCATGTCATCAAGGTGTGCCATCCAAAGGGTATCCACGTTGCGCAGAAGAGCGGCCCGCTCCACCTCACGGAAGCGCTCGGCACCGATGGCCTCCTCCTTTTCGCGGTAGAGTGCAAAGGCACGCTCGCAAAGCTCGTTTTCGATCTCCTCTGCGCTCGGAATTTCATCCGGGGAAGAGTAGCGGAAGGAATCCTGGGTGGTCAAAAGGCCGATGAAGCGGTTGCGGAGCTCGTCAAAATTCCACTCTGCGGGGCTTGCCCCGACAAGCGCCTCGCGGGTGGCCTCGACAACCGTTTCTTCAATCATATCCGTAAGGGTCTTGGAAAGATCGGCGCCGTCAAGCACCTCGGCGCGCTGGCGGTAAATCAAGCGGCGCTGCTGGTCCATTACGTCATCATACGCAAGAACATTCTTTCTTCTTGCAAAGTTCTGTCCCTCGACCGCCTTTTGGGCCCGTTCGATAGCGGTTGTGATCATCCCCATGGCGATCGGAGCATCGGCCTCCTTAGAGGCGCCCCAGCGGTTAATGATGCTTTGCACGAGGTCGCTGCGGCTGAAAAGCCTTAAAATATCATCGTCCATGGAGAGGAAGAACCTGGATTCGCCGGGATCACCCTGGCGGCCGCTACGGCCGCGGAGCTGGTTGTCGATACGGCGGCTTTCGTGGCGCTCGGTTCCGAGAATGAAAAGACCGCCTGCGGCCTTGACCGCCTCGGCCTCCGGCCGGATTTCCTCTTTGAACTTCTCGTAAAGCGCGCGGTATTTTTCCCGTATTGCAAGGATTTCCTCATCCTCGGTCGGGGCGGTGGCGACTGCCGCTGCGATCAGCTCCTCGGGGTAATCCTCTCGCCTTAGGGCCGCCTTTGCCATATATTCGGGGTTGCCGCCCAGCATGATATCCGTGCCGCGCCCTGCCATGTTCGTAGAAATCGTAACAGCGCCAAGCTTGCCCGCCTGTGCCACGATCTCTGCTTCCTTTTCGTGATGCTTTGCGTTGAGGACGGTGTGCTTGATGCCGCTGCGAGTAAGAAGACGCGACAAAAATTCGGAGCGCTCAATCGACACCGTACCGATCAGGATCGGTTGCCCCTTTTCGTGGCAGGCGGCAATCTGACGTATGATGGCACGGTATTTGGCCTCGTGGTTGATATAGATTTCATCGTTGTGATCGATGCGGATCATCGGCTTATTGGTGGGGACCTCCACCACGTCAATGGCATAGATCTCACGGAATTCGGCATCCTCGGTAAGGGCAGTACCGGTCATGCCCGAGAGCTTGCGGTACATGCGGAAATAGTTCTGAAAGGTGATGGTAGCGAGCGATTTCGATTCCTTCTGAACCGCAACGGCCTCCTTCGCCTCAATCGCCTGGTGGAGCCCCTCGTTGTACCGCCGGCCGGGCATAAGCCGCCCTGTAAAGCTGTCAACGATTATAACCTCATCATCCTTGACCACATAATCGATATCACGCTGCATGACACCGTGTGCACGGATCGCTTGGTTGATATGGTGATAGAGGGTGGAATTTTCGGGATCGGAAAGGTTTTCAACGCCAAAGAACCGCTCGGCCTTTGCAATGCCGGAGGCACCGAGGATCGCATTTCTCGCCTTTTCATCCACGACATAGTCGCCCTCCAGGGCGTCCTGGTCCTCCTTGTCATCGATCTCCTTTACTACGCGCTTTTTTAAGGACCGTGCAAAGCGGTCGGCACGCTCATAAAGCTCGGTGGATTCATCTCCCTCACCCGAGATGATCAAGGGGGTTCTGGCCTCATCGATCAGGATCGAGTCCACCTCGTCCACAATGGCAAAGGCGTGGCCGCGCTGTACCATATCCTTTTTGTAAATGACGAGATTGTCACGCAGGAAGTCAAAGCCAAACTCATTGTTTGTGCCGTAGGTGATATCCGCCGCATAAGAGGCCTTTTTTTCATCGGGGGTCTGTCCCGGCACGATAAGACCCGTTTTAAGACCAAGGAAGGCATATACGCGGCCCATTTCCTCGCTGTCACGGCGGGCCAGATAATCGTTTACCGTTACGATGTGGACACCGTTGCCGGTGAGGGCATTCAAGTAAGCGGGAAGGGTTGCAACCAGGGTTTTTCCTTCACCCGTTTTCATCTCGGCGATGCGCCCCTGGTGGAGAAGAATACCGCCGAGAAGCTGCACGTAAAAAGGGCGCTTGCCAAGGACGCGTGCATCGGCCTCCCGTACGGTGGCAAAGGCCTCGGGGAGGATATCGTCAAGCGTTTCGCCGTTTGCAAGCCGTGTACGAAGGATATCGGTCATGCCGCGAAGCTCTTCATTGCTCATGGCGGCATACTGCTCGCCGAGAGCCTCAATGCGGGATGCCGTTTTGTGAAGCTTTTTGATCTGCCGTTCGCTGTAGGTTCCGAATATTTTTGAAAAAAGGCCCATGGTTTTCTGCGGTGCCGCAGCACCCTCCTTACTTTAATTCACGGAAGGAACATTATACTAACGCTTTAGATTATATTATAGCATAGTTTGTGTGGAAATACCACCGTTTTCCAAAATCTTTCTTGACTTTTTTTAAAATAGTTATAAAATAAAGTGTGAACAGACATACTGCTAAAGGACGAAACTATGAAAGACATACACATCGTGCTCCATTGCCCCGAAATTCCGCAAAACACCGGGAATATCGCCAGAACCTGTGCGGCTACCGGTGCCTCTCTTCACCTGATCCGTCCGCTCGGATTTGAAATCGATGATAAAAAGCTGAAGCGCGCGGGGCTTGATTACTGGCATCATCTTAATATTACCTACTATGAAAATGAGGCCGAGTTTTTCTCGAAGAATGCTCACGAGGCGATCTATTATTTTTCGACAAAGGCCCCCCGCGCTTATACAGAGGTGGAGTATCCCGACCGAGTGTTTCTGATGTTCGGCTGTGAGACCCGCGGTCTGCCGGAAAGCCTGCTTTTGCGCCATCCCGGTGAGGTTGTAAGGATCCCGATGCGGCAGGGGTTAAGAAGCCTTAATCTTTCCAATTCTGCCGCGATTGCTGTTTACGAGGTGCTCCGTCAGGACGGATTTTCGGCGTTGCTTTCGGAGGGGTGCCCCACAACCTTCAGCTGGTAATACTACATATCGGGACTGCGTTGTGTCGCGGTCCTTTTTTTATGGAGGAAAAATGAAGGTATTACCGATTTTGCTCGGCGGAGATCTTAACGCTTACGGTATGGCCCTTGCCTTTTACGAGGCGGGGGTGCCGCGCTCGCTGGTGCTCGGTCGCTATCGTCTGGGCGTTACATCCTTCAGCAGGATGGTAGAGCAGGAAACGGACAAGGATATGGAAACGGATGAGGGGAGAAGACGGGCGATTAGAAGGGTGATGGCGCGTTATCGCGATTTTCGCCCCATTCTTCTCGGCTGTACGGATGAATATTCCTCCTTTCTGATTCGGGAAAGAGAGATTTTCGGCGAGGCGTGTATTGTTCCTTCTCCTCCGAAAGAGGCGCTTGTGTATGCCGATAAAGCGGTTTTCGGTGAAGCGTGCATCGCGCGTGGGATCCCGGTTCCGAAAACGGTGGTTTTGCGGCCACAGGATGCGGTACCGTACGTGATTCCATTTCTGTATCCCATCGTCATGAAGCCGGCAGTCAGCGAGGAATATTGGCATTCTCCCTTTAGCGGAATGCAAAAGGTATGGTTTCCCGAAAACAGAAAAGAGGCGGAGGAAATTCTCGGTAGGATGCGCGCGGCCGGATATCGCGGTGCGGTTCTATTGCAGGAAAAATTGCCGATCGAGGATACCGATAACTATGTTTTGACCGTCTATTCGGACCGCAATGGGCGCGCAAGGGCGATGGCATACGGCCGTGTTCTGCTTGAAGAGCATACGCCGAAGGGGCTTGGGAACCACGCCGCGATCCTAACCGAGCCACCGCCGCCGGTAGCAGAAAAGCTTTTGGCCTTTTTGGATGAAATCGGATACTGCGGTTTTTCAAATTTTGATCTTGTGATGCATCCGCATACGGGGGAGCTGTATGTGCTTGAAATGAATTTGAGGCAGGGAAGAAGCAATCATTATATGACAGCCTCGGGCTTAAATCCCGCCGGCCTTATTTTGTCGGATCGTTTTTCTCGGCAGACGCTTCCATTTTCTCTATCGACTACCGATATTCTTTGGCATAGCGTCCCGCTTTCGGTTATATACTCCCGAGTGAAGGACGGAGGCCTATGCAGCCACCTTCAAGGTCTTGCGGCTCGCGGCCGTGCGGTATCCCCCTTCCATATTAAGGCGGATCTTGACGGAAATCTTATGCGCAGGCTGTTTGTTTTTGAGCACGAACGCAGGGTAAAGAAAAGGAATGCGGGCTTATGAAGGGATGTAATGCATGAAAACGCTTGGTATTCTTGGGGGGATGGGGCCGCTTGCCGGGGCTTATTTTTATCGCCGTGTGATTGAAAGCACATTTGCCGATAGCGACTCTGCCCATCTGCCCGTTTTGCTTTTTGGAGATCCCCGAATCCCGGATCGCACAGCCCATCTCTTTGGGAGGGGTGAAAACCCTCTTCCCGCCCTTTTGGCAGGGATTTCATCTCTTGCTTTGCAAGGCGCGGAGGTGATCGCGATTCCCTGTAACACGGCACATGCGTATTTAAGCGAGCTGCGCACCGGCTCGTGTGTACCTATTCTGGATATGCCGCAGCTGACTGTAGATCGGGCGGCCGAAGGGGGGGTGGGGCGTATTGGGATCCTTTCAACGCGCGGCACGCTTCTTTCTCGCATCTATCACCGAGCGGCAGAGAAGGCGGAAATCGAGGTGTTGACCCTTCCTTCTCATCTTGCCGAGCGGCTTGAGGATGGAATTTATTTGCAAAAAGGAGGAAAGGCTACCTCCGGCGCTGCGTATTTACCGTATGCCGAGCAGCTGCTTGCAAGCGGGTCGGATGCGGTTGTTCTTGCTTGCACCGAGATTTCAGCCGCATTTCAAGGCGAGGCGCCCTCTTATTGCATCGATGCGCTGGAGGTCCTGGTGGGGGCAAGCATCTCCTTTTGCGGAGGAACACAAAAAGGGGAGGTGGAGATAAGTGACCTTCGGAGCGCTTTTGCAGGGTGAATCGGTTTTATGGGCGGATCTTGGCGCACCGTGCGCCGAGGTGATTGCATTATCCTCCGATTCACGCACCGCACATGCGGGCTCTCTCTTTTTCTGCCTGCCGGGGGCAAGGCATGACGGCCATGATTTTGCTGTGGATGCATATCAGCGCGGATGCCGTCATTTTGTGGCCGAGCGCAGCCCCTCCGTTCCGAGCGATGCATCGGTGCTTCTTTGCGATGATGCGAGAGCGAAGATGGCGTATCTTGCCGCGCGATATTACGGAGAGCCCGCAAAGGAGCTCAAGATCATCGGCGTGACCGGCACCAAGGGTAAAAGTACGACTGCTTTTATGCTGCGCGATCTTCTTGTGGCTGTGGGGGTTCCGACAGGATATATCGGCTCGCTTGGTGCGTTTTTTGACGGAAAGCACTATGAAACCGTTAATACAACGCCGGACAGCCCGGAGCTTCATTGGTACTTTCGCCAAATGCTTGAGGCGGGGGTGCACACGGTTGTAATGGAGGTGTCCTCTCAGGCGCTTTCCAAGCGGCGTGTGGAGGGGATCCCTTTTTCGGCAGCCGTTTTTACGAATCTCTCCCGAGATCACATCGGCAAAGGGGAGCATCGCAATATGAAAGAGTACAGAAATGCCAAGCTTTCCCTTTTTACAGACTGCGCTCCGGGCCTTGCCGTTCTTAATGCGGGAGAACGCTTTTCGCATTTTTTGGCGAGAAAGACAAGCGCGAAGCGCACGGTTTGGTTTGGCGAGGGGGGGCGATCGGCGTATAGGGCAGAGGAGGTGCGCACCTACCGCGAGGGAAGCCGTCTTTATACGGCCTTCTCTATAAAATGCAATGGGAAGCGCTACGGAGTGAGGCTTGCACTTGCGGGAATGCACTATATAGAGGATTTCCTTGCAGCCCTTGCGTCTGCCTCTTCGTTAACCGATATTCCCGCATCTGAATTTTTACAGTATGCGGAGTGCTTGCGGGTTCCCGGACGATGCGAGTCTTTGTCGGTCCCCGGCTCAGGGCTTTTTGTGATCGACTATGCACACAACGGTGCCTCGCTTGCGGCGGCACTGCGCGGCCTCCGACCGTATGCGGGAGGGAAGCTGTACTGTCTTTTCGGGGCGGTTGGGGATCGTGTGCAATGCCGCAGGCGCGATATGGCGCGCGCGGCAGCACGGTATGCGGATTTTTCTGTTATTACGGAGGACAACCCGGGCACCGAGGAGCCCGCGGCGATCATCAAGGAAATCTACGATTCCTTTCCCGACAAGCGGCGTGCTGTTTCCATTGCGGACCGTGAAGCCGCAATCCGCTATCTTTTGCGTGTGGCAGGGCCACGGGACATCGTTCTCCTTGCAGGGAAGGGGGATGAACAATACCAGCTGAAGGGGGACGGAAAAGTGCCGTTTTCGGAGGCTGAAATCATCCGCCGCTTTGCGCCGCCTGCAGAAAAACAATAAAAAATATTTTTTTTTGAAAAAGGGCTTGACAAACAACGAAAAAGCGGCTATAATAGCAAATGCCCGCGAGAGTGGCGGAACTGGCAGACGCGCACGTTTGAGGGGCGTGTGGTTTATCCGTACGGGTTCAAGTCCCGTCTCTCGCACCAACAAAAAGACATCCCATTTGGGGTGTCTTTTTGTTTTTCTTTTTGCAGGGGCGGGGCATGGATGTAAGCGGGAGTGAAAGAAGGAAGGGGAAGCAAGAAGGGGCGAGGGACCAAAGGGTAGAGAAGAGGCGGACTTCTTCTCGCCCCATTAAGGCAGAACTGTGCACGGCTCCCGTCTTTTGCATCGGCATAAAGTGCCCCAAACCGAGCGTCCTTCTTGTTTCTCCCACAGAATCGCCTGTTGTGTCGGAAACCGGTGTGCAAGGGGTGGAGAGAGCGTGTAAAAGTAAACAAAACATTGCTTTTTATCTGTTTGTGCAGGGATTTAATACGCACATCCTGCCAGAAAACAGGAAAAGAGGAAGAAAGAAAAAAGCAGGTTCTCATTGAATTTCGGCGAAAAGCGCCGGATTGTGAAAATGCTCCATTTTTTTCTTCACAATTTTCGGAAAAATTATTGACAATGCGCGAATGTTACTATATAATATTTTACAATGGGACTCGTATGGACGGCAATCTCTCCCCGAGATGCCGACATTAAGACCGTCTAAATTAACGTTTGAGAATGGAGAAAGCTCATGAAGAAAGCAGTAACGTGCGCTCAGTGTGGAACAAAGATGCGTGCCGGCATCAAGTTTTGCTCCAAGTGCGGCTACACCCTGAGGGATGCGGAGGCGGAAGCGATTGCTGCCGCCGCCCAGGCCGAGGAGGCTGCTGCCAACTTCCTTTCGGAGGAAGAAATCGCTGCGATGACAGCGAAGGAGGAGGCTCCCGTGCAGGAGATCCCCTCTGCTCCCGAGATCAAGGAGGTTGCCCCTTCTCTTGAGGCGCAGCGCTTTATAGATGCGGGGCAGAAGGCTGTCAGCATGCAGAGCGAGGCTTCTGCGGTGTCGGTCGCCAAGAACCGTGCGCGCAATGACCTTAAGGTAGCTCGCGTTGAGGGGAATTCTGCTGTTCGCCGCGGTGCGGCAGAGGATGCTGCACGTTTGGATGCGGCGCGCCTTGACAAGGTTTCTGCCAAAGCGGAGGCCAAGGCGATCAAAAAGCGTTCTGCTTCCGCAGAGAAGCTTTCCTCCATCCGGATTGGTGAAGACAAAAAGGCGGCAAAGCGTCTTGCCGCTGCGGAACGCAAAAACCTCCGCACCACCATTGACATAAACGCGCAGGATGCGGCACGTCTTGCCCGTGCGGAAAAGCGCGATCTTGCGACACGCGCCTTCGGTAGCCGTGTTGAGGATCTCCGCCAGGATGGCGAGCACGCCCTCCTCAAAAAGCGCGAAAAGGAGATCGTCCGCGCCGAGCGCGCCGAAATTGCCGGCCGCGACACCGCCTTCCGCGATGAGGCGAAGGCAACACGTGCCCGTACAAAGGCCCTCCGCTCTGCCGAGAGAAAGGCTGAGAAATATCGCCAGGAGGAGGAGAATGCGGTCGTTCGCGAAAAGACGGCCGAGAACCGTCTGCACGAGAGCCGCTTGGCTTCCGAGAAGGCTATTTTCAAGCAGCGCGCTACGGCTGAGGAGAAGCTCCAGGCTCTTAAGCAGTCGGATGAGCTGAAGGTGGCCAAGCGGAATGCTGCCGAGCGCCGGAAGGCCACCAAGGCGCTTCTCCGCGAGGAGGGGAAAATCTCCGACCGTGAGCATGATGAGCTCCGTAAGACTGCAGAGGAGAAGGCGTTTGATAACCGTCTTTATTCCAAGCAGACTGCTGCCGAAAGAAAAATGCTCAAGCGCCGTCATTCGGACATCCAGCGTACTGCCGCCAAGCAGGCCGCTGTGGATGCCCGTGAGACCAAGCGCCTTGGAAATATTGAATATAAGGCTGCCGTTTCGGGCTTGAGCGATGAGGCTGCCGAAACCCGGCGCCTTGCATCTGCCGCTTCGCTTGATCTCCAGCGCCGCCGCCAGGAGGAAAAGCTGGCAAAGAAGGGTGATGCTGCCGATGCAAAGCTCCTTCGCCAGACCGGCGCTGCCGATGACCGTCTGCAGTCGATGAAGATCAGCGACAGCAAGAAAAACGCCAAGCGCGTTGCAGCCGAGCGCAAGAAGGCAACCAAGGCCCTCCTTCGTGAGGAAAGCAAGCTCTCTCGTCGCGGTAATGACGAAATCCGTCAGAATGCGGAAGAAAAGGCTTTTGAAAACCGTCTTTACGCCAAGCAGACGGCTGCCGACAGAAAGACCCGCAAGCGCCGTCAGTCGGATGTACAGCGTGTTGCCGCCAAGCAGGCTTCAATTCGTGAACGTGAGACCAAGCGCCTCGGTTCTATTGAATATAAGGCTGCTGCCACCGGTCTTCTCGGTGAAGCCGCCGATGCACGCCGCTTGGCAAATGCAGCCGCGCTTGATATGAAGCGCCGCCGCGAAGAGGAAAAGCTGATTAAGAAGAGCGATGTTGCTGAAAGAAAGCTCCTTCGTCAGACCTCGGCTGCGGATGACCGCCTGCAGACCCTTAAGATCAATGACACAAAGAAGAACGCCAAGCGCCTTGCAAAGGATCGCTATAAGGCTACCAAGGTTCTTCTGCGTGAGGAGGCAAAGATTTCCGGGCGCGAAAACGATGAAATTCGTAAGGACGCCAAGGAAAAGGAATTTGACAATCGCCTTTATGCCAAGCAGACGGCTGCTGAAAAGAAGAACCGCAAGCGCCGTCAGTCGGATGTGCAGCGCGTTGCCGCAAAGCGTGCCGCTGTCAGAGAGCGTGAGACCAAGCGTCTGGGCAGTGTTGAATACAAGGCCGCCGTTGCAACTCTGAATGCAGAGGCTGCCGAAGCGCGCCGCCAGGCCGATGCCGCGACCATTGATCTGCAGCGCCGCCGTGCGGAGGAAAAGCTTGCCGCCAAGGAGCTTGAGAGTGAAAAGCGCCTTGTTTCGCTTCGCGCAGGCGATAAGAAAAAGGCTTCCCGTATTAAGATCAATCAGCGTGCAAAGGAAACACGCAACCTCAGCCGTGCAGAGCTGCGCGCGCTCCGTGCCACCCAGGTCGAGGAGGCTAAGGAGGTTCGCCGGCAGGCTGATGAAATTAAACTGAACACGCAGCAGAAGATCCATGAGGATAGGCTTTATGCCAAAAAGCTCGCCGCAGACCGCCGTCTGATCAAGAGCCGTGCTGCCGATACCGATAAGATCCAGCGCGAGAATATCCGCGCGGACCAGAGAAGACAGTCGGCGCAGCGCATGGAGGAAAGCCGTGATTCCCGTATTCGTACGGATGTCACCAAACGTGAGATTCGTGACCAGAAGAATCAAGATCAGCTTTACAAGCACCAGAAGGCCTCAAGTGATGAGCTTGCCAAGCGCGCGCATCGCCTGGAGCTGAAGCAGCTGCGCGATACGACTGCCCGTGACAAGCGGGTCATTGTGCAGAAGGAAAGAGAGCAGCGCAAGAGCCTTGCCCTTGCAAGCCGCACCGAGAAGGAAGCTCTCAAGCGTGCGAAAAAGATTGCCCGTGTCTCGGGTGTTCCTGTTTCTCTTGTTCCCGCCATTGCAAATGAGGGTGGCCCCGCAGCCCCCTTGACGACCAATGCCGCAGGTGCCCCCGCCCTTCATGAACCGGATGCGCTTCTTTCTACCGCATATACCACCAAGCGTGAGCAGTACGAAGCGTTTAGCCAGAGAAAGAAGAAGGATAAAAAGGCGTTGCGTTATGTCGAAATCGGCGTTCGCAACGATGCGAAGTACTTCAGTACGATTTACCAAAACGGCGAGGTCATGGTTGCCAAGCGTACGGTTTACATCGCGCGCATCCAGGCAATCCTTGCGATTCTTTTGATGATCGTTGCGCTTGTCGGCTCTCTTCTTCCTGCCTATACGGTAATGCCGGTTGAGCCTACCGATCCCTTCTATGAGGAGGTTTTGGATGGCTACATGACCGAGGAGCCCGGTGCCGCGATCTCCTTTGAAAGCATCCTGGCTGAGCAGCAATCGGATTTCTCAAACCCCATCCAGTATCTTACCGGTCTTACTTCAATCTTTAATAAGATCGACATCATGGATGTTTTGAAGGCTGTCAAAACGGCGATGAACGAAAGCTCTCTCCTTAGCAACTTTGGCAGATGGGCCGTTCTGCTTGTTCTGTCGGTTGCGATTCTCCTGACGCCGATTGTCATTCTCCTCAACCTTATCATTGCGATTCTCCGCGTGATCTTTTCGATCGGTGGCAGAAGCGTCAGACTGACGCGTGTGATGAAGAATCTCCGCGCTTCTTACACCTTCCTCGGTATTCTCCTTCTTCCCATGCTCTTTATGCCCTCTGTTCCGGATACAATGAATCCGAGTAAGATGGTTTCGGGTGTGAAGATGGAGATCGGTCTTGTCTTGATGCTTGCCTCCTTCGGCGCGGCTGTGATCCTTAATTTCATCTTGAATCTTATCAAGAAGTATGAGCGCTCGGATAGAAAGTATGTCACCGCGGTGACCCTGGGCGGCCTTGCGCGCCTCGCCCTTCTGGCTGTGTTCCTCTTTATGATGAGCAACAGCGGTGTCTTGTCGGTTGCATATTTCGGCGCAGGGGTGAAGAAGTATATTGGCTACGGTCTTCTTTCTGTCTCCTTTGCGTTCCTGGCTCTTTGCTCTCGCGCTATCTCGACTCTTGGATTTGAGGTGCTTGGCTACACGAAGGGGCATAATGTGAACCACTGGCCGTTGTTCTTCACGGGTATCATTTCCGGCCTCTGTGCATTCCTTCCCACGTTCATTGGTGCCAAGCTCGCGAGCAGGACGGCCGTCATCCTTGCTTTGGTTGTGATGCTTGCCTTTGGCTTTATCACCTTGGTCATCAACCTTGTGAAGCGCATCATTATTAAGCGCGGTTGCCTGATCGATCCTATTTTGGATGCCCTTGATGAAGGATATCCGTTAAAGTAAACCCTTTAAGCCTGCTTACGGAAGTGAGCAGGCTTTTTCTTTTGTATAAATCGGTCAAAAAGGGAGGACACTATTCACACAAAGAAAGATTTAAGGAGAAAAAAGATGTTCGCATTGACACCCTTTCGCCACCGTTCTCTTATGGGAGGATATGATCCCTTCAGAGAATTTGAAAATTTGGAACGCCGCTTTTTTGGAAGCACACCGCTCCCCGAATTTCGTATTGATATTCGAGAGGAGGATGATGGCTATGTTTTGGAGGCGGATTTGCCGGGCTATAAAAAGTCAGACATTACCATTGAGCTTGAAGGCTCTTATATGACGGTGCGTGCCGAGAGAAAAAGCGAAAGCACCGGTGATGGCGATGGGAAATACCTGCGTAGTGAAAGAGTGTTCGGTAGCATAGAACGAACCTTTGACCTGTCCGGGGTGGATACCGAGTCCTTACACGCATCCTATGAAAACGGTGTTCTCACAATCAGGATGGAAAAGAAAAAGGCGGTTGAGGAGAAAAAGAGGGCTCTGCCCATAGAATAAAGAAAAAAGCGGAAATTTTCCGCTTTTTTCTGTTTTGGTCTTGACAATATCGAGATTTTTTGATATCATTTTGATATCATAAACAGGAGGCGATTTTTTGGAAAGCGTAATCGAAATCAAAAATCTGGTCAAAGGCTTCAAAAACGTCCGTGCGGTGCAGGATATTTCGTTTTGTGTCAAGAAGGGCGAGCTCTTTGCCTTTCTCGGCGTAAACGGTGCCGGAAAAAGCACGACCATATCCATTCTTTGCGGACAGCTTGAGCGAGATAGCGGGGAGGTGCTCGTCAACGGTGTAGATGTTGATAAATGCCCCGGGGCATCACACCGCGCGCTTGGTGTTGTGTTTCAGAGCTCGGTGCTTGATAAGCCGCTCAGTGTGCGCCAAAATCTCGAAAGCAGAGCCGCGCTCTACGGGATCGTTGGGGAGGCCTTTGAAGCAAGACTTCATGAGCTTGCGGAGCTTCTTGATTTTTCTGATTTTATTGACCGTGCTGTTGGAAAGCTTTCGGGCGGTCAGCGGCGGCGTGCGGATATTGCGCGTGCGCTTATTCATCGGCCAAAGATTCTGATTCTCGATGAGCCGACAACCGGTCTTGATCCCCAAACAAGAAAGCTCCTTTGGGAGGTAATAGGAAAGCTGCGCAGGGAGGAAGGGATGACCGTCTTTCTCACGACGCATTATATGGAGGAGGCTGCTGAAGCGGATTTTGTGGTCATCTTGGATGCAGGCCGTATTGTGGCAGAGGGAACACCGCTTGAGCTCAAAAACCGTTATACAAGCGACCATATTTTCCTTTATAACATTACTGCCTCCGAGCTTTCTTCCTTGAATGTTCCCTTTGAAGTGATGAAAAACGGCGCGCGACTGACGGTTTCGAGTCCAAAAGAAGCTACCGACCTTATTCTGCGCGCCCCCCATCTCTTTCGGGACTATGAAATCGTCAAGGGGAAAATGGATGATGTGTTTTTGGCGGCTACGGGAAAATCCTTGAAAGGAGAAGAGGAATGAGCGTGATATGGGTTTTAATAAAGCGGAATATACGCATGTTCTTTAAGGATTTCGGGATGCTCTTTACCTCTTTGATCACCCCTTTGATTCTTCTTGTGCTTTATTCCACCTTCCTTGCCGGTATTTACCGTGATACCTTTGTTGCCCAGCTCGGCGGTGTGCCGATCGAGGATTCGATCCTTGGCGGACTTGTCGGCGGTCAGCTCTTTTCGTCACTTCTTTCGGTATCCTGCGTGACGGTTTCCTTTTGTGCCAATCTTCTGATGGTGCAGGACCGCGTGAGTGAGGCAAGGCGCGATCTTCTGATCTCACCCGTGCGGCGCTCGGTGCTTGCTGTGAGCTATTATTCCGCCACGCTGCTTGTCACGTTTTTGATTTCACTTGTGGCGATGGCCGCCTCGCTTGTGTATCTTGCGATCGTGGGGTGGTATCTCTCTTTTGTTGACGTGCTCTTGCTTCTTCTTGACGTTTTTCTGCTCGTGATGCTGGGCACGGCCCTTTCCTCGGTGATCAATTATTTCCTTTCAACGCAAGGCCAAATGTCTGCGGTTGGCACGATCGTAAGCTCGTGCTACGGCTTTATCTGCGGCGCTTATATGCCGATCTCGAGCTTCCCCGAGGGGCTTCAGAAGGTTCTATCCTTCCTCCCGGGGACGTATGGCACGTCCTTGCTGCGCAATCACGCATTGCGCGGCGCCTTTGCTGCGATGGAAGCATCGGGCGTCCCTTCGCCCGCGATTGAAGCCATGCGTGACAGCGTGGACTGTAATCTCTATTTTTTCGGAGATCGCGTGGAGATGCATGTGATGTATCTTGTCATTCTTGGCTTTGCGCTTCTTTTTCTTGGCGCATTTGTCCTGATGAATCGGTATGACAAGCGCAAATTCTGATTGAGTTTTTCCCGAACCTTGACTTTATATGTCGAAAACATTATAATGAAGGAAGAACCTATCCGAAGGGAGATTGTAATGTCTAAGGCAACAATACGGGATGTGGCGGCTGCGGCAGGCGTCAGCGTTTCGGCTGTTTCGTATATTCTGAATGATTCCCCCAAAAAGAAATATTCCGAGGCCACTGTTAAGGCGGTTCGCCGCGCAGCAGAGAAGCTGCAGTATGTGCCCAATCGCATTGCGCGCGGTATGCGCTCACAGACCGCGGGGGCCATAGGGATTGTCGGCCTTTGGGAAAGCGTGGGCGGCGCACTTGCGCCTACCCTCCGTGCCCTTTCGAAAGCGGCTACCGCGCGCGGGATATCCCTTCTTATTTGTGGAGGGAGCGAGGATAACGCGTATATCAAAGCGTTTCAAAGCCGCGCTGTGGACGGCTTTGTCGTCTTTGTTCCTTCCTCCTCTTCTTTTAATGAGCGCGCCTGCATCCGTGCGCTAAAGGAGGCGGGGGCGCCCTTTGTGATGGTGAACGGTACTGTTGGGGGAGAAGGCATCCCCTCGATCCTCTATAACTACTATGAAGCATCTGCTTTGGCAACGCGGCACCTGATTTCGCTTGGCAAACAGAGGATCGCGTATATTGACTCGTATTTTGAAGATGCTGCGCGTGAGCTCCGGGATCGCCGCGAGGGGTATGTGGATACCATGCGTGAAGCGGGTCTTTTGCCCCGCACCTTTGATCTTGAACAGCTTTCACTTGAGGACCTTGAGGGGATAGAGGCCGTTGTGACGGCACGCGCTGAAACGGCGCGTGCTCTTCAGCGGCGCTTGCTCGATGGCGGGATTTCTCTGACTGCCGCCCTTGATATCCTTGCGGGGAGTGAAGAAAAGGAGGGCGGCGATTGCAAAATTCCTCTTACCTCTGTGACCTTCCCGTATGCGGAGGCGGCGGCCCTTTCGGTTGATATGGCGGCAGGATCGGTTCCTTTTGCAACCTTCTCACCCGTCCCCATTCTCCAAAAAGGAAAGACTGTACGTGATTGACTGAAAAAGAAAATATTCGTTATCCTTTGTCATTTTATTTCCATTTATATTATTACAGCTTCGGTACACAATAATAGCAGAGACGCGGAGTGTCGAGCCCAGGGATCACACCTCGCGAGCTCGATGATATAGATAAAATGTAGGAGAACGAAAATGTCTAAGAACAAAGTGGTGGTTCCTGAGGCTCAGGCTGCTCTCGATAAGTTCAAGATGGAAGCTGCGAGCGAGGTTGGTGTGAACCTTAAGCAGGGCTACAACGGCGATATTACTGCCCGTCAGGCCGGTTCCGTCGGTGGCCAGATGGTCAAGAAGATGATCGAGAAGTACGAGAACGACATCAAGAACAACGGCTAATTTCCGCAATATCTCTATGGCTGTCCCGCTTGCGGGGCAGTTTACATGAAAACGGCAGAAAAACTGCCGTTTTTATTATGTTTTTTAAAAAAAGTTTGAAAAAGGTATTGACAAAGTGGAGATAAGAGGATATAATAGAAAAGCTGTCGGCCCGAAAGGGGCGGCGGGCATCGGTCTTTGAAAATTGAACAACAGAATTTCGAGCACTGAAAAGTGCGAAGGAAT
>JAZNDG010000080.1:0-55324 GCA_045587985.1 Eubacteriales bacterium | reverse complement strand
CCCTTCAGGGAGGCCGAACTTGTGGCCGCCGACATTGCCCGCCGTGTGCGGGCGGGCGCACGCTACTCCGACCACCTGATCGTGGCGCGCTCGGCCGATTCTTACCGAGGGGTGCTGGATGCCGCCCTCCTTCGTTACGGCATCCCCGCCTATTTTTCGCTTCCCACCGATCTTCTTTCCTATGAGGCGACCAAGCTGATCCGTGCGGCCTATGCCATCCTGACGGAGGGCGCGCGGCGGGAGGACGTGATCCCTTATATGAAGTGTGCCCTCTCGGGCATTCCAAAGGAGGATGTGGACCGCTTTGAGGTGTATGCCGAGCGCTGGAATCTTTCGGGGCGGCGCTTGCTTGATTCCCCCTTCACCATGTATCCGACCGGCTATTCTCCCCCGAGGAGCGAGGGAGAAAGAGCGGAAGCGGACGCCGCGCTTGCCGCACTGAACGAAACCCGTAAGGCCCTTCTCTCACAGCTTTCGGTCCTCAAAAAATCGTGTAAAGAAAACTTGACTGTTAAGGAGCATTCCGCCATCCTTTTCGAGTTTCTTACGCACATTGACCTTGATGCGCGGCTATATGAAAAGGCCGAGGCGCTTGCAGGGGCGGGGGATGCCGACTCTGCCGATGCCTATGCGCGCCTTTTCGGCGCGATCGTGGAGGCGCTTGACCTGCTTGGCGATATCTCTGCCGATACCGTCCTTTCGGCACACGAGTTTTCCGAGCTGCTTCTCCTTCTCTTTTCAAACGGCTCTCTACGCACCATCCCCGCCCGGGCCGATGCTGTCACGGTGGGCTCGGCCGACCTTTTGCGGGCAGGGGACGTGAAGCATGTGTATCTTATCGGCGTGAATGCCGATGTCTTTCCGCGCGGCAAGGAGGAGGGTGGAACCTTTACCCAGTCGGAGCTGCATTCTCTTGAAAGGCTCGGCATCGTCTTTGATGCAGACGAGGTGGTGCGCGCTTCACGCGAGTATTTCTGCTTTTTGCGTGCCTTCTCGGCCGCCTCCGAGAGCGTGACGCTTTCCTACTATCTCTCGGATTTTGCCTTTGCGAAATCGGCAAGAAGCGAGGCGCTTGACCGCATTCTTGCACTTACGGGAAACCGTTTTCCCATTCAAAGGGAGCAGGAGCTCTCGCCGCTTGACGGCGTTTATACCGCGGATACCGCCGCATCGGCGCTCGCGGCCGTATCCTCCCCCACCGAGCGCGCGGCGCTCTTTCGGGTGCTCACAGAGCTTGGCTGTAACGAAGCACTCCTGCGCGCCATAGAGCCGATTAAAGAGCCCTCCGCCTCGGTCGATGGGGATGTGATGCGCGCCCTGCTTTCGGGCAGGCTTTCGCTTACCCAAAGCCGCATTGACCGCTATGTGTCCTGCCCCTTCTCCTACCTTTGCGAGTACGTCTTAAGGCTCTCGGACAACAAGCGCATCCTTGTGAACAGCGCCGAGGTGGGGACCTTTATCCACGCCGTGATGGAATATTTCTTCCGCGAGGTGGGTAAGGAGCGCTTTATTACGCTCGGGGACGGGGAGATCGAGGCCGAGATCAAAAGGATCAGCGAGGCCTACCTTTCTACCCTCTTTCCTGCCGGCAGCGAGATCCCCGCACGCCTCCGCCACCGCTTTATGCGGCTTTCCCGCCGCGCCACGGCCATCGCGCTGGAGCTGCGCGAGGAGGCTGCCTCCTCCGCCTTCTCTCCCCTCTTCTTTGAGTACGAGCCGCGGGACGAGGAGGGCGCCGCCGCACCGCCGCGCATGACCCTTTCGGACGGTACCCGCGTCACCCTATACGGCAAGATCGACCGCGTGGACATCTATCGGAGCGAGCGTGACGTCTATCTGCGGGTGGTGGACTATAAGACCGGCGAGAAGCTCTTTTCGCTTGATGATGTGCGCGCGGGCAAGAATTTACAGATGCTCATCTATCTCTTTGCCCTTTGGCTGAGCGAAAAGGAGAGCTTCAAGGCGGCGCTCGGCCTGCCCGAGGGCGGCAGCATCCTGCCGGGAGGCGCGCTGTATCTGAATCTCTCGCTGAAGAACAAGACTGTCGGGACAAGGGATGAGGAGGCGGATGCCCTCTGCACGCGCAGCGGCCTTCTGCTCTCGGACCCCACCTCCCTGCGCGCTATGGACAAAGAAGGGAACGGCCGGTTTATTCCGGTCACCCTGAATGAGGACGGAACCCCTGCCAAGGGAAAGCTTGAAAATCTTGTCACCCTTGAGGGGATGCAGGCGCTTTCGGGGACGGTCGATGGGATCGTACGCGGCGTTGCAGAGCAGCTCTCGGGCGGTGCCTTTGATGCGCGCCCCCTGAAGGACGGCACGAAATCCCCCTGCGAATACTGCCCCTATTACCCCATCTGCCGCAATGCGGGCGGCAAGCATAAGGAAGAAGAAAAGGAGGCCTCTGCTGACAGCTGAGCCACCGCCCCTTACATAAAAAAGAAAGGAGAAACCATGAAAAAGCTGACCGTTCTTGCCGTCATTCTGCTTTTGCTGTTTCTTGCAGCAAGCACCGTATCCGTCTATTTCACCTCTGCCGTTCTCCTGCTGCCCGAGGATCCCGAGGGAGTGGGAGAAGCACTTGGGGCGGGGCTCACCATCGCGGTTGCAGTCGTTTTCGTTACCATTGCCGCCGCAGTCGAGGGCCTCGCATCCCTCCTTTCCCTCATCGGCCTCCTCCTTACAAGGCGCGCCCTTGCAGGCAGGGGCTTTACCCTATTCTTTTCTGTCTTTATCGCCCTTCCGATTCTTTTATCGGCCGTTTCGTATCTTCTGATACTTCTCTGACAAAGAAGCCCGCACGGCTGCGGGCTTTTTTCTTTGGCGGTTGACAAATCTATAAAAATGTCTTATAATTATAGTAAAATCTTCCGCCGCTTCCGCGCGTGCGGGGCGAAAAAAGGAGAAATGTATGAGAATTGGTGTGATTACAGACGAGGTCACGCAGGATTTTGGCGAGGCGCTTGAGTTTGCAAAGGAATACGGGCTTGACTGTGTTGAGCTCCGCTCGGCCTATGAAAAGGGGCCGTTTGACTATACAGACGAGGATATTGCGAGGATCAAGGCCCTCTCGGATGAATACGGCATCCCCGTGGCCGCCATCTCCTCCCCCTTCTTCAAATGTGATTACAGCGAGGAGAATATCCGCATCCACAACGAGAAATTCAAAAAGCTTGTCGGCTATGCACGGCTGCTCGGCGCCAAAAAGATCCGCTGCTTTGACTTCTTTAAGAATCCCGCCGTCACCCGCAAAATGATCGTAGAGGCGTACAGCGAGGCCTATGCCCTTTGCGAGGAGGCGGGCATCACCATTGCCATTGAGTCCGAGCCCTCCACCAACACCGGCTGCTGTGCCGATGCGGCAGAGCTCGTGCGGGCGATGAACAAGCCCTATTTCAAGGCGCTTTACGATCCCGGCAACAACATCTACTGCACCGATGAGGTGCCCTATCCCGATGGCTTTTCAAAAATCCGCGACCTTTTCTGCCATGTCCACGTCAAGGACGCCGTGCGCGCAAGGGATACTGCCGAGGGGGCGGTCGGTGTCGCGGTCGGTGAAGGCGAGGTGGATTACCGCGGCCTGTTTGCCGAGCTGAAGAGGATGGGCTATTCGGGGGACGTGATGCTTGAAACCCACTACCGCCCGAGCACCGAAAAGAAGCTCTCGGGCGCCACCCTTTTAAATCCCAAGGGCAGTGCCATTTCGGAGGGGGGCTATGCCGCCTCTGCCGAGTGCATCGTAAACCTGAAGAAAATCATTGCCGAGGCATAAGAGCTGCCCCTATGGGGCAGGCGCGGCATATTCTGCAAAAAGTAGATCGTTTTACACAAAGACCGCCCGGCGGTCTTTGTGCTATTATTGAAGAAAAAAGGCGCCCGGGTGCGCCCGTGAGGAGAGCCTATGATCAAAATTGACAAAGCCTATTGCGCTTACGAGGGGGAGCCGTTTTTACACCCCTTTGGCTTCAAGGGTAACACCTTGAGCGGAGCCTGGCAGACGGTGGTTGCCTTAAGGTCGAAAAACGAGGTCGGTATCGGCCTTGGAATCCAGAGCGTGCTCTGGTCGGACAGCAGCGTATTTGCCGAGTTCGGCGAGGATCGCTCAAATGAGCTGATGTTTGCCGTGACCGAATTTGCCGTTGCGGCCGTTTCGGGCAAGGAGTTTGCCTCGGTACCCGATATCGTCCACTCGGTCTTTGACGAGTGCTATGCCTACGCAAAGAAGATTGTCGGGCGTAATGATGTGACCGAAACCTTTGTTCTCAACGCCCTCGTGCCGCTCGATATGGCAGCCTGGCAGCTCTATGCCCGCCTTGGCGGTACTGCCGATTTTGACGGCATTTACAAGGGGCACGGCAAGGCAACAAGGATCGCGAACGTGCCGCTCATTACCTACGGCGTCCCTGCCGAGGACGTGGTGAGGATGGCAAATGACGGCGTCTGCCTCTTTAAGATCAAGATCGGCTCGGATCCCGATAAGGACGGTGATCTTGATAAGATGCTGGCCTGGGACAAGGCCCGCGCAAGTGAGATCCACAGCCTGCTCCGGGACATCAAGACCCCCTATACAGAGAGCGGCCATGTGGTCTATTACTTTGACGCCAACGGCCGCTACGATACCAAGGAAAGGCTAAAAGAGCTTCTTCTCCACCTTGAAAAGGAGGGCATCCTTGAGCGCACCGTTCTCTTTGAGGAGCCCTTTGCACCCGATAACGAGATCTACATCGGCGATCTCCCCTGCTGCTTTGCGGCAGACGAGAGCGCACACAGCCTCTCGGATGTACGCCGCCGTATTGAGCTTGGATTTAGCGCCATCACCTTAAAGCCGATCGCCAAAACGCCCAGTGTGACCATTGAGATGGCAAACTGTGCCGATGCGGCGGGCGTGCAGTGCTTCTGTGCCGACCTGACGGTGAACCCAATGATGGTCGAGTGGAACAAGAACTTTGCCGCACGTCTTAAGCCCCTGCGCGGCATGAAGATCGGGGTGGTCGAATCGAATGGCGGCCAGAACTATACGAACTGGGAGGCCATGAAATCCTATATTCCGAGAAAGAGCACCGAGAGCGATGCCACCGTCTATACGCTGGACGATGCGTTCTATACGGCGGGGGGCGGCCTTTTTGAGGTGAGCGAGCATTACCTTGGCCTTATCAAGGCGCAAAATCCCGATTTCACTTAAGGAGCTACGCTATGAGGAAAATGAATTTTGCTATCTTCGGCTGCGGTGTGATCGCAGGCTTTCACGCGGCCGCACTCGGCGATATTGAAAACGCCGTGCTCTATGCCTGCGCAGACGTCACACGGGCAAAAGCCGATGCCTTTGCCGAAAAGCACGGCACGCGCGCATATGCCGATTTTGATGCCCTTCTTTCGGATCCCGATATTGATGTCGTCACCATCTGCACACCGAACGGCACGCATGCCGAGCTTGCCATCAAGGCGCTTACGGCAGGCAAGAACGTGGTGCTTGAAAAGCCGATGGCCATCACGGTTCATGACTGTGAAAAGATCATTGAGGCGGCAAAGAACGCAAAGGGAAAGATCACGGTCATCTCCCAGCTGCGTACCTCGCCCGATATCCAAAGAGCGCGTGAGATCGTGCGCTCGGGAGCACTCGGCAGGATCGTGCTTGCCGATCTTACCATGAAATACTACCGCGCGCCCGAATACTACAAGGGCAGCTGGCGCGGCACCAAGAAGATGGACGGCGGCGGCGCGCTGATGAACCAGGGCATCCACGGTGTGGATATTCTGCAGTACCTTGTCGGCGGGGTGAAGAGCATTGCCAGCATCGTCCGCACTCTCTCCCACGATATTGAGGTGGAGGATACCGCGGTTGCCTCGCTTGAGTTTGAGAGCGGCGCACTCGGCGTGATCGTGGCGAGCACCGCCACCCACCCCGGCTTTGAGCGCGAGATCCGCATCAACGGTACAAGGGGTGCTATCGAGATCACCGAAAACCAGATCGTCCGCCTTGTGATCGATGGGAAGGAAGAGCCCTGCACGAAATTCGAGGGGGCAAGCGGTGCATCCAGCAATACCGCCATCTCGCATGCCGAGCATTCAAAGCAGCTGGCAAGCTTCATCCGTGTGCTTAACGGCGAGGCGTGTGAATATGTGGATGAGTTCGAGGGCAAAAAGGCTGTCGAAATCATCGAAACGATTTATAAGAACACCCTTTGATAGAAAAAACCGCCCGTTTGGGCGGTTTTTTCTTTATGATGTAAATAAAACCTTACTTTTTTCTGCACTGTCACTTCACGAACATTTTGCGTAAAAGCGCGGTGGCAAAGGCGCAGTCAACCCCGCCGAAGCATTTTTCAAGGCTCTTATTCTTCTCATAGCGCGGCGAGAGGATGGCAAGCTCCTCCTCGGTGAGCGAAACCTCGATCCTCGGCAGGTTGCGCCCGATGAGAAGGAGGAGAGCCTCCCTGTCAGTTCCCGCCGCGGCGTAAAGCCGCAGACTCTCCTCGGGCAGGACACGGGCGTTGTGGTTGATAAATTCTTCAAGATAGAGGGCGCAGGCATTGCCGTGGGGGATGCCGCGGCTCTCCGAGAGAAAATAGCCGAGCGCATGAGGGAAGGCGGTGCCGGTCACGCTGATGGCATACCCACCGTAGATCGAGGCGCAGTAGAGCGCCTCACGCTCCTCAAGCGTAAGGGGGGCCTCGTCACAAACGGCGGTCCTTTCAAGGAGGGCGGAGAGGATCGTGATGCCGCGCAGGGCAAGGGTACGGGAAAGATCGTTAGCCGCGCGGTTGAAATAGCTTTCAAGGCAGTGGGCAAGCGCATCAAGCGCGGTCGAGCGGGTGAAGGCGGGCGAAAGCGACAGGGTATAGGCGGCATCCCCAAAGGCAACGCGCGGATAGAGAGAGGGGGCGCGGAAGCTCTTTTTCTGTCCCCGGGAGGTGGTGATGACCGAAACGGGTGTCACCTCACTCCCCGTCCCCGCCGTTGTTCCGATGGCAAGGATCGGAAGGGGCTCTGCATCAAAGGAGGCCGAAAAGAGTGCCTCCTCCGAGGTGTTGCGGCAGGCGCTGAGCGCGGCAATCGCCTTGGCGGCGTCAATGGGGGAGCCGCCCCCCACGCCGATCACAAACTCGGCCCCCTCCCTCTTTGCCAGCTCGGAAGCGGCAAGGCAGGTGGCGTAGGAGGGGTTTTGCTCAATTCCGTCATAGACGGTATAAGAAACGCCCACCGATAAAAGCGCCGCGGTAAGATCGGCAAGCGCCCCCGAGGCCTTGGCAGCCGTCCTGCCCGTGACGATAAGGCAACGCTTCCCATAACGGGCGAGGGTGGGCGCATTTTGCAAAACGCATCCGCGGCCCATGATCAGTGAGGTGGGGTTACAAAAGGTCATATTCATGGCTTTTCTCCGATCCTGATTTTCAAAAAAGGCACTTGCAATAGCAAAGGTTTTCTTATATAATGGTCTTATACCACTATACCAAAAAATGTGAGGAAAAGCAAGTATGGTTAAGAATTTTGAGGATTTTAAGACCGAAGAGCGCGTGAATATGCGCGGCGGGGACGGCACGGTCGTTGTCACAAGCTTTGTGTCGGCCGAGGAATTAAACAGCAAGGGGCGCCTTTTTGGCAAGATCACCTTGAAGCCCGGCTGCGGCATCGGCTACCACGTCCACGAAACCGACAGTGAGCTCTTTTATATCATGAAGGGCACGGCTACCTATGACGACAACGGAAAGACGGTCACCGTCACGGCGGGCCAGGTGACGCTGACGCCCTCCGGCAGCGGCCACGCGATCAAGAACGAAGGAGACGAGGACGTGGAGCTCATCGCCCTCATTGTGTACGCGTAAGATGAATTTCACCGAAATTGCCGAAAGGCGGCAGTCCTGCCGCAGCTATGATCCTGCGCGCCCTGTGGAGGAGGAGAAGCTCTCGGCCATCCTTTCTTCGGCGCGTCTTGCCCCCTCGGCCTGCAATGGCCAGCCCTACCACATCACACTCTGCAAGGGGGAGGCCGCCTCCGCCGTAGCGCGTGCAACGCAGGGCATGGGCATGAACAAGTTTGCAAGCGATGCGCCCACCCTCCTTGTGATCTCGGAGCGCCCCTATGTCGCATCGGCCGCCCTCGGCGCCAAGGCCAAGGGGAACGACTACCGCTCGATCGATATCGGCATTCTTTCCGCCTATATCACCGCAGAGGCCGAGGCGCAGGGCCTTTCCACCTGCATCCTCGGGTGGCTTGACGATAAGGAGATCCGCAGGATCTGCGGTCTTTCCCACCCCGTCCGCCTGGTCATCACCCTCGGCTACGCAAAAGAGGGGGACCCCCTGCGGAAGAAGAAGCGCAAGGAGATCGGAGAGCTTGTCACCTTCCTCGGGGAATAAGGAAAACCGGTGGGGGCACGCCCCCATCCCACGCCAATTTGACAAGAAAGGTTTACAGCGTAAGCAAAAAGCCGCCCAACGGGCGGCTTTTTTATGTAGTCTTACAGAAAATTGATCACGGCGATGGCGCCGGCTGCAAAAGACCTCCCCTTATTCACGCACCTTTATGATGCGGATCACATCAAAGCGGTGCAGGAGCATGCACCCGAAAAGGAGAGAAAGCGCGCCTTTTGCGCGTTCCGATTTTCTCCTATGCAAGCGCCCCCCTTCCCCGAAGCAAGGCATCTCTCCTTTATGCCCACATGAAAGGGCTTTTATGCACGCGTTTTTCGGCTTTTTTTGTTGAAATAGCACAAAAATTTTCTTTTTGCTTGCATTAATATATTTATATATGTTATAATGAAATGAATTTATTCTTCTCGCGGAGGTGTGCGCGCATGAAGCCTTTTGAAAAGCGGATCTATCTTTCCTCGCCGACCATGCACGGAGAGGAGCTTACCTACATGACCGAGGCGTACAGAACCAACTGGATGTCGACGGTTGGCGAAAACATTAACGAGGTGGAACGCCTTGTAGCAGAAAGAGTCGGATGCGCTCACGCTGTTGCCCTTTCCTGTGGAACGGCTGCCTTGCATCTTGCGATGCGGCTGGCAGGTGTGAAGGCAAATGCCCCTGTCCTTTGCTCCGATATGACCTTTGACGCCACCGTCAACCCCGTGATGTACGAGGGAGGCATGCCGGTTTTTATCGATACCGAGTATGACACCTGGAACATGGATCCCGCGGCTCTTTCCGAGGCATTCCGCCTCTATCCCGAGGCGAGGGTAGTCGTGCTTGCCAATCTTTACGGAACCCCCGCAAAGCTTGACACGATCAAAGAGCTTTGCCGCGAGCATGGCGCTGTGCTTGTCGAGGATGCGGCCGAATCTTTTGGCGCAACCTACCGCGGAAAGGAAACGGGGAGCTTTGGCGATCTTGGCGTGATTTCCTTCAATGGCAACAAAATTATCACCGGCTCGTCGGGCGGCATGTTGCTCACCGATAGCCGTGCCGAGGCTGACCGCGCCCGCAAGTGGAGCACCCAAAGCCGAGAGGCAGCGCCCTGGTATCAGCACGAAGAACTGGGCTACAACTACCGTATGTCGAACGTAATTGCGGGAGTTGTGCGCGGCCAGCTACCCTACCTGGACGCGCACATTGAAAGAAAACGCGAGATCTATATGCGCTACCGTGACGGCTTTGCCGATCTGCCATGTAGCATGAATCCCTATGACGAGGAAAGTATGGAGCCGAACTTTTGGCTCTCCTGCCTACTCATCGACCGTGCGGCGATGTGCCCGCAGGTGCGCAGCGATAGCAAGGCGCTTTACAATAAGGAGCCCGGCAAGACCTGCCCCACCGAAATTCTTGAGGTGCTCGCTGCACATAATGTCGAGGGTCGCCCGATTTGGAAGCCGATGCATATGCAGCCGATCTACCGCATGAACCCCTTTGTCACAAGAGAGGGAAATGGCCGCGCCGCCACCAATGCCTATATTGCGGGCAGTGGGGTGGATGTAGGGGCCGACATCTTTGACCGTGGGCTCTGCCTGCCGAGCGATATCAAGATGACCGATGCCGAGCAGGATGCGATCATCCGGCTTGTGCGGGGGTGCTTTGCATGAGTGCTTTTTTTCGCCTTCTGCTTTCCGAATGGTGGGGAATCGCGACAATCGCGCTGCTCGCGGCATCAATTCTTTTCCTTCTTTCTGCAGCTCTTTACCGCCCATTCTTCAAGCGGTTTTATGACATCCTGCTCTCAGGTCTTGCCATTCTCGTGCTTTCGCCCGTTTTGGCGGCCCTTTCGCTCCTCGGTGCACTTAAGATGAAGGGCAACCCCTTCTTCACCCAGCTGCGCCCGGGAAAGGGAGAGCGCATCTTTCGTCTTGTGAAATTCCGCAGCATGACTTGCGAGCGGGATCGGACGGGAAACCTTTTGCCCGATGAGATGCGGCTTACGCGCTATGGCCGCATTCTGCGCTCTACTTCGCTGGATGAGCTGCCCGAGCTTTTCAACATCTTCATCGGGCAGATGTCGATCGTTGGGCCTCGACCACAGCTTGTGCGGGATATGGTCTTTATGACCGAGCGGCAGCGCGACCGCCATAGAGTCCGTCCCGGCCTTACGGGGCTTGCACAGGTCAGCGGGCGCAACAACATTACCTGGGAAGAAAAGTTTCAGTACGATCTTAAGTACATAGAGAAAATCTCACTCCTCGGAGATCTTTCCATTCTGTTCCGCACGGTTTTTAAAGTGTTGAAGCGCGCGGACACGGTGCGTGAAGGAACCGCTTCGGACCTTGACCTTGGCGATTACCTCCTTTCCTGCGGCGCCCTCACAGAGGAAGAGTACGCGGCAGGACAGGAAGATGCCAAAAAATTGATGAGGGTGTAATGCATATGAAATTTTCGGTTGCAATGTGCGTTTACGGCAAGGATGATCCTATTCACTTTAAGCGCGCCCTCGACAGTGTCCTTTCGGGAATGGTCAAGCCGGACGAGGTTGTCCTGGTTGTGGACGGGCCGGTACCGGATGCGCTTGACCGAGTGATCACCGCCTATGAAGGAGAAAATTTCCGCGTAATTCGCTTTTCCGAAAACCGCGGACATGGCGACGCCCGCCGTGCCAGCGTGGAGGCATGCCGCTATCCGCTAATCGCCGTTATGGATGCCGATGATGTGTGCCTACCCACACGCTTTAAGGAACAGCTTGCCTGTCTTGAGGCAACCGGAGCTGACATCGTAGGCGGCGATATTGCCGAATTCATCGGCACGGAAGAAAATGTGGTAGGCTACCGGCGCGTGCCGACCGAGGACGCACAGATTAAGGAATACTTAAAGTACCGCTGTCCCTTCAACCAAGTGTCGGTGATGTTTCGCAAGGAAATGTACGACAAGGCCGGAGGTTATATCGACTGGTATTGGGAGGAGGATTACTACCTCTGGCTACGCATGCTCAAGGCAGGCGCGATCTTTGCCAATACGGGAGAGGTGACGGTACTTGTCCGCACGGGTGATGAGATGTATCGCCGCCGCGGCGGTCTTCGCTATTTCAAAAGCGAGCGAAGGCTCCAGAAATATATGCTTAACAGTGGTATCATTGGTCGCATGACTTACATAAAAAATGTCGCAAAGCGCTTTGTCGTCCAAGTGCTTCTGCCTAACCGCATTCGCGGATGGGTATTCCGCAAATTTGCAAGAAAGGCGAATTGAGTATGGAAAAAAAGTATAAGATCGGCTACACCACAGGCGTTTTCGATATGTTTCATATCGGCCACCTCAATATTCTCCGGCGTGCCAAGGAGCTGTGTTCTTTTCTGATCGTGGGTGTCACCACCGACGAGCTTTGCCGTCAAAGGAAGCGGAAGCAGCCAATCATTTGTGAAGCGGACCGCATTGCCATTGTAGAGGCGATCCGCTATGTTGACCGCGTGGTGAAGCAGGAGGATATGGACAAGCTTGCGGCTGTAAAGAAATATGGGGCGGACGCCGTGTTCGTCGGTTCGGATTGGCAGGGCACCGAAGCGTGGGACGAGTATGAAAAGCAGTTTGCCTCGGTCGGCTGTACGGTCGTCTATCTTGATCACACCGATGGGATTTCTTCCACCGTTCTACGGGAACGGATGAACAACCAATGATTTTCGTATATAAGCACTGGGAAGAATTCTGCCGCGCCCTTCGCGAGCATGGATTATGCTCTGTTCCCGCACGCGAAGCAGGGAGAAACGCCACAACACCGTACCTCGTTTTAAAACACGATGTGGAAACGCGAGTGGAAAGCGCTTATCGCATGGCCGAGATCGAGCATCGGTACGGGCATCGCGGCTCGTATTATGTGCAGGCGTATCTTCTGCGGGATAAAAACAACATAACGCTTTTGCGCCGTATGACCGAGATGGGACACGAGATCTCCTATCATTATGACGTGATGGATGCGTGCCGTGGGGATCTTGATGCAGCCATTTCGGAGTTTGAGGTAAACAAAGAGCTCTTTGAAGAAAACGGCTTCCCCCTCAAGACAGTCTGTCAGCACGGCAACCCGGTGGTCGAGAGGGTGGGCTATACCTCTAACCGTGATTTCTTCAGATCCGAGCGCGTGCGCGCCCTCTATCCGGAGCTGTCGGACATTATGGTCAATTTTGCCGAGATGCACGCCACTACCTACGCCTACTATTCTGATGCAGGCCGCCAATTCAAGAGAATTTACGATCCGCTGACAAACGACCTTTTCGACAGCTCGGACAAGGATATCCCATATACAACCTTCCATTCGCTTCTTGAAGCTCTCTGCGCCAAAGAGAACGCAATTGTCAGCACCCACCCGCATCGGTATACGGCAAGCAAGGCGGTATATCGCATCAGGGCGCTGGCTTTCCGCGCGGTGCGCAAAACAGCAAAGCTCCTTTTGTGCGTTCCGTTCATGAAAAGGCTGATGAGCAAGTATTACCATTTAGCAAAAAAGATGTGAGGAGTTTCGCCATGGATGTTACCCAAAGTGTTCGTGACGTACAAAACAAAATCCTTGAAATAATGAAATACATCGATGCCCTTTGCCGTGATAACGGCATTGTGTATTATATCATGGGCGGCACCGCGCTCGGTGCTGTGCGTCATGGCGGATTTATTCCATGGGATGATGATCTTGACATCTTTATGACACCTGCCGAATACAAAAAATTCAAGGCGGTATTCGAAAAAGAAAACAGTGACACCTTTGCCCTGCAGGAGTGGCGCACGACCCCAAACTATCTTGAGTATGCCAAGGTCAGAATGAACGGCACCACCTTCATTGAGGAGCAGTTCAAGGACAACAGGGACATGCACCATGGAATCTACGTGGACATCATGATTCTGCATAAGGTACCAAAGAGAAAGCTCATTCAAAAGCTTGTCTATCTTGAATCAAAATTTGTCACTCTATATGCGCTCTCGCAGAGGGGGTGGAAACCGAAAACACGGAGGCAAGCCTGTATGCTTCACCTTTTGAAGCTGCTTCCCTGCCGCCTGATGGCGCGCATAGCTTATCACCACATCTATGGGTACGACAACAGAACCGCAAACTACTGCTACTGCTACTGGATCACCCCTGCCAAGTTTCGAAACGGATTATTTGAGGCCAACTTTTTTGAAACGACGGTGGACGTGCCTTTTGAGGACACCACCCTTTTGGGCTCGGAACGGATCCTTGATTACCTTGCCTACCGTTATGGCGATTATATGAAGCTCCCGTCCGAGCAGGCACGCCGTGCCGCCGTCCACGCAATGGTGTTTGATACTGAAAAAGACTATAAAGAGTACATAGGGAAGGTGTAGAATGAGCTTTGAAGTGTTATGCGCAACAATGCATCAAACCGATTTCTCCAAAATCAAAGAGATGAATATTCAGTCAAATGTGGTGTTTGCCAACCAAGCAGACCACACCGCTTATGAGGAATATGAATTTGATGGGCACACCGCCAAAATGATCACCACCTCAACACGTGGAGCAAGCATGAATCGCAACATTGCCATAGCAACGGCAAGTGCTGATGTTGTTATTTTTGCTGACGACGACCAGATCTTTGTCGATGGATATGAACGAATCGTGTTAGATGAGTTTGACAAGTGCCCCGATGCTGATGCCATTAAGTTTTTTGTGCAGAGCACAAACCCGGAAAGGCCGCTTTCATATAAGAAAGCCAATACGCTAAAGAAGGCAACAAAAAGGAGCATTCGGTCTGCAGGCGTTCACTGCCTCGCCATAAAGCGCAATTTTCTTCTGGACAACAACATATTTTTTGACGTGAGGATCGGTCCCGGAAGAAGGATATATTGCGGAGAGGACTCGGTTTTTATCAATCTGCTTATTAAGCACGGTGCGGTTGTCTATCATTCCCCTGAGCTTGTTAGCTATGTGAAGCAGGAGGACAGCTCGTGGTTTCACGGACATACAGAGCAGTTTTTTATTTCTTGCGGTTATATCTACGGACGCATCTACGGCCTGCTTGCGCCGCTTGCTTGCTTACGCAGGGGCCTTAGGCTTAAAAAGCAAGCGAAATGCGACTGGGGACTTTTTAAAATGCTTGGGCTGATGCTTCGCGGTGTTAAGCTAGGAAGAAAGGCGGCATAATGGTTGATCCAAACGTACTGGTCATAAGTCACACCTCATTTACCAAAGAAAATTCCATGGGGTCAACGCTTGCGGCATATCTTGAACAGTACCCCGCAGAGAACATCTCACAGCTTTACATAAAGGAAATGCTCCCAAACATCCCTGTATGCTATCGCTACTTCAAAATTACCGACAGTGAGCTTCTCGCCAAAATCAAGCATCCGTTCAAAATCAAGGTTGGAACCGAAATCAGCTTCACGCCCTCCGAAATCGAAGCAGCTAAGGGTTCGGGTGCAACGGCAGATGCAAGAGGAGCGCAAAGGAATCGCGCACGCGGTATGATCCTACGGGACATGCTGTGGTCAACTCGCCTCTGGAACACGAAACGGTTTCGCGCATGGATAAAAAAGGTTGCGCCCGACATTATCCTTGTTCAACCGGGAGACTTCGCCTATCTGCTCAAGCTGGCGACAAGGCTTTCAAAAAAGCTTGGCATTCCCTTGGTTGTACACCAATCTGAAGCCTATTATATCAAACCGATGCAGAGCAACACCCTTGCGTACAGGATATACCGCAAGCGCTTTAACAGGGCATACGAGAAGATGATGGCGCGAGCAAGCGAATGCGTGTACCTTTGCGAAGCACTTGAAAGGGATTACAAAAAGTATTTTCCTATGGGCTGCACCCTTATGAAGGGCATCCCCAAAAAGAGTATCGAGCCTAGGGAATTTGATGCTAAGAATCCACGTTTTTTGTACGCAGGCAATCTCGGCGAGGCGGTGGGCAGGTGCAAGCCGCTTGCAGAGGTGGGCAGAGCGGTGAAAAAGTTGGGCTTTCATGTAGATGTGTATACTGCTACTAAAGGAGAGCACATGGCAGAACTTACCGAGGAGAATGGCATTGTGCTCCACTGTGCCGTTCCGCACGATGAGCTCGAAAGACAGATTTCCGAGAGCGACTTTTTGTTACATATCGAAAACGATTCCCACGAACACATCGTGGATCTTAAATACGCCTTTTCCACTAAAATTTCGGAAATGCTCGCATCAGGCCGTTGCCCTGTGATATATGGCCCAACCGAAATTGCAGGGATCGCGTATTTCAAGGAGCACGGGCTTGGCTGTGTTATTGAGCAAAAAGAGGATCTTTGCGAAAAAATAAAAGAGCTTGTTGAAAACAGCGCGCTCCGCGAAGGGTATATTGAGCGTGCCAAGCAATGGGCGTGCAAATATCATGCCGCTGAAGAAAACGGCAAAAAAATGGCAGAACTTCTCCGAAACGCAACGATGCAAAAATAAACTTTACGGAGGCGAAATGGGCGATTTTATGATATGCGGTGTACCGCTTGACGAGATCCATTCCGTACAGCTTGAGATGCTGGACGAAATAGACCGTATTTGCAAGAAAAACGAGATCAAGTATTTTCTTTCGGGAGGTACGCTTCTCGGCTCCATTCGCCACAAAGGGTATATCCCGTGGGACGATGATATCGATCTCTGGATGACGAGGAAGAATTACAAAAGATTTAAAAAGGCGGCCAAAAAGCAGCTTTCCGATTCGTATTTCTTGATGGACTATTTCACCGACCTTCACTATCCGCTTTCCATACTCAAGGTGAATAAAAGGGGTACTCGCTTCGTGGAGGGGGTATTTGCCGACCTTCCCATCGAAAAATGTATATACGTTGACATTTTTCCGCTCGACAATATCTGCCTCCCCTTTTATAAGCTACAGACCGCAATTCTTATCAAGATGCAGGCGGTACGCGATTTCAAGCTGCGCGGTGTTGGCGGAGAATCGAGGATGAAGCGGATGGTATATTCCGCTATTCCGCTTTGGCTTTGCAGAACGGTCACCGAGCTCACCATGAGATTTTTCAACATCTTCCCCACAAGGCTTACAAATCAGCTTTGCCACAGAGGGAGATATTGGCCCAAGTTCACAAGGGATGAGGTTGAAACGCTTATCCTTTCCGATTTTGAGGGAAAGCAGTATCCCATTCCTGAAAATTATGACGATATCCTGAGGCGTTGCTACGGTGATTATATGAAACTTCCGCCTGAGGAAAAACAAAATCCCACCCACGATATTGTGGAATGCAAAATATGAGGTGAGGGGAATGAAAGCAATTATTTTGGCAGCAGGCATTGGCTCCAGAATCAGTAAATTTATTGAGGAAAAGCCGAAGAGCATGGTGGATATCGGCGGAGTGCCCCTGATACGCTACACGGTCGATATGCTCCGCCAGAAGGGAATAGAGGATATCACCATTGTCGTAGGTTACAAGGCAAGTGTGATCATGAAGGAGCTGGATGACAGAAACATCAACTTTGTATACAACCCCTTCTACGATGTAACAAACGGGATTGCCTCTATGTGGTTTGCTCGCGAGCATCTCACCGAGGGAGATGATACCGTGATCATGAGCGGAGATGTGTATCTTGAGCCCGAAATTGTAGATGAGCTCATCGCTCTTGACAAGAGCCCCGTTTTGCTTGCCGACAGCACACGCAGGGTGGAAGCGGACTATCGCTATCAATATGAGAACGGCATTCTAAAAAAATTCGGCAAGGATCTTACCGTTGAGGAAACCACAGGAGAGTGCCTGGGTGTTGCCAAGCTGAAGGGAGATTTTGTTAACACGTACAAGACACATATGATTGAGATGATCAACCGCCAGTGTCATTCGGTCTGGTGGGAAAACGTGCTGTACGACCTTGCCCCCAAGACGGACATATATGTGCATGACGTGGCAGGCGCATTTTGGGCAGAGGTTGATTATATTGAGGATTGCCGCAGAATCCGCAAGCATCGCCAGCAAAAAGGACTTTGAAAAGTGAAAAGAAACATAACCTGGCCGAATGGCTGTGATTTTGCGTTTAGCGTAGTGGACGATACAGACGGTGCTACCGTGAAAAACGTAAAGCCTGTATACGATTATCTTTATGAAAAGGGGCTCTTGACCACTAAAACCTGTTGGGCTTTCCCTGTGAGAGATGAAATCTTTAAAGGTGAGTGCTTGGAGGATGCAGAGTATTTGGCGTTTCTCCAAGAGCTGCGCGAGCGCGGGTTTGAGCTTGGGTTCCACAACGCGGGATCGGGCGGATTTGTACGTGAGGAAACCGTAGCAGCGCTTGACGCGTTCCGCGAAAAGCTTGGCGCGTATCCCAGAATGCACATCAATCACGCAAGCAATGTCGAGAATATGTATTGGGGCGCAAAGCGGTTCTCCCCCATGATCAGAAAAATCTATTCGCTCGTCAGAAAAAACATCAGATCCCTTGGTGACGAGGAGGGCAGCGACTATTTTTGGGGGGACGTTTGCAAGGCGCACATCCAATATATCCGCAACCGTACCTTTAAAGACATAAACACAATAAAGGCAGATCCGCGCCTTGTCTATGCCGAAACAGGTAAGGAAAAGTATTCAAATTATTGGTTCAGCTCCTCGGATGGGATGCGTCTTGCCCCATTCCTTAAGCTGCTTTCCCCGAAAAATGTGGATAGGCTTGTAAAGGAAAAGGGCTGCTGCATCGTTTACACCCACTTTGCCTACGACTTTGTGGATACAGAAGGAAATCTTTCTGAAGATTTCAAGCGATGCATTGATTACATAGCATCCAAAAACGGCTGGTTTGCCCCTGCAAGCGAAATCCTTGACTATGTACTTGCCGATCAAGAATACAGGCCTTCAAAGGCATATGAAACCAAAAAAGATCTTAAATGGTTTTTCGAGAGGATATTCAGATGAATTTCAAAAAGAAGCTTTCTGCACTTTTCCGGAAAACGGCTATCAAGCTTGAACAATCGGCAGAGCATGTGAGCTATGAAAACATAGGCAGATATTGCTACGGACCACTTGCGAAGCCGGGTGCGTACGAGTTGAAGTTTATCGAAAGCATTGGCTCTTTTTGTAGCTTTGCAGACGGTTGCTCAATCGTCCAACCCCACTATATGGGGGTAACAACCCATCAGTTCTTGTTTGCAAGTTGGAGATATCCTGACTTTGACAAGCTGATGCCGCACGAAAAGCAAGCAAAAATTTTGGAGGATCATATCACATCTAAAAAAACGGTTATCGGCAACGATGTGTGGGTTGGTAAAAATGCAATTATCATGGCCGGTGTCAGAATCGGCAACGGGGTCGTCATTGGCGCCGGTGCGGTTGTCACCAAGGATGTTCCGCCTTATGCGATTGTCGGCGGTGTGCCCGCGAAAATTATAAAATACCGTTTCACCGAAGAACAGATCGCCGAGATTGAAAAAATTAAATGGTGGGACTGGAGCGACGAGGATATCGCAGCGCGATTTGACGATTTTTGTGATATTGATGAGTTTATCAGAAAGTATCGAGTGAGCTGATTAAGGTTCAACTTCTTTCTGCTGAGAGGTTAGTATGCAGAATAAAATTAGCATTATAATACCGGTCTACAACAGCGAGGCCTTTCTTCACAGGTGTATACAGAGTTGCCTGAAGCAAACGTATGAGGGCTTTGAATTGCTGCTTATCAACGACGGTTCTACAGACAAGAGCGGTGCAATTTGCGATATGTATGCGCAAAAAGATCCACGTGTAAAGGTCATTCACAAGAAGAATGGTGGCGTTTCATCTGCTCGCAACGCGGGCTTGAAGCATGCGGCCGGAGACTACATCATTTTTGTTGATAGTGATGATTGGATCAATGAAGACTTTCTGGAAAGGATTTCTTTGATCGGTGACGAAGCGGACTTTTTAATATTCGGAATACGCTTTTGTTTCAAGGAGCATAATGTTGAAACCGTACCATCCAAAACAAAAAAAACTTTTTCAGTACATGAATTTTTAGCCAGCTCCGAGCTATATGCTTACAAAAGCTCGTTGACCGGCCCGGTTGCAAGAGTTTTCAAAAAAAGAATTATCGATTCCTTCAATCTAACCTTTGATGAAACAATGTCTTTTGCGGAGGATTCGCTGTTCAACGTTCATTATCTTGAGAGATGCAACACCGTCTTGATGGACGAAAATTGGTTTTACAATTGCAACAAGACCAATCTAAACAGCATCACGCACAGGGTTATAAAGAATCAAGCTGATGCACGTCTAAAATACATAACTGCGGCAGATGCGTTCTTTTCTACCCATATGTCCGATGCGAATTATGAGGTCTTTGTGAAGCAGCAGCTCTACAATTTAATTTCGAGCATAAGCTATTGCTTCTTGCATGTGAAGGACCGCGGGGAACGCATCGCCGTCATAAGAAAAATTTCCGGCAACCGTTTTTTGAGAACGCATAAATCAAATTTCTTATCTCGTAAGCAAAGATTGATTCTTTTCGTTTTGCACAGGCGCTGGACATACCTGTGTTACGGAATATTTGCGCTCGGCCACCTTTTCCACGGCTGAAGGGGCAAAAGGCCGAGAGGACAGCATTCGAAGTTTGATTGACAAAAACAAGTAGGGGAGAATAAAATGAGTCTTTACGAAAAGATCAAAAACAAAGAAGAAAGCATTTCCCTTGTCGGTCTTGGATATGTGGGAATGCCCATTGCGGTCGCATTTGCCAAAAAGGGAGTTTCAGTTATCGGCTTCGATCTCAATGCAAAAAAGATCGAGCAGTACAAGGCAGGTATCGACCCCACCTGTGAGGTAGGTGACGAGGAAATCAAAAATACCACCGTTTACTTTACTTCTGATGAAGCAGACCTAAAGAAGGCGAAATTTCACATTGTTGCCGTCCCAACTCCCGTAAATATCGACCATACCCCCAATCTTGCACCCGTGATCGGCGCAAGCGAGATCATTGGAAGAAATCTTGCGAAGGGCTCCTACGTTGTATATGAATCCACAGTATATCCAGGCGTGACCGAGGATGTTTGCGTCCCGATCCTTGAAAGAGAGTCCGGACTTAAGTGTGGTGTGGACTTTAAGGTAGGCTATTCTCCCGAGCGTATCAATCCAGGAGACCGAGTTCACAGACTTGAAAATATTCATAAGATCGTTTCGGGCATGGACGAGGAATCGCTTGCAATCATCAAAAGCGTATACGATATGGTCATTGAGGTTGGAACCTACCCGGTTTCCAGCATCAAGACCGCAGAGGCTGTCAAGGTTGTGGAAAACAGCCAACGCGACATCAACATCGCATTTATGAACGAGCTTGCCATGGTGTTTGACCGTATGGGCATCGACACCAACGAGGTCGTTGACGGAATGAACACAAAATGGAACGCCCTCGGCTTCCGCCCCGGTCTTGTGGGCGGCCATTGCATCGGCGTGGACCCCTACTACTTTACATACGAGGCAGAGAAGCTCGGCTATCATTCCCAGATCATTCTTTCGGGCCGCAAGGTCAATGACGGAATGGGGGCTTTTGTTGCCGATGCGGCAATCAAGCAGATGATCCAAGCGGGAAAATCCCCCAAAAACTCCAAGGTAGCGATCCTCGGTCTTACTTTCAAGGAAAACTGCCCTGATACGAGAAACAGCAAGGTGGAGGACATTGTAAAACGCCTTGCGGAGTACGAAATCCTTCCTCTGGTTGTAGACCCTTGGGCGGATCCCGAGGATGCAATGAAGGAGTATGGCATCAAGCTATCCGGCAATGCAGTCCTTTCCGATCTTGACTGCCTGATCGTCGCCGTTGCCCACAACGAGTTTAGGTCACTCTCGCTTGAAGATATCAAAACTTTTTTCCGCGCCGATATCCCTGATAACGAGAAGGTTCTTATCGATGTGAAGGGGCTCTACCCCGTTCAGGACCTCAAGGATTCCGGCCTCAAGTTCTGGAGGCTCTGATCAAAAAACGTAAAAGAGGATGATATATGAAGATCCTGCAGGTAAATATGGTACACCGAGTGAAAAGCACCGGCAGAACGTGCTGGGAGCTTGACGAGTACCTGAAGGCGAACGGCCACGAAAGCATCAGCGCTTATGGGCATGGTGCACTATATAATGACGGATCGTACAGAATAAACTCAAAGTTTGAATATTATCTGCACAATTTGCTCTCCCGCCTGACAGGGCTTGAGGGGTATTTCTCCTATTTTGCGACCAAGCGCTTTTTGCGCTTTGTTAAAAATTACGATCCCGATATCATCCATCTCAGAAATCTCCACGGGCATTACCTAAATTTACCCCTCTTTTTCAAATTTTTAAGAAAGACGCAAAAGCCGGTGGTAATGCATTTGCACGATTGTTGGATTTTTACAGGCAAATGCGCTCATCCAACCTGTCATCTTTGCGACAAGTGGCTTTCGCAGTGCAACCGGTGTCCCTCCAAAAAAGCATATCCCTCCAGTTGGCTCTTTGATTTCAGCAAAAAAATGTTCAAGGATAAGAAAAAATGGTTCGCTGCGCTGAAGAATGTCCGTGTAGTTGCCGTTTCCGATTGGACTGCTGAAGAGGGAAAAAAATCCTTTCTCGGTAATTTCCCCGTCAGCAGAATATACAACTGGATCGACACAAAAAAGTTTTACCGCCGCGAGGGATGCTTGCCTCAGGAATTTGGTCTTCATAATGAAAAGTTTACTATCGTTTGCGTAGGGGCTTCTTGGACACCCGACAACCCTAAATACCAGGACGTTTTGGCGCTTGCAGACAAGCTGGACGATAGCATGCAGATTCTGCTTGTAGGAGCGGCAACAAACCCCGTTGCGCATAATCGGATCGTGTACGCAGGCTTTACAAATGACACAGAAAAGCTTGCAAAGATGTACTCTGCGGGAGATGTGTATATCCATCTCTCCGGTGCTGACACCTTTGGCAAGGTGATTGCCGAGGCAATGGCCTGCGGCCTCCCCGCTATTGTATATGACGTGACCGCTTGTCCCGAAATCGTAGGCAAAGAATGCGGATTTGCGGTTGCGGAGCGCGATATCGATGCAATTGTCGAAAAAATAAAGTTAATCAAAGCATCGGGCAAAAATGATTATGTGCGCGCATGTTTGGATAAGGTGACAAAGGACTTTGATTATAAAACAAACTGCAGACAAACCGAACAGTTCTATACCGATTTCCTTGAGTCGTTCAAAAATCAATGATTTGGTGACAATATGGCTTTGAATATAACCGATACAACAAAAATAGAAACGCGCGCCCTTGCGGAAGAACGCGAAATGTCGGAAAGGCGTGTTAAATTTTATATAACCGTCTTGATGTGCTTGATGCTGGGTATTGTTTTTACTATACTCACAGCGCGCCCTTCACTTTCGAGCCTTCTGTTTGCCTGCACCTTTTTGACGATGTTTGCGATGCTTGCGGATTTTTGTTTTTGCAGAGGCAGGATAAATATCGTTTTCGTGGTTTTTGTCGTGCTTTGTGCGCTCAATGTGACCGTGACAACCTGGAATTTCTCCTTTGATTATTATAAAAAGCTGATCATGCTGATTTGCACCGTGACCTTCTTTTACATCATAAGTTTCATAAAGATCAGTAAGGCAACTGCAAGGACTGTCATGATCCTAAATCTGTCCCTCGCAGCTATCTACTTTATTGCATATCGATTTCTTGGGGCAAATATTTACCTTGGCGAAAGCTTAATACTGAACTTTGCCAACCCCAACTTCGCCGGACTTTATGTTTTACAATCATGCCTATACTGTGCTCTCGCTTTCTTCTATTTTAAGAAACCTATAATAAAAGCACTTTGTGTGGTGCTTGAGATTTTTTTGATCTTTCTTTTGTTTGCAACAAGAACAAGAAGCTGCCAAATCGCACTTGTCTGCTTTGGGCTTCTCATTGTTTTGAATCTTATATTTTTCAACAAAATCAAAATCAGCAAGGTACTGTCTTGGATCCTTTTGGTGTCACCGATCATTATCGCAGCGCTTTACCTGTATATGAGTGAAACCGGAGCAATAAGAATATTTGAATTTATGGAGGAATCGGGGAAGCCGCTTGATTCCCGTGAAATTACTTGGAAACGAGCTCTTGATGTTTTCAAGGATAATGTTTTTCTTGGAAAATATTATGAGATCAGTAATGGTACCGGTCAATCGCAAATGCTTAACACACATCTTGACATTCTTATTTCATACGGCATTGTTCCGTTTCTCCTCTTCATTTATTTGCTTTGTAAATTTATTGAACCCATCCGAAAAGGCGCCAAAACCGTCTTTCAAAAGAATGCCTTGCTCGCTTTCTATGCGACGATCATCATGGGCTCATTTGAGGCTGCGCTCGTTTCGGGGGGGTTGGGTCTTTATATTCTCGTTGGCGGATTTCTGATTCTCGCAAAGTATGATCCGAACGGCGAAAAAGAGACTGTAAGAAAAAAGATTTAACAGAGGGTGGAAATCATGAAGCTGACCTTTGTTTCCAACGCGCTAACACCGCATCAAATCCCTTTTTGCGAGGCATGCGTAAGCATTCTCGGTGACGGTTTTTCTTTCGTTTCGGTATCTGAGGTCACAGACGAGCGCAAAACGATCGGTTGGGGCGGCGAAAAGGCGGAATATGAGATTCGTCCGTATGAATCAAACGCGACACGAGAAAAAGCCGCCATGAAGATCGAGGAAGCGGATGTGGTCATTCTCGGCTCTGCTTCAGAGCAAATCGTAAGAAACCGCTTGAAATCGAAAAAGCTTACCTTTAAATATTCCGAAAGGCCTTATAAAAAGCCTTTGAATATCAGGACGCATCCACATGCTGCTTTGGGTGCCTGGCTTCACTACGGCAGATACCAAACTGCTCCTTTTTATCTTTTGTGCGCAAGCGCCTATGCTTCTGCAGATTTCAAAAAATTTGGAAATTTTAAAAACCGTGCATTCAAGTGGGGCTATTTCCCTGCAATGTACGAGTATGACATACATGCTTTGATGGAAAAAAAAGAGGACCGTTCCATTACTTGGGCGGCGCGCATGATCGACTGGAAACACCCCGAAATTGCCGTGGAAATGGCAAGACGCCTGAAGGCAGACAGCATCGACTTCACTCTCAATATGATAGGCTTTGGCGCAATGGAAAACGAGGTGCGTGAGAGTGTATCGCAGCTTGGCCTTGAAAGATCGGTTAAGCTTCTCGGCTCTATGAAGCCCGAGGAGGTGCGCGCATATATGGAAAAAAGCGCAGTGTTTCTTATGACATCCGATCGGCAAGAGGGTTGGGGCGCCGTTCTAAATGAGGCACAAAACAGCGCGTGTGCGGTTCTTGCCAACAGCGCGGCAGGCGCCGCCCCCTACCTAATCCGCAATGGCGAAAACGGATTCTTGTACAGCGAAAACGATCTTGACGATATGTATGCCAAGCTGAAGCTTTTGCTTCTAAACAAGGAGAAACGGGAGGCGGTCGGCCGTGCGGCATATCGGAACATACACGAGCACTGGAATGCCGAAAATGCCGCAAAGCGTTTTTTAATGCTGGCCGAGGAGCTGCTTTCTGGTGGCAACGGGCTTTCGCTGTTTGCAGACGGCGTTTGCAGTTCCGCAGAGCATTATAAGGACGGGTGGTATGTTCCGGAGGGAGAAGCGCGATGAGGATACTCTTTGTTTCCGAATGTTATCCCACCCCTGAAAGGCCCCAATACGCCATTTATCTTGAGCAACAGGCCAAGGCACTGTGCGAGCTTGGACATACGGTGGACATTCTTATTCCTAAGATATCCGGTATAGAACCCTCACGAATTGAGAAGGGAAAATACGGCGGACTTACGGTATTTCATGCCACCATCAAGGCGGGGCGACTCTCGCGCCTCTTGTGGTTATATTCACGCAAAAGCATACTTGATGGATTTGATTGGAAGCAATACGATGCTGTTTCTCTTCATATTGCCTCTCACGGCATTTTGCCCAGTGTGTTAAAAAACTGCAAGAAATGCGGTGTCCCTGTGCTTCAGCATTTCCACGGGCTTAATGTATGGCAAGGCTATTACGGCAAAGCCGGCATATTACATCGCGTGCTTTTGTGGCGAAATGCTACGTTGAGGCTACGCCATCTAAAGGGCTGCTCCGCCATCGTTGGCGTCAGCAACAAGGTGTGCGATGTTGTGCGCGAAAGGCTTGAAAGCGTTCCGCTGTTTACAGTGTATAACGGCGTTGATCTCGCCAAATTCCCGGCGAATAGCAAGCAAGAAAACCAAGCCTTTACAGTAATTTGCGTTGCCAATCTCATTCGCATCAAGGGGCATGATTACCTTCTTGAAGCAATTGCAAAAATCAGGGACGAAAAGCTGCCTGTCAGGCTCCAGCTTGTAGGGGCAGGACCGGAGGAATTCCGACTTAAGCAGCGGTGTGTCACCCTCGGTATATCCGATGTTGTCGAGTTCTTGGGCTGGCAGGAATACGAAGAGGTTGCGCGCCTGATGACGGGCGCCGATATGTTTGTGATGCCCTCTTATTTTGAAGCCTTCGGATGTGTGTTTCTGGAAGCAATGAGCACAGGAACGCTTACCGTTGGATGCTGCGATACCGGAGCTGCTGAAATTATAGAAGATGGGCGCAACGGCTTTTTGGTTCCCCAAAAGGATGCAATAGCGCTTGCAAACCTCTTTCTATGGCAGCGGGAAAACAAAGAAAAGGCCGCAGAGATCGCCTCGGCAGGCGTCCTCCGCGCACAGGAATTTACATGGTTGCATTCGGCCAAGGCGCTTGAGGGAGTGTACAAGAGAGTGACAGGAGGAAGTTTATTGTGAAAATCGGAATTGTCACTATGTATCACGGAAGCAAGAATTACGGAGGCAATCTCCAAGCATATGCGCTTTGCAAGGCACTAAAAAAGCTGGACGCCTCATATGAAGCGGAGCAGATTTCTTACATGAATGTGTCTGCACGCTTCCATAGCAAGAGGATGTCTCCTATACAGTTTCTTAAAAAATGCGTACGCTCTGTTTGGTACAGAACGGTACGGCGTTTTATCCGTTTTCTTGCCACACGGAAGGATAGAAAATACAAAGCGCTTTTAGCCGCACGGGCGGCTGCCGTTTTGGATTTTAATCAAAATATGATTCCGCACAGCAAGATATATAATGCTGATACGCTTTGCACAGCTGCGGAAAAATACGACGTTTTCATCACCGGAAGTGACCAGGTGTGGAATCCTTTATGGTATAATGCTGCTTCCCGGTTGGACTTTGTGCCGAAGGAAAAGCTAAAGTTCTCCTATGCGGCAAGCATTTCGCGCGATTTTTTGAAGGAGGAGGAGCAATCTATCTTTCGCCATAGCCTTGCAGACTATACTGGGATTTCGGTTCGTGAGGAACAGGCGGTCCACTTGCTTTCACCCCTTGTATCGCAAGAGGTCGAATGGGTCCTTGACCCTACGTTGCTTCTTTCTCGAGAGGATTGGGATGAAATTGCGACTGAACGATTGATTCAAGAACGATATCTGTTCTGCTATTTTTTGGGAGAAGGCGAAGAGGAAAGAAAGCTGGCAACGGCATATGCCGAAGCACATTCCCTTGTGCTGGTGACACTTCCTTTTCTGCATGGTATTCCTCGCGATTGTGACCGTGGCTTTGGCACAAGGCAACTGTACGAAATTTCGCCCTCCGATTTTATTTCGCTTATTAAGCATGCCGAATGTGTTTTCACCGATAGTTTCCACGCAACTCTGTTTTCCGGGATCTATGGGCGGCAATATTTTGCATTTGAAAGGAGTCTTGGCGGACATACGATGGGAAGCCGTCTCCAAAGCCTTCTCTCTCTCTACGAGGCGGAAGATCGCTTTTGCAATATTGAAGAGAGGGTAAGCCTTGCGTATATCGAGGCTCTTGCGCCCATCGACTATTCCCGCCCGCTTGCAAATCTTGCAAAAAAAAGAACGCAATCTCTTGCGTTTCTTTCGAAAAATTTAGAAAAGGCGAAGGTGAAATGAAGGTCAATCAGCTCAAGATGGGGACCTTGCTTTCCTATCTGCAAATAGCACTCAGTGTTCTTTTGGGGGTTCTCTATACGCCTATAATGCTCCGCCTGCTAGGGCAGAGCGAATATGGGCTGTACAATACCGTGTCGTCCACAGTAGCGATTCTTTCACTATTAAGTTTAGGATTTAACAGCGGATATATACGCTATTACGCACGATACAAAAAGAAAAACGACCTGGAGGCAATCAGTAAACTAAACGGCTTGTTTCTGATTATCTTTTCTACAATCGGAATAGTAGCCTTCCTTTGCGGATGGTTTCTTTCCGACAATCTTTCTATTGTTTTTGCTGATGGGCTTACTGCGGCAGAATATGAAACAGCCAGAATCTTAATGCGCCTGCTCACTGTTAGCCTTGCGTTGTCCTTTCCCGCCACTGTTTTCAGTACGATTATTTCGGCACATGAGCGTTTTGTTTTTTTGAAGCTTCTCGGTGCCATCAAAACAGTGCTTGGACCGCTTGTCACCCTGCCTATTCTTTTGGCCGGCTATGGCTCGGTTGCGATGGCGACCATATCCCTTACCCTTTCCTGCATCGTAGATGTGATCTTTGTTCTCTACACCGTAATCGTCTTAAAGAACAGGTTTGTATTTCGGGGATTTGAAAAAGGCCTATTTAAAAGTCTGTTTATCTACACATCTTTTATCGCTTTAAATCTTTTGGTTGATCAGATCAATGTAAATATGGACAAATTCCTTCTCGGCCGTTTTTGCGGTACAGTGACGGTGGCTGTATATTCGGTTGGCTTTTCGCTTTACCAGTATTATTCCATGATGTCAACCGCTGTTTCAGGCGTATATGCTCCGCGGATTCATAAACAAGTTGAGGCGGCCGAGGGAGAAAAGATGAGAAACTCCGGCCTTACCGCCATTTTCATACAGGTGGGCAGAGTCCAGTTTTTGATCCTTGCGCTTGTGTTGACCGGACTTATCTTTTTTGGTCGTCAGTTTATTGCTCTTTGGGCGGGAAAAGGCTATGACAGCGCTTATTATGTAGCTCTTTTGCTTGCGGTACCTGCCATTGTTCCTTTAACACAGAATGTGGGGATTCAGATTCAGCGCGCTTTAAACAAGCATCATTTTCGAAGCATTATGTACACCGCCATGGCTTTTATTAATTTGGGCCTCACCATTTTTCTGGCGCCGCGTTACGGTGCGGTGGGTGCAGCGATCGGTACAGCGATCTCGTTTGCTTTGGCAAATGGTCTTTTAATGAATATTTATTATCACAGGAAATGTGGAATAAACGTTCTTTCCTTTTGGAAAAACATTCTGCGTATCTCAGTGGGCCTCATTCCCCCGGCCGGCGCCGGCATCCTTCTCAACCTCTTTTTCCCGATGAACACGATATGGCAGCTTTTACTCGGCATTCTCGCATACACGCTGATCTATGCCGCTTCGATGTGGCTGTTCGGAATGAATCAGAACGAACGAGAGGCCGTAGCGGCTCCGCTCGAAAGGATCTTCAAGCATGGTAAACATAGAAAATAAATGCAATTGCACCGGTTGCAGCGCCTGCGCTGCCGCATGCCCCCGCAAATGCATTGAGATGAGAGAGGACCAAGAGGGCTTTTTATACCCCAAGATCGATGCCGCGCAGTGTGTTCGATGCGGTGTATGTGAGCAGGTCTGCCCCGTATTAAGTGAAAAGCCCGGACAAATCCCGGATGCCTATGCTACCGTCAATCTTAATGAAGAAACGTTATCGCAAAGCTCCTCGGGCGGAATATTCTCGCTTCTTGCCTCTTCTATTCTTGACAAAGGCGGCGTGGTCTTTGGTGCTGCCTTGACCTCCGATGGCCGCGTGGCGCACACTGCCGTACACACGCCGGAGAACCTCTCGGCCCTTCGTGGATCGAAATATGTGCAAAGCGATATTGGCAATACCTATCGGGAGGCGAAGGATCTTCTTGAAAAAGGGGTGCCGGTCTACTTCAGCGGAACGCCCTGCCAGATCGCGGGACTTTTGAAATTTCTGAAAAGGGACTATCCCCATCTTCTGACACAAGATCTTGTTTGCCACGGTGTGCCCTCTCCACTCGTTTTCCGCAAGTATATGGAGTATCAGAAAGAAAATCATGGAGCAGCCCCCAAAAGCGTTCTATTTCGAAAAAAGCATCCTACGATAAAGCCGTATGCGCTTGCTATTACATTTGAAAACGGAAGCGTTTATGAAAGTGCACCCGGTGCCGATCCGTATATGAAGGCCTTTCTCCGAAATGTCAGTCTGCGCCCCTCCTGCTATGACTGCCGCTTTAAGAGCGCCGGGCGGGTGAGCGATATCACGCTGGCAGATTATTGGGGAATCGACAAGGTGCATCCGGAGTTTTCCTCTGAAGACGGCGTTTCACTCGTTTTCCTCCATTCCGAGAAGGGAAAACGGGCATTTGCCAAACTTGAGGGTAGAGTGCGGGCGATTCGATCGAATGCGCAAGAGGCCATAGCACACAACCCATCCGCTGTGGAATCAAGCAAGTGTCCTGCCGGGCGCGGTCGCTTCTTCCGGGCGCTTTCACGCAAAAGCTTCCCGGAGGCGGTAGAAAAAGGCTGCAAGGATTCGCTTGTCCTGCGTCTTAAGAAAAAAGCAAAATCCCTTATAAAGAAAATCATACGCTGACTACGGCGTTAGAGTTGTGAGGTGAAAATCTATGTCACTTTTTAAAAACAAAACACTTCTGATCACCGGGGGCACGGGCTCGTTTGGCAATGCGGTGTTGAACCGCTTCCTTACGACCGATATCGGGGAGATCCGCATCTTCTCGCGGGACGAGAAGAAGCAGGACGATATGCGGCACGAGTTTCAAGCCAAGATGCCCGAGGTCGCCGATAAGATCAAGTTTTATATCGGGGACGTGCGCGATCTTTCCTCTGTGAAGAACGCGATGCACGGCGTGGATTACATCTTCCACGCGGCGGCGCTCAAGCAGGTGCCGTCCTGCGAGTTCTTCCCGATCGAGGCGGTCAAGACCAATGTGCTCGGCACCGAGAATGTTCTCACAGCGGCGATCGAGGCGGGGGTTCGCAACATCGTCTGCCTTTCGACAGACAAGGCGGCCTACCCCGTCAACGCCATGGGCACCTCAAAGGCGATGATGGAGAAGGTCATTGTGGCCAAATCCCGCACGGTGGATCCCGAAAAGACCAAGATCTCGTGCACCCGCTACGGCAACGTGATGTGCTCACGCGGCTCGGTCATCCCGCTTTGGATCGACCAGCTGAAGGCAGAGAAGCCCCTCACCATTACAGACGGTGCCATGACCCGCTTTATTATGTCGCTTGAGGAGGCGGTCGATCTTGTGCTCTTTGCGTTTGAGCATGGAGAAAACGGAGATATCCTCGTCCAAAAGGCGCCCGCCTGCACCATTGCCACCCAGGCAGAGGCGATCTGCGAGCTCTTTGGATATCCGAAAGAGAAGATCCGTACCATCGGCATCCGCCACGGTGAAAAGCGCTATGAAACCCTGCTCACCAACGAGGAGTGCGCAAATGCGGTTGACCTTGGCAACTTCTACCGTGTCCCCTGCGACAGCCGCGGCCTGAATTACGACAAATATTTCAGCAAAGGAAACCCCGAGCGCAATCCGCTTACCGAATTCAATTCCCACAACACAGAGCTTCTTGATGTTGCGGGTGTGAAGGCAAAGCTTCTTTCTCTTGCCTATATCCGCGAGGAGCTTGCGGCCATGGGGCTTGACCCCGAAACGGGGGCACAATGAATATACTCATCACCGGTGCTGCCGGCTTTGTGGGCAAAAACCTCACAGAGGCCCTCAAAAATATAAGGGACGGCAAGGATAGGACGCACCCGGGCCTTACGGTCGGGGAGCTGTATCTTTACGACCTTGATACCGACCCTGCCCTCCTTGACAGCTATTGCCAAAGGGCTGACTTCGTCTTTCACCTGGCGGGGGTAAACCGCCCGAAGGACCAAGGCGAGTTTATGGAGGGGAACTTTGGCTTTACCTCAACCCTTCTTGAAGCCTTGAAAAAGCATCGGAACACCTGCCCCCTGATGCTCTCCTCCTCCATTCAAGCCACCCTCATCGGGCGGTATGACGGCGATTACGGCAGAAGCAAACGGGCGGGCGAGGAGCTCTTCTTCGACTACGCAAAAGAGGTGGGAGCCGAGGTGTTCGTCTATCGCTTCCCCAATCTTTTCGGCAAATGGTGCCGCCCGAATTACAATTCGGCCGTAGCCACCTTCTGTCACAATACGGCACGCGACCTTCCCATTACGGTGAGCGACCCTGCCGTAGAGCTTGAGCTTTTGTATATTGACGACCTCGTAAATGAAATGCTCGCGCTGCTTGAGGGGCGGGTGCACAGATGCCGCTTTGACGGAACAAGGGCGGTGCTTGCCGAGGATGGGGCCTTCTGCACCGTGCCCGGCGCACACAAAGTCACGCTTGGCAAGATCGTTTCGCTGCTGGATTCCTTCCGTGCCCAGCCCGAAACACTCGTCATGCCCGAGCTTGCAGGCGGCTCCTTTGCCAAAAAGCTCTATTCCACCTATCTTTCCTATCTTCCGGAGGAGAAGGTTGCCTTTCCGCTTAAAATGAACACCGATGCACGCGGGAGCTTTACCGAGCTCCTCCGCACCGAAAAGTGCGGGCAGTTCTCGGTCAACGTATCCCTGCCCGGGATCACCAAGGGACAGCACTGGCATAACACGAAGTGGGAGCTCTTTATTGTCGTTTCCGGGAACGCTCTGATCAGACAAAGAAGGATCGGCTCGGACGAGGTGCTTACATTCCGCGTATCCGGCGAAAATCCGTGTGCCGTGCATATGCTCCCCGGCTATACCCATAGCATTGAGAATCTTTCGGACACCGAGAGCCTTGTCACCCTCATGTGGGCAAACGAGCCCTTTGACCCCCAAAAACCCGACACATTCTTCGAGGTGGTGTAAAAATGCAAACAAAACTTGACTATTCCGACATTTCCTTTCAAAACAACGGTAAGCTGAAGCTTCTGATCATTGTGGGGACCCGCCCCGAGATCATCCGTCTTTCGGCGGTCATCGACAAATGCCGCACCTACTTTGACTGCCTGCTTGCGCATACCGGCCAGAACTACGACTATAACCTGAACGGCATCTTCTTCCGTGATCTCGGCCTTCGGGATCCGGACGTTTATATGAACGCGGTGGGGGACGATCTTGGTGCCACGGTCGGCAATATCATCAACTGCTCCTATAAGCTCTTAGCCGAGGTAAAGCCGGATGCGCTCCTGATCCTTGGGGACACCAACTCCTGCCTCTCGGCCATTGCCGCAAAGCGGCTGCACATCCCGATCTTCCATATGGAGGCCGGCAACCGTTGCAAGGATGAATGCCTGCCGGAGGAAACCAACCGCCGTATTGTGGACATCATTTCGGACGTGAACCTTGCCTACTCCGAGCATGCCCGCCGCTATCTTGCCGAGTGCGGCCTGCCGAAGGAGCGCACCTACGTCACAGGCTCGCCGATGGCAGAGGTGCTGCGCAAAAACCTTGCCGCGATCGAGGGGAGCGATATTCTTTCGCGCCTCGGGCTGAAAAGCAAGAAGTATATCCTTCTTTCGGCGCACCGCGAGGAGAACATTGATACCGAGGAGAATTTCAATTCCCTCTTTCAAGCAATCAACCAAATGGCCGAGCATTACGATATGCCCGTCCTCTATTCCTGCCATCCGCGCTCAAAGAAGCGGCTCGAGGCCTCCGGCTTTGTGCTTGATCCGCGCGTTGTCTGCCATGAGCCACTCGGCTTCCATGACTACAACTGCCTGCAAATGAATGCCTTTGCCGTGGTGTCGGCCAGCGGCACCCTCCCCGAGGAAAGCAGCTTCTACACCTCGATCGGCAAGCCCTTCCCCGCTGTTTGCATCCGCACCTCCACCGAGCGCCCCGAGGCGCTTGACAAGGGCTGCTTTGTGCTGGCGGGCATTGATACCGCCTCGCTTCTCGGCGCGGTGGATCTTGCCGTTTCAATGGTGGAGGCGGGTGATTTCGGCATCCCCGTGCCCGATTACACCGATGAGAACGTATCCCAAAAGGTGGTGGGGATCATCCGCTCCTATACCGGGATCGTCAATAAGATGGTCTGGCGCAAGCCACCGAAGGCATAAAGCGCCCTGTCCCCTTTCAAAGCCCCAAAACCGCCCTTCCCAAAATCCTTATTCTTACGGTGAACATATGAACACGAACGAAAAAAAGCTGATGATGCTTTTGCGCGCTGCCGTGCTTCGGGAGCGTGCTCCCTTTGCCGTGGAGAACGAGGAGGGGGAGGCGCTTCTTGCGCTTGCCGGGGCGCATGACCTTGGCCATCTTGCGGCCGAGGCACTGCTAAATGGCGGATGCCCCCCCGAGGGGGCGCTCGGAAAGGCTCTTTCAAGCGAACGGCTGCGCGCCATCTGGCGCACATCCCGCCTGATCCATGCCGAGGGAGAGATCCTCGCCGCACTCGGTGATGCGGGCATCGTATATATGCCCCTAAAGGGGGCGCTTATCCGTGCCTACTACCCCGCGACCTGGATGCGGACAAGCTGTGACCTTGACCTTCTCCTGCACGAAGGGGATATCGAGCGTGCCATTGCCGCTATCGAGGCAAGGCTTGGGCTTGTCGGGCGGCCGCGCCGCGCCTATCATGACGTATCGCTCTTTCTCGAAGGGGACGTACATATCGAGCTTCATTTTTCGCTCTCTGAAAACCGCGCGCAAATGGACCGTGTCCTTGCCCGCGCCTGGGATTTTGCCGTCCCGCAAGCGGAAAACCCCTGCCGATATCATCCCACGAATGAATTTTTGCTCTTTCACCATATCGCGCATATGGCATACCATCTCGTAAAAGGCGGATGCGGTATCCGCCCGATCCTCGACCTTTGGCTTTTGGAGGCACAGCTCGCCTTTGATCACACCGTGCTGGACGCCCTGCTTGCCGAGGGCGGCCTTCTCCCCTTTGCCGCCGCAGTCCGCCACCTTCGGGAGGTATGGTTCGGCTCTCTGCCGCATACCGAGCTCACACGGCGCATGGCCGACTATATCCTCGCCGCCGGTGTGTACGGAAGGGTGGAAAACCGCGTGGCCGCCGCCCTTTCCGAAAAGGGGCGCTTTGCCTTTATACGCTCACGCATTTTTCTTCCCTACCGCACGCTGCGGGAATATTACCCCGCCCTCAAGCGCCATAAGATCCTCTATCCCTTTTTTACCGTACGGCGCTGGATCGAGGTGCTTCTTTCCCGCCATCGGAGAAGAAATGCGATGGATGAGCTCCGCCACGGCGCAGGTCTTTCGGAAAAGAGCCTTGCCAAAACCCGTGATCTCTGCCGCGACCTCGGCCTTTCGGAATAAAAGAGCAGGTATTCGCATACCTGCTCTTTTTGTTGCTTGGGACGGGGGCGGTGCAAGAGGGCAAAACGCTCTCTCTGCGCCAAACAAAAACGCCCCCGAAATGGGGGCGCTTTGTTTGGGAAGCAAGTGAAAAGGAAAGCGAACATTTTTGATCGCGCCATGCGCCGTGTATAAAGAAATTCGAGCTCTACTCCTTGTGGGCCTCAATCGCCTTCGGCGCCCCGCGCTATGCGCCGTGTTGCGCTTTTCGCGCAACGCCCACGGAGCAACCTTCGCTCGCGTGCTTGTAAGCGAGCTTGCAGCCACGGCTTCGCTCGGTTATCTGCGCCGCCGCTTACGCTGTAAGCGGCGGTGCAAGAGGGCAAAACGCTCTCTCTGCGCCAAACAAAAACGCCCCCGAAAAGGGGGCGCTTTGTTTGGCGGAGAAGGAGAGATTTGAACTCTCGCGCCGGTTAAAACCCGACCTACACCCTTAGCAGGGGCGCCTCTTCGGCCAACTTGAGTACTTCTCCGTAGTGCATTTATTATAGCCCATCATAGCCGCTTTGTCAAGCCTTTTTCGAAAAAAGCGGATTTTTCTTCACTCACTCCGAGAGTATGCGGTTTTCCCCTTGTATAAAACGCCGAAATGTGCTACAATGTGCAAAGATGATACAAAGGAGAGCCTCTATGATCAACACACTTATTTTTGATTTTGGGCGGGTGCTGGCGCACTACGAGCCCGAAGCGATCGTCAAGTCCCTGTGGGGGGAGGAGGATCTTTCACTCCTTACCAATACCATCTTTTATTCCGAGATCTGGGATGCGCTGGACGCGGGCAGGATCACAAATGACAAGGGGATCGCGCTGGCAAAGGCACAGCTCCCCACCCATCTGCACGCACCGGCCGAACATATCCTTACCGACTGGATGACGGTGATGCCCCCCGTTCATGGCATGCACGCGCTTGTTTCGGATCTTAAAAGGAGCGGCAGGGTATCGCTGTTTCTCCTTTCCAATATCTCGGAGCATTTTGCAAATCGGCGTGCGCTCTTCCCGGTGCTTGACCTTTTTGACCGTTGCTTTTTCTCGGGTGTCATCAAAATGGTGAAGCCGAATCCGGACATCTTCCTAAATCTGCTTTCCGAGTGCAAAAGGACACCGGAGGAATGCCTCTTTATTGATGACAACGCCGATAACATCAAAACCGCCGCCTCGCTCGGGATCCATACCTACCTGTTTGACGGAGATGCCGCCGCTCTTCGCAAAGCGCTTGACGAAATCGGAGTGCTATAAGGAACCGTTTATAAAAGAAGGAGAACGCTTATACGTTCTCCTTCTTTTTTTGCATGCGGGGCAGGCGCAGAGCACGGCTGCGAGCCGAAGCAGTAAACAAAAAACACAAGGAAATATATGAAAAATTTACAATAGCAGAGCCAAAAAATACTCACGCGGCATTTGGGAAATACTTAATAATAAAATGTAATGAGCGCCAACGAATACAAAAGAAAGAGAGAGACCTATGAAAAAGCAACCTCAGCTTGATGCAAACGGCAAGCGCAAGTTCGGCATTCTCGACAGCGTTTCCTATGCGGCGGGTGACTTTGGCTGTAACATGAGCTTTGCCTTAAAGTCCACGCTCATCATCTTCTGGACCCAATTTATGCGAATGGATTCGGCCCTTTATGCCCTGCTCCTCATTATCGTGCAGGTGTGGGATGCGATCAACGATCCCCTGATCGGCTCGATCATCGATGCCGACCGCCGCAAGTACCGCCGCAACAAGTTCTTAACCTATATCTTTGGCGGCTCGATCGGGCTTGTGGTGGGCGGCGCCCTCTGCTTTATCCCGCTGCCCTTTGCCCCCACATGGGCCAAGGTCATCATCTTTATCGCGGGATACGTGGTGTGGGATGCCTTCTATACGGTGGCCAACGTCCCCTACGGAAGCCTGCTTTCCCTGATCTCGAAGGACCCTGCCGACCGCGCCTCTCTCTCTGCCTGGCGGTCTGTCGGCTCATTGGTCGGCAATATGCTGCCCATGGTCATTCTGCCGATGCTGATCTACGATGCCAATAACAACATCGTGGGCATCCGCGTGTTCCTTGCCGCCCTGATCATGGGTGTGCTTGGCTTTGTCGCCTTCCGCTTTATGATCAAAACCACCGAGATCCGCGTAGAGGAGGAGGTAAAGGTCAGCGAAAAGAAGCAGAGGATCAACATCCTCGCCGCCTTCCGCAATTTTGCCAAGAACCGCCCCGCCATCGGTGCGACCGTGGCCGCCATGGGTATGTTCCTCGGTATGCAGGGGGGCACGGCGGCTGTGACCGTGCTCTTCCAGTCCTATTTCAAGAACGTGCAGATCTCGGGCATTGTCATGCTCTTTCAGATGCTGCCGATCGTCCTCTTTACCCCGCTTGCCAGAAGGTTTGTGACCAAGTACGGCAAAAAGGAGCTTGCCACCTTCGGTGCGCTTTGCAGCATCGCGGCCTGCGTTCTGATGCTCGTCATCCGCATCACGCCGGATATGACCGGCATTATCGTGTATGTGCTCTGCCAGCTCCTCAACAGCCTCGGCATGGGCATCTACTCGACCGTTTCCTGGTCGATGATGGGGGATGCCATTGACTATAACGAATGGCGGACCGGCTCACGCGAGGAGGGGACCGTCTATTCGCTCCACTCCTTCTTCCGCAAGCTGTCCCAGGGCCTTGGCCCCTCGCTCGTGCTTCTTGTGATGGCCGCCCTCGGCTACTCCGAGTATCACGCGGGCAACCAGCTCTTCTCGGTGTCCTTAAAGCTCCGCTATCTTGTAGCCGCGCTCTATCTCCTTTCGGCTGTCATGCAGTTTGTGGGGCTTTCCATCATCTATAACCTTGACAAAAGGACACTCGAAACAATGAACGCCGAGCTGGATGCACGCCACAAAGCGGCGCGCGATCCCGAACAGTAAAGGAGGTAAGGCCATGAAAAAACTGTTTGCCCTTCTTCTGCTTTTTACCCTTCTCCTCTCGCTTGCCGCCTGCGGCCCGATCAACGAGGGGGAGGTGGCCGTCATTTTCAGCGATGCCGATGACGATTTTCTCACCGAAATGCAGGACGCGCTTGACCGCGCGATGTATCTGAAGAACATCCGCTATCGGCACTACGATGCCGAGGGGGATCCCATGACCCTGCTTTCTCTTTGCGATGCCGCGATCGAGGGGGGTGCCCCCGCCCTTGTCGTGAACGCGCCCGATTCCGTTACCGCCGGCCTTGTGGCCGCAAAAGCAAAGGAGGCCGATATTCCGCTCGTCTTCCTCTGCAACGGTAGCGAGCTTATTGACATGACCCTGGCGGGGTATGAGAAATGCTACGCCGTGAACGTGGATAGCACTTCTCTTTACAAGACGCTTGGCGAGAAGGTAGGAGAGGATCTGCTTGCAGACTACGAGGCGCTTGACAGAAACGGGGACGGCAGGATCAGCTATGCCGCCTTTGGCACATCGATCGGAGCGGTTGCCACCGTGAACGAGAAGCTGGCAAAAGCCGAAAAGCCCGCCCTCGTCCCGGGAACGGCGCTCGCTACCCTGCCGACCGAGGGTGTGGGTGCGAGCATCCGCACGATCTTTGCGGGCTATCTCGGCACGGGTAAGGAAGTGAACGCCACCCCCGTTGAGCTTATTCTGACCGATGACGATGCGTACCTGCCCGAGCTTCTTCTTGCGCTGCGCGATTTTGAGCTCAACCACGAAAAGCTCGTCACCCACTCGATCCCGCTTTATACGGTGGGCATCGCCGCAAACGCCGGCATTCTCCTTGACAGCGAGGATGCCGAGGAGAAGGCTGCCTACTCGGTGATGAGCACGATCGATGCGGGCTTTGTCACGGCCGCCGCGCTTGAAAATGATGATGAGCTGGCACTGGCCGCCGCCACCATCCTTTCGAACCTCTTTAAGGAGAAGGAGGCCACCGCCGGGATCGCCGATGACTATCTTTCGGGCAGACTGGTCCTGGTCCCCTACACCATCTACGAATAAGGAGCATCTATGAGAAGCATTCTGAATTTCAATCGGGGCTGGCGCTTTACGAAGGAAAGCTTTGAGGCGCTGCCCACCGCCATTACCGAGGCGTTTGAATCGGTTGATCTGCCCCACACCTGGAACGCTGTTGACGGCCAGGACGGCGGCAACGACTACTACCGCGGCACCTGCCTGTACGCAAAGTCCTTCAAGCGGGAGGAGCTCCCCGAGGGGGCGCGCCACTACCTTGAGATCAAGGGTGCAAACTCCTCTGCCGATGTGTATCTCAACGGCAAAAAGCTCACCCACCATGATGGGGGCTACTCCACCTTCCGCGCCGATATGACAGCCGCCCTCAAGGACGAAAACCTCCTCCTCGTGGCGGTGGACAATGCACCGAACAACCGCGTCTATCCCCAGGTAGCAGACTTCACCTTCTACGGTGGCCTTTACCGCGATGTCTATGTGATCGCGGTGCCCGAGGCGCACTTTGACCTTGACTTTTACGGCGCGCCCGGCATCGCCGTCACCCCCGAGATCAAGGGGGCGGATGCTACTGTAACGGTGGATGTGTATCTTACGAATGCAGAGGGCAAAGCACTGCGCTACGAGATCACGGATGCCGAGGGGAGCACGGTCGCCTCGCTCGAAACGACCGATACGAGCGTAAGCCTTGCGATCCCCTCGGTCATCCTCTGGCACGGAAGGAAGAACCCGTATCTCTACCGCGCCACCGTTTCGCTTCTTGAGGGCGACAGCGTCCTTGATACCGTTACCGCTCGCTTTGGCTGCCGCACCTTCCTGATCGACCCCGAGCGCGGCTTCATCCTGAATGGGGAGGAATACCCCCTGCGCGGCGTTTCGCGCCATCAGGACCGCCTTGGCATCGGCAACGCGCTTCTGCCCGAGCATCACCGCGAGGATGCCGATCTTATTATGGAGGTGGGCGCGACCACCGTGCGCTTGGCACACTACCAGCACGACCAGTATTTCTACGATCTTTGTGACGAATACGGCCTTGTTGTATGGGCCGAGATCCCCTATATTTCCCAGCATATGCCCGAGGGGCGTGAGAACACCGTATCCCAGATGAAGGAGCTCATCGCCCAAAACTACAACCACCCCTCGATCGTGGTGTGGGGGCTCTCAAACGAGATCACCATGAAGGGGGACCGCGATCCCGACCTTCTTGAAAACCACCGCATCCTCAACGACCTCTGCCACAGGATGGACAAAACGCGCAAGACCACCGTGGCGGCCGTTTCGCCCTGCCCGAAGGACAGCCCGTATCTCAAGATCCCGGACGTTGTGTCCTACAACCACTATTTCGGCTGGTACGGCGGCGAACCCTCGATGAACGGGCCGTGGTTTGATGACTTCCACAAGATGCACCCCGATCTTCCCATCGGCTGCTCGGAATACGGCTGTGAGGCGCTGAACTGGCACACCTCAAGCCCCACCCAGGGTGACTATACCGAGGAATACCAGGCCTACTATCACGAGGAGCTGATCCGCCAGCTCTTCAGCCGCAAGTACCTTTGGGCGACCCATGTCTGGAATATGTTCGACTTCGGCGCCGATGCGCGCAGCGAGGGGGGCGAGAACGGACAGAACCACAAGGGGCTTATGACCTTTGACCGCACCTACCGCAAGGATTCCTTCTTTGCCTATAAGGCGCATCTCTCAAGCGAGCCCTTTGTGCATATTGCAGGAAAGCGCTATATCGACCGTGTGGAGGATACCACCCGCGTGACGGTCTATTCCAATCTTGATGAGGTTGAGCTTTTCGTGAATGGCGAAAGCCTTGGTAAAAGGACGGCAGAGGATCATTTCTTCTACTTTGACGTGCCGAATGTAGGGGAAAGCATCCTTCTTGCCGTGGCAGGTGACTGCCGTGATGAGGCGATCATCCGCAAGGTGGACACCTTTAACGAAGCATATCGCCTTAAGGAGAAGAACGCGGTCATCAACTGGTTTGATATCGAGATGCCGAAGGGGCGCTTCTCGCTCAACGATAAGATGGGCGATATCCTTTCTACCCTGCGCGGCAAGCTCGTCTTCCTCGGTCTTCTTATGAAGATCAAAAGAAAGACCAAGGGAAGTGCCGGCGGCATGATGGGCGGCTTTGAGTTTAATGACACCATGAAGGAGATGCTGGGCGGCTTTACCGTTTTGCGTCTGACCGGTCTTATGAGCATGGCAAACATCCACTTTACAAAGGAAGAGCTGCTCACCCTCAACAAAAAGCTCAACCGCATCAGAAAGCCCAAAAAACAAAGGGCTCGGTTCCTATAAAAAAAGAGGTACCAAAAGGTACCTCTTTTTTTATCCCATATACCGATCCTTACAGCGATTCGGAGAAGATCTTACGGTCGATGCGGTAGCCGCCCGGGATGCGGTGCAAGCCGAAGGCGCACTGCTTTGCGATCGAAAAGAGCCTTTCTCCGTCTATCCCCACGCAGTTCGGAATGCCACGAAGGAAGCGGATCGCCCCCTCGTGAAAACAGGAGGTGGTGACGAAGATGCCGCGGCTACCGCCGCCCGCACAGACAGCACCGTAAAAGCCGCGTACCTCACGCTCTGTCACGTGCAGATGCTCGCGGCGGCACTTGGTCTGGAGCATCACGCACTCCGAAAAGCCGAGCGCATCGATGGTTTCGATCCTTCCGTCTATCCCGCCGTCCTGCGAGCCGCCCGACACCTCCGAATACGTGACGGTGCGCCCTGTGCGCTTATAATACTCGCATAAGAGCGCAACGGCAAAGCGCTCAAGAAAGGGGCCGCCCTGGCGGTGCAAAAGCAGAAGGTAGCGGCGGCGGAGCGCCTCCTCATCCCCCTCGGCAAACACCTCATCCTTCTCCTCGGCACGGCGAAAGCCTTCGCCCTCCCGCACCAGCTCCCCCTCGGCAAGAAGGCGGTCAAGGAGATTGCCTGAAAGATTTCGCAGGGCATGGTCATCCTCCCTGGTGTCTGTCTTATCGGTGCCGAAGAAGGCTTCAAGATGGGCATAAAGCTCTTTTCTTGTAACCGGCGCCTTGGCCGTAAACAAAAGAATCTCCTCGCGGCAGGCGGCCTCCTTGATCGCAACCGTTGCGGGGGCGGTAAGGGTATAGCGCCCCTCGGCGCTCCGCAAAAGTGCCCCCTCCCTTACAAGGTCGGAAAGCAGGGTGCCGATGGCCGAATAAAGAAGATTGCGGCGGCCGTTTGGCGAATTGTCTGCAAGATCGGCAGCCGAAAGGCCAAAGGAGCTTGCCAGCAGCGTATTGATCTCACGGCGGAAAAGCGCCTTGCCCCCCGCAAGCACGGCAAGGATCTCGCGGCGCACCCGCGCACGGCGCCCGGCAACCGCCTTTTTCATTTTCATAGGCATACCTCCCACTGTTCCTTCTGCTTTTATTATAACGCGCGCACGCGCGGATGTCAATCCCGGCGGAGAATAAGAAAAAGAGGTGCCAGCCGACACCTCTTTCGTAACGCCTCAGATCTCCACGCGCTCACAGGCCGTGCATACGCCGCGCCCCTCGTCCACCGTAAAGAGCACGCCGTCTGCATACATCCGCCCCTTGGCGGGGTGCAGCTTATGGTTGATGGCCGTGAGGTAGCGCGTAAGGATCTCCTCAGGCTCAATGCCGAGGATGCTGCCGCGCGCGCCGCACATCCCAAGGTCGGTAACGTACCCTGTCCCTCTCGGCAGGATCGAAAGGTCGGCTGTCGGCACGTGGGTGTGTGTACCGACCACCGCCGCCACCCTACCGTCAAGATAATGGCCGAGCGCCAGCTTCTCGCCGGTTGCCTCGGCATGAAAATCCACGATTGCCACGTCATACTGCCCCTCGGTGGCGCGAAGGACGCGCGCGGCCGCCTCAAAGGGCGAGGAAAGCGGGGGCTCAATATGCACACGGCCGAGAAGGCTCACGGTCAGAACCCGCACGCCGGCGGCCGTCCTCCTTATGCAGTAGCCGCTCCCCGGGGTACGGGCAGGGTAGTTCGCAGGGCGGAGCACCCGTTTCATATCGTCTGCCGCCGCCAGCATATCGTAATTCTGGAGGGTATGGTTGCCGCCGGTCAGAACGTCCGCCCCCGATGCAAGAAGGCGCCTTGCGATCTCGGGTGTCGGGCCGATGATAAACCCGGCATTCTCGGCATTGACGGTGACAAAATCCGCTTCAAGGCGGGTGCGCGCCGCGGGCAGGGCGGACGAAAGATAGTCGGCCGCCGCAGGCGAGGTCACATCACCCAGCATCAAAATCTTCATACAGCTCCTTTCGGGTTAAGAAGGCTCCCGGCACACGGCCGAGAGCCCTCGCTTTTATTTTGCGTAATCGGTCACGCGGCTTTCGCGGATCAGGTTGACCTTGATCTGACCGGGATACTCCATGGTTTCCTCGATCTTCTTGGCGATGTCACGCGCGAGAATGACCATTCCGTCATCCGAAACCGAATCCGGCTTGACCATCACGCGGATCTCACGGCCGGCCTGGATGGCAAAGGTCTTTTCAACACCGCGGAACTCGTTGGCGATCTCCTCCAGCTTCTGAAGGCGCTTGATGTAATTCTCCACGTCCTCACGCCGTGCACCCGGGCGCGCCGCCGAAATGGCGTCTGCCGCCTGGACGATAAAGGCGATGGTGGTGGTGGGCTCCACGTCCCCATGGTGCGCCTCGATCGCATGGATCACGTCACGGCTCTCGCGGTACTTCTTGGCAACCTCAACACCCAGCTGGATGTGCGTGCCCTCGCTCTCATGCGTGAGAGCCTTACCGATATCGTGAAGAAGACCTGCGCGCTTGGCAACCGTTGCATCAACACCCAGCTCCTCGGCAAGAATACCCGAGAGGAGCGAAACCTCGATCGAATGCCGCAGAACATTCTGACCAAAGCTGGTGCGGTAGCGCAGTCTGCCGAGAAGACGGATCTCCTCGGGATTAAGGCCGTGAACGCCGGTTTCAAACACCGCACGCTCACCCGCCTGCTTCATAGCGCCCTCAACCTCCTTCTGCGCCTTCTCCACGACCTCCTCAATGCGGGCAGGGTGGATACGGCCGTCAGCAATCAGCTTTTCAAGCGCAAGCCGTGCAACCTCACGGCGGACGGGATCAAAGCCGGAGACGGTAATCGCCTCGGGCGTGTCGTCAATAATCAGTTCAACGCCGGTAAGCGCCTCAATGGCGCGGATATTACGGCCCTCACGGCCGATGATACGCCCCTTCATCTCCTCATTCGGAAGCGGGACAACAGAGATGGCGATCTCTGCCACATGATCAGCCGCGCAACGCTGGATCGCAAGCGAGAGAAGGTCACGCGCCTTCTCGTTTGCCTCCTCCTTAAAGCGGGCCTCGTACTCCGAGATCTTCATCGCGGTTTCATGCGCGATCTCGCTTTCAACACGGACAAGCAGCTCGGCCTTCGCCTCCTCTGCTGTCGTGCCCGAGATCTTTTCGAGCATGGTGCGCTGCTCGGCAAGGGCCGCCTCGATCCGCTCCTTAAGCGCATCGGCCTCGGCCTCCTTCTCCGAAAGGCGCTGCTCCTTCTTTTCGAGATTCTCGATCTTACGGTCGAGATTCTCCTCCTTTTGGGCAAGTCTGTTCTCCTGACGAGCCACCTCCTTGCGGCGCTCCTTCAGGTCTTTTTCGGTTTCATCCTTAATGGCAAGGGCTGTTTCCTTTGCCTCAAACAGAATCTCCTTTTTACGGGATTCTGCCGTGTGCATGGCATCCTCCAGGATCTGCTTCGCCTGCAGCTCGGCCGAGCCGACCTTCTTTTCAGCCGCCTTCATCCGCAGGATGAAGCCGACAAGGAGACCGACAGCAAGGGCCGCCGCGGCGATCAGAATGACCCAAATCAAATCCACACAAACACCTCCTTTTCACTAAATTCGGTTGATCGTTTATCGTGTATAGAGCTTGTCGGGGGGCAGTGTGCCTCTGCGGGGCGCACCCCGCCCGACGACAGGACACATACGCTATGTATGATTATACAATGTTTTTATGGGTTTGTCAAGGTAAATTTACCGCCGCACGCGCGTGGGGGCGGCTTTTCCGCCCGCTTTTCCGAAAGCAGAGGCGGCTTCACAAAAAATTCACAATTTCTTACGCAAAATTCCATGAAAAGGGTTGACAATCGCCTTTGAGTGTGATACCTTATAAGCAGAATTAGCACTTGAGCACCAAGAGTGCTAAAACGCATGGATGAGCAAGGAGGTGTAAAATGGAAGAAAATCTGCCCGGCGCTTATCAATTAAGTGAAAGAAAACGGCTTATACTGAAGGCGATCATCGATGCCTATATTACGGACGGCGAGCCGGTTGGCTCTAAATACCTGGCAGAAAATCAGCAGTTGTCCTGCTCCTCTGCTACCATCCGCAACGAAATGGCCGAGCTTGAGGAAATGGGCTTCCTCGAACAGCCGCACACCTCGGCAGGGCGCGTCCCCAGCGAGCTCGGCTACCGCTTCTATGTCAATTCGCTCTTACAGCAGTACCGTATGACGGCAGGCGAGATCGAGGCGATCAACGCAAGCCTTCAAACCAAGCTTGCCGAGATGGATCAGCTGCTTTCCGAGGCCTCGCGCATTGCGGCGTCTGTCACCAATTACACCGGTATCGCGGTCAAAAGCCGCCCCTCCTTTGCTACCGTTTCCCGCTTTGAGTTCGTGCGGGTGGACGATTATCAGTTCGTGCTTGTGATGCTGATGTCGGGGGGCTCTGCCATTACGCGCTCCATCAGCACTCCCCTCCCTATGAGTGCTGACGAGCAGGCAAAGCTACTCTCGCTCTTTAACGAAAAGCTCACCGGCATCGGTGCCGAGGGCTTCACCTTCCCCCTGATCGGCGAGATCGAGCGTGGGATGGGCAGGCTCGGCATGCTCGTGTCGGCCATCGTGCGTAAGGTCTATGAGGCCATGGTGGAGGCCGACAAGCCCCACACGGCCGTGGAGGGCGTCAATCACCTTCTCCAATACCCCGAATATTCGGATCTTGGAAACCTACGCTCCCTGCTCCATGTGCTGGAAAACAAGGAGGAGCTGCAAAGCCTTGTGCCGCTTGACGAGGCGGATGAGGGGGGCGTGAACGTCTTTATCGGGAGCGAGAACACCGTCAAGGTCATGGAAAACTCCACCCTCGTTTACCACAGCATCCGCCGCGGCGGGCGCGTGATCGGGGCGATCGGTGTTATCGGGCCGCGGCGCATGGATTATTCCAAGGTCATCACCGTCATTGACCAGCTGGCCGCCAGGATCGATGATATGCTAAACGGCGGCGAGGACCCGAAATTTCTTTTGAAAGGATAAGAGGATGGACGAAACGATAAAGAGGAGCCCCGAGGAGGAAGCCACGGAGGCCACCGAGGAAAAGGCCGAAAAGACCGAGAAGGCCGAGCCGAAAAAGCTCTCGCGTGAGCTGGCGAGCGCCAAGCGCAAGCTTGAGGATGCCGAAAAGGCACTTGCCCTGGCCGCCGAAAAGGAAAAGGAGCTTGCCGACAAGCATCTGCGGCTTGCCGCCGAATACGAAAACTTCCGCCGCCGTGCCACGGCCGAGCGCACCGCCGCCTATACAGACGGGCTGGAGGGCGCACTTGAAAAGCTTCTGCCGATCCTTGATAACCTCGAGCGCGCATCCCTTTACAGCGATGCCGAGAAGGTGGCAGAGGGGCTTTCGATGACGCTGCGCGCCGCAACCGATGCGCTCACCGCCCTTGGCGTTGAGATCTTTGGCGAGGTGGGGGACACCTTTGACCCTGCCCTGCACAACGCCGTCATGCACGTGGAGGACGAGGAGCATACCGAGGGTGAGATCACCGCGGTGCATCAGAAGGGCTATAAAAAGGGCGACCGCATCCTTCGCTATGCGATGGTCACGGTAGCCAACTAAATATGTAAACAAAACATAACAAGATATGGAGGAAACAGAACAATGGGAAAGATTATTGGTATTGACCTTGGTACGACCAACTCGTGCGTTGCCGTCTTTGAGGGCGGTGAGCCGAACGTAATTCCGAACCCCGAGGGGGCAAGAACCACCCCTTCTGTCGTGGGCTTCTCGAAGACGGGTGAGCGCATGATCGGCCAGATCGCAAAGCGCCAGGCCATCACGAACCCCGACCGCACCGTGATGAGCATCAAGCGCGAGATGGGCACCGATTACAAGGTGGACATTGACGGCAAGAAGTACACCCCCCAGGAGATCTCGGCGATGGTCCTGCAGAAGCTGAAGGCGGATGCCGAGGCCTTCCTCGGTACCACCGTGACCGAGGCGGTCATCACCGTGCCCGCTTACTTCTCGGATGCACAGCGCCAGGCCACCAAGGATGCCGGTAAGATCGCCGGGCTTGAGGTCAAGCGTATCATCAACGAGCCGACCGCGGCCGCCCTTGCCTACGGTATGGATAAGGAAGCCAACCAGAAGATCATGGTCTTTGACCTTGGCGGCGGTACCTTTGACGTTTCGCTGCTTGAGATCGATGACGGCGTGTTTGAGGTGCTTGCCACCAACGGCGATACCCGTCTTGGCGGCGATGACTTTGATGAGCGCATCATCAACTGGATGGCCGACAAATTCCAGAAGGAGAACGGGGTTGACCTACGCAAGGATAAGATGGTCATGCAGCGCCTGAAGGATGCCGCCGAGAAGGCCAAGATCGAGCTTTCGGGTATGGCGAGCGCCAACATCAACCTGCCCTTTATCACGGCAACCGCCGCAGGCCCTCTCCACTTTGAGGCTACCCTTTCGCGCGCCGAGTTCGATAAGCTGACCGCCGACCTTGTGGAGCGCACCATGATCCCCACCAAGAAGGCTCTTGCCGATGCCGGCCTTTCGGCCTCCGAGATCGACAAGGTGCTGCTTGTGGGCGGCTCCACCCGTATTCCCGCCGTGCAGGAGGCTGTCAAGCGCTTCACCGGCAAGGAGCCCTTCAAGGGCATCAACCCTGACGAGTGCGTGGCCCTCGGCGCCGCGATCCAGGGCGGTGTGCTTGGCGGCGATGTGAAGGATCTGCTCCTTCTTGATGTCACGCCCCTCTCGCTCGGTATCGAAACACTCGGCGGTGTCTTTAACCGCATCATCGACCGTAACACCACCATTCCCGTCAAGAAGAGCCAGATCTATTCGACTGCCGCTGACGGTCAGACCTCGGTGGAGATCCACGTTTTGCAGGGTGAGCGCGATATGGCCGCCGGCAACACCACCCTCGGCCGCTTCTCGCTTGACGGCATTCCCGCCGCCCCCCGCGGCGTGCCGCAGATCGAGGTCACCTTTGATATCGATGCAAACGGCATCGTGAACGTGACGGCGACCGACAAGGGCACCGGCAAGGAGCAGCACATCACCATCACCTCCTCCACCAATATGTCGAAGGAGGACATTGACCGCGCCGTGAAGGATGCCGAGAAATTTGCCGAGGAGGATAAAAAGCTCCGTGAGGCGGTGGAGGCAAAGAACACGGCCGACACCATGATCTTCCAGTGCGAGAAGACACTCGGCGAGATCGGCGACAAGGTGGACGAGAGCATGAAGGCCCCCGTCATTGCCGCCATCGAAAAGCTGAAGGAAACCGTCAAGACGAACGATACCGAGGCGATCAAGGCCGATACCGAGGCTCTGCAGAAGGCCTTCTATCCGCTTGCCGAGCAGCTGTATAAGCAGGCCGGCGGTGCGGATGCCGCCGCGGGCGACCCCGGTGACGGTGTCTATAACGCCGATTTTGAGGACAAAACCGACAACTAAGACTTGGCCGTGCGGTCGGGCATCTGCCCGGCCGCGTACGGCGTTTTCGGGGCTTCCCCGATAAGGAGCAATTATGGCGGATAAACGCGACTATTACGAGGTACTGGGGCTTGACAAGAGCGCCGATGATGCCTCGATCAAAAAGGCATACAGAAAGCTTGCCAAGCAGTATCACCCGGATATGCACCCGGGGGATGCCGAGGCAGAGGCGCACTTCAAGGAAGTGAACGAGGCCTACGCCGTTCTCTCGGATGCCGAGAAGCGCTCGCAGTACGACCGCTTCGGTCATGCGGCCTTTGATCCCGCAGGCGGAGGCGCCGGGGGCTTCGGCGGCTTTGGCGGCTTTGGCGACTTTGGCGGCTTTGGGGATATCTTTTCCTCCTTCTTCGGCGGTGGCGGCACAAACCCGCGCACGGCGGCAGAGGACGGTGACGATATTCTCGTACGCCTGACCCTCACCTTTGAGGAGGCCGTCTTTGGCTGTAAGAAGGAAATTTCCTATAACCATATCGAGGAATGCTCGGTCTGTCACGGCAAGGGTGCCGAAAACGCAAGCGATGTGGAGGTCTGTAAGACCTGCCGCGGCTCGGGCCAGGTGACCGTCCAGCAGAATACGCCATTCGGTGCCATCCGCACACAAAGGGCCTGCTCGGCCTGCGGAGGCAGAGGCAAGACCATCAAGAACCCCTGCAAGAACTGCAACGGCCGCGCCTACGTCAAGGTGACAAGAAAAAAGACGGTCACCATTCCCGAGGGTATCAATAGCGGCGAGCGTATGCGCCTTGCGGGCGAGGGGGATGCCGGCCGCCGCGGCGGCATGACGGGGGATCTCTACATCGAGATCCGCGTACGGCAGCATGAGTTCTTTGTGCGCGAGGGGCGCGACCTGCTTTGCGAGGTGCCCATCACCTTCTCGGAGGCCGCACTCGGCGCCGAGATTGACGTGCCGCTGCCGAACGGCAAGACAGAGCGCTATACCATCCCCGAGGGCACCCAGACCGGCACGACCTTCCGCCTGCGCGGCGCGGGTGTCAAGGAGGTGCGTTCCTCCCGCCGCGGTGACATTCTTTTCACCGTTACGGTCGAGGTGCCAAAGGATCTGACCGCCCAGCAGAAGGATCTCCTTTCGGCCTTTGCCGCCAGCTGCGGAGAGAAGAATAACGCAAAAAAGACCTCATTCTTCAAAAAGATCTTCAAATAAGCACACCGCCCTCCGAAAAGAGGGCGGTTTTGTTGTAAACCGAACTTTGCATTCAAAAAAACGAAAGCGACGCACCGCGGCACGGAAAAATATTTACAAGCTTCTCGCCTTCTGTGATTGACAAGCCATGCCGAAATATGTTATACTATCTTGTAAATATAATATATCTTAAGGAGCACAAGACATGTTTTTCGAAAAACTCGCCACCTATGATGCAGACGTGTTTGCCGCCACCGCGCGTGAGCTTTCGCGTCAGCAGGGCAACATTGAGCTGATCGCATCCGAGAATATCGTTTCCGAGGCCGTTCTTCTGGCCGCGGGCGGCATTCGGACCAATAAGTATGCCGAGGGTTATCCCGGCAAGCGGTATTACGGCGGCTGCGTGTATGCAGACGAGGTGGAGGAGATCGCCCGCAAGCGCGCCTGCGCCCTCTTCGGTGCCGAGCATGCCAACGTCCAGCCCCATAGCGGCGCGAACGCTAACCTTGCGGTGTTCTTTGCGCTTCTCAAGCCGGGTGACACGGTGCTCTCGATGAATCTTTCGGAGGGTGGCCATCTTTCGCACGGCTCGCCCGTCAATATCTCGGGCACCTACTTCAACATCGTCCCCTACGGCGTTGACAGTATCACGCACACCATCAACTATGAGGAGGTGCGCCGTCTTGCACTCGAGTGTAAGCCGAAGATGATCCTGGCCGGCGCCTCTGCCTATCCGCGCCTTATCGATTTTGCAAAGTTCCGCGAGATCGCCGATGAGGTGGGGGCATACCTCCTTGTCGATATGGCACACATCGCAGGGCTTGTGGCCGCAGGCGTGCACCCCTCGCCTGTGCCGTATGCCGATGTGGTGACCACCACCACGCACAAGACGCTGCGCGGCCCGCGCGGCGGTCTGATCCTCTGCCGCGAGGAATACGCCAAGGCCATTGACAAGGCCATCTTCCCCGGTACGCAGGGCGGCCCCCTTATGCACATCATCGCCGCCAAGGCCGTGGCGCTCGGCGAAGCGATGACCGATGAATTCAAGGCCTACGGTCGCCGCGTTTGCGAGAACGCCGCCGTTCTTGCAAACGAGCTGGTGGCCCGCGGCTTCTCGCTCGTTTCGGGCGGGACCGACAACCACCTGATGCTGCTTGACCTGCGCAACAGTGAGCTGACCGGTAAGGAGCTTGAGGCAAGGCTTGACGAGGTGCACATCACGGCCAACAAGAATACTGTGCCGGGTGAGCCCCGCAGCCCGTTTGTCACGAGCGGTGTCCGTATCGGTACGCCCGCCGTTACCACCCGTGGCTTTGGCACCGAGGAAATGAAGAAGATCGCCTCCTTCATCGAGAGAGTTGCCTTTGGTGATGAGGCTGCCCGCAGCACCGTAGCAGACGAGGTGCAGGCGCTGTGTGCCAAGTTCCCCATCTATCAGGACTAACGAAAAGGAGATGCAACCGCATCTCCTTTTCTTATTCGATCACCGAAAACGAAAGCCCCTCCGAGAGGAGGCGGGTACCGATATCGGTACCGGGCGGAAGGAGCGCAAGGGCGATAAAGAGCTCTTCTCGGCTCTCATCCTCCACAAGATAGGCGTACTCCCCCTCGGTCCTTGTGACGGTATAGCGTTTTTCCTCCATAGGCTTACTCCAAAATATTGGTGGTGATATAATCCACCCCCATGTCAAGCACGCGTGCTGCTGCCTCGGGCGTGTCCACCGTCCAACAGTTGACCTTGAGCCCTGCTGCATGGACCATATCCACCATTTCCTTTGTAAGAGCCTCATGGTAGATGTCAAGATCAAGGCGGTTCTCTAAGGCAAAGCGGAATACCCACTCCTTATTCTCGGAGGGGAGGAACTGGGCGGCGGCGGCCGGCTCCTGCCTTCTTAGCTCGACAAGATTGTCGGGTATAAAGCTGATAAAGACGGTCTTATCAAGCCAGCCGTAGGTGCGGATCACATCAAGAATCCCCGCAATATGCTCGGGCGCGATCGCATTCTTCAGCTCAAGCACCGAAATCTTATCATAACGGCGGCAGATGGTAATATAATCGGCAAGAGTCGGCACGAAAAGATCGGTCCGTGTACCGCCCGCCACATCAAAAAGCGGCACAGCACGCAGCTCCGCAAGGGTTGAGCCCTCCACCGAGATGTCCACCCCCGCAACCCTCTTAAGGTCATTATCGTGGCAGATGACGTACTGCCCGTCACGCGTGATGTGCACATCGGTTTCAATGCCGAAGTAGCTTCTGTTGCCGGCGGCCACAAAGGCGGTGGCGGTGTTTTCCGGCTCAACCCCCGAAAGACCGCGGTGCGCGATCATAAGGCAAGCTCCCTTTTCTATTCTGATAGCACCCATTTTGGTATCCTCTCTTTTTTCTTACCCTTATTGTATCACACCGAAGCCGAAATGGCAAGAGAATATCGCTTTTTTCGGCGCAAGAGTTGACAAGCACGCGGCCATTATATATAATAAGGACAAGCATCCAAGATGAAAAGGAACGTGACTATGAAAAATTTTTTCTCGGAATTTAAAACCTTCATTACCCGCGGCAACGTCATCGATCTTTCTGTCGGTGTTATTGTCGGCAGCGCCTTCACCGCGATCGTCAACGGGCTTTCCACCAATATCTTAAAGCCCCTGATCAATGTCATTCTCGCCCTTATTTTCGGTGCGGAGGGGCTCAGCGATATTTACACCATGCTCAAGCCCGCCTACCTTGAGGACGGCACGATCGACCTTGCCAACTCGATCTATATCGACTGGGGCGCCTTTCTCAATGCCGTGATCAACTTCTTTATCGTGGCCTTTGTGCTCTTTACCATCGTGCGGATCGTGAACCGCTTCCGCGAGGAGAGGCGCGAGTTTACCGAGAAGATGCTCGCGGGCATTCCCTCCCGTGCCGACCGCAAGATGATGAAGGCAAAGGGCATCCGCCTTTCCGACCGTGCGGCCGTGGCTGCCTACTATGCCGAGGAGAGGCGCATCCGTGAGGAGGAGGCCGCAAGAAAGGCCGAGGAGGACAAGGCTGCCGCCGCCCTTGAGCGCGAGAACAACCCGACTGCCGAGGATCTTTTAAAGGAGATCCGCGATCTTCTGAAGGGCGCGCAGAAATAAGAAAAAAGCTCTGCTACAGCAGAGCTTTTTTCCTTTATCGGTTGCAAAGCCCCCTCTTTTATGCTATAATTTTAGGTGATCAAAACACCGAGGAGCCCTTTATGAACGCATTCTTTTCCAAATGTAAATCGGCCTTCAGAAAGAATAAAAAGACCATTCTTTCTTTTTCTCTTATCCTGCTTGCGGTGGCGGCCGTTTCGGTCATCACCTATTTCATCCTCAACGCCTTCGGGATCATGTATTTTAATGAAAACGGAGATATGGAATTTAACCCCGCCCTCTTTGCCTCCTTCTCCTCGGCCTGGTACGGCTTTATCTTCTTTATTCTTTTACAGACCGTGCTCTCTATGCTGCTTTGCATCTTCCCCGGGGTGTCAATGGCGCTGATCATCCTTTCCACCACCGTGGTCTTTCCGGGCGAGCCCTTCAAATCCTTTATCCTTTGCTTTGTGAGCGTTTTGATCGCCAGCTGCACGATGTACGCCCTCGGCCGCTTTGGCGGCTATCCGCTCTGCTGTAAGCTTGTGGGGCAGGGGGATGCCGAGCGGGCGCTTGACCTTCTGCGCGACAAGGGCACCTTCTTCTTCCCCTTTATGATGCTCTTCCCCTTCTTCCCGGATGAAGCCCTTACGATGATCGCGGGCACCACCCGTATGAGGCTTGCTTGGTTCCTCCCCTCCATTTTCGTGGCACGCGGCATCGGCATTGCCACCATCGTCTTTGGCGTTTCCTTTATCCCCTTTGAGCATTTTACCTCCCCCTGGCACTGGGTGCTCTTTATTCTCGCTGTGGCGCTCCTTGTGGTGACCGTCCTCCTCGGGGCACGGCGCTTCAGCCGCTATATGGCGGGGCGCACGGACAGCGGCGAGGAAAAATAAAAAAGAAAAGCGCGGGCTTTTTACAAGGCCGCGCTTTTTTCTTTCTTTTCCTGCGCCCTCTCAAGGCGCATCCAGTTGAAAAAGCCGTAAAGATCGTTGATAAGAAAGGTGGAAAAGCAGGCCACCACCGAAAGATAAGCAGGGTTTTCAAGCGATGCCAGCACCCAAAGGACGACTAAGACGACATCGTTTACAGCATAGCCGAGCGCATAAAAGGGACTGCGGCGCATGGTGAAATAGACCGCCACAAAGCTGGTGGTCACCGAGAGCGTGCTGATCACGAGGTTTTGCGTTCCAAGATAGAAAAGCGGAACATACATCCCCACCGTGGTAAGGACGGCAAGGATCGGCAGAAGAAACGCATCCCGCCTTGTGAGCTTCCCTACCCGTACCTCGGCATGCCCATCACCAAAGGGATGGCGGAACCACACAACAAGCGAGGCCACCGACATCGGAACGGTCATACCGAGATAGGTCGCCATCTCGCCATAGTAGGCGTAGGTGTAGGATACGATCGCATAAAGACAGCCAAACACCACGCTGAGCACGTGGCCGAAGGGATTGCCCTTGGCAATGAAAAGAAGACACAAGATCCCAAGAAGTGAGGAAAGAAGCGAGAGAAGCCCGCCCCCACCACCGAGAAAATACGCCGCAATGATCACGGCATAGGAAAAGATCGCAAGCCCCCACTCAAAGGGAGAGAAATAACGAAGAAAGGAAAGCTTTTTCATAAAGACCTGCAAAAGCACCTGCAAGAGCAGGTGCTTTTTGATTTGTTTTTTGGAATAGTCCGGGAATTTTGCAAAGTCAAGCCGAGTATCGCAGGCGCAACCAAGCACTACGGAATTTGTACCGCCGAGAAACTCGGTGAGGAGAAACGGCGCAAGACGAGGCGGAAGGGGACACGCGCCCTGACGGCGTACTTAGGCGTACGCCGAAGTCAGCCGTGAGGTGAGCAAGCGAAAAGGCGCCTGTGGCGCGTTTTCGCGCCGCGATACCCCAAGGATAGGAAGAAATGAAGCGAGTGCTATGCCGAGCGCGCATTTCGCCCATATCCGCGGGGAGCGCAACGAAGCTATGCGCGATTTTCACCGCCGTTGCTCGGCGAGGAGAAACCTCATAAGACAAGGCGCACCGCAAGCGGCGGGCTGACGGCGTACTTAGGCGTACGCCGAAGTCAGACGCGAGGAGCAACGCAGTATTATGAGGTTTATCCCGCCGAGATTAGAAGAGGCCGGAAATTTTGCCGGTACTATCTACATCAATCTTCTCGGCCGCAGGGATCTTCGGAAGACCGGGCATGGTCATAATGTCACCTGTGAGGACAACGAGGAAGCCGGCACCTGCCGACACCTTGACCTTGCGGACGGTAACGGTAAAGCCCTCGGGCGCGCCGAGCTTTGCGGGATCGTCCGAGAAGCTGTACTGCGTCTTGGCCATGCAGACCGGGAGCTTATCGTAGCCAAGGGCGGTAAGGGTGGCGATCTCCTTCTTGGCGGCGGGAGCAAAGTTCACGCCGTCTGCGCGGTAAACACGCTTGGCAACCGCCTCGATCTTCTCCTCGATCGTGCCGTCAAGCTCATAGCTGAAGGAGAAATCGTTCTTCTCCTCGCAAAGGCGGACCACCTCACGGGCCAGCTCCTCGCCGCCGCGGCCGCCATCGGCCCAGACGGTGGAGAGCACCACGTTCACACCGAGGGCGCGGCACTTTTCAATGACCAGCGCGATCTCGGCATCGGTATCGGTCGGGAAGCGGTTGACCGCCACAACGCAGGGAAGCTTATAAACGGTGG
>JAZNDG010000079.1:0-31551 GCA_045587985.1 Eubacteriales bacterium | reverse complement strand
AGAAGAACTGTTAAGAGATAAAGGATTACTGAACCAAAGATTAACATTCTTTGATGCTTTTTGCGGTTCGGGCTCTGTAGCAGACTATTTCAAAAAATATTTTGACATCGCAATTAATGATAATTTAACATGGTCGGTGGTTTATACAAAAGGACGCATTGTCGCTCCTACTTGTAATTTTACAGATCTCGGCTTCGATCCGTTTGAATTTCTGAATGCTACACCAACCACTTTGCACGGATTTATATATAGAAATTACTCTCCAAGCGAAACGGAAAGAATGTATTTCACAACCGAAAATGCCGGAAGAATCGATTATTTCCGTTGGCAAATTGAAGAGTGGAAAAACAACAATTTAATCAACGATAATGAATATGCATATTTGTTGGCATGCTTAATAGAATCGGTATCTGGCGTTTCAAATACGGCAGGTGTGTACGGCGCTTTTTTGAAGAAATGGGATTCAAGAGCATTGAAACCAATCATATTTACCAAAGTAGATTATACACGAGATATTCCTACCGCCTTGGTTGAATATTCAGATAAGATTGAAAATATCATCTCTGATGTGGAGTGTGATATTCTATATCTCGATCCACCTTACACACAGAATCAATACGGAACGCAATATCATTTGTTAGAAACATTGATATTAAATGACAATCCAACAGTTAGCGCAATAACAGGGTCGCGTCCGACAACACCGATGCGTTCGGATTGGTCAAAAGACATCAAAGCACATATATTGTTCGACAAGATTATTGCAGAAACAAAAGCAAGATATATCGTTTTTAGTTACAACAACGATGGTTTCATGTCAAAAGAATACATTGAAGCTACCTTGAAACGATATGGCAAAGCGGAAACATATGTCTGTAGAAAAATCCCCTACAAGAAGTATCAAAATTGGAAATCGTGCAACGAAAATGCTCATTTTGAATATCTGTTTTTTGTTGAAAAAAAGCCTGTTGAAGAAGTCATTATTGAATCACCATTAAATTATATTGGCAGCAAGGCGAAAGTTGTTGAGTACATTAAAAAATATTACAATGGCAATAGCACAGTATTTTTTGATATTTTCGGTGGAGGATTTAATGTTGGAATTAACATGCCGACAGATGCAATTGTTTATAACGATATAAACTGCTTTGTATCAGAATTGGTTAGATCATTCGCAAGATATGATACTTACGAATATGTATCTTTCGTGAGAAAAACAATCACTACATTTAATCTTCAAAAAGGTAACGAAGAAAGTTATTACGCTATCAGGAATCACTACAATAATCTGCCTCATAGCAAGCGTGATCCAAGAATCTTGTTTACAATGCTTCTATATGGGTATCAGCAGCAGATAAGATTCAATGGAAACCACGATTTCAACAATCCTGTCGGAATACGGTGGTTCAATGATAAGGTTCTTGAAAAAATGATTAGTTTTTCAAGAGTGATAAAAGAAAAGGAGTGCCTATTCTTCAGCGAGTCCTATCTTGAACTTGAACAAAGAATTGATGAAAATTCGTTTGTTTATATGGATCCTCCATACCAATTGACAACAGGATCTTACAACGATGGAAAACGAGGATTTAATGGTTGGAATGAAGCATTAGAATCCGAGTTGTTCGAATTTGCAAACAGATTAAACCAACGAGGAATCCCGTTTATGTTATCTTATGTGAAAGAGCATAAGGGTAAAACAAACAATAACTTGCTTTCATGGGTAAACGATAACAACTATACACTCATAGAGTTGGGAGATATTATTGGAATATCTGGAAGCAGAAGAAAGGAAGTTTTGGTGATCAATTATGATGTATAGAGATAAGCCACATTTCATAATTAAAGCGAATTTACAAAAATCCAAGCAAACAGGAAAGTATTTCAAAGATGTGATAACAGAAGATGTTATGTCCGATGTGTGTTTGAAGATTACAGGAACATCCGATTTCACATATGAATTTCTTGAGAATGAGTATTCTGATGAATTTTTGCCCGGAACTTATAACAAGGGCAGATTGGCTATTTTACAATATCAAGATGAAGTGTCATACATAAGCTTTTCTGAAAAAGAGATAGGTGGACGCAATTCAAGCGTCCAAAGCGTTCCAACTGCCTTCAATATGTTTTACTTAAACGAATATCCCAAGAAGAAATTGTATTATTACTTCCTGTGTAATGTTGGTGCAGGGACAAATTATCAGTTGTTTATGTATCGCTTGATGAAAACTGCCGGTTTTATATATTTGAATGATCAAGAAATGTTGGGACAACAGATTGCTCCTTTTTCTTCAATTGAAGATATAATCCACTCTCGCAAAGCAAACACTACTCGTAATCAAAGCAACAATGCAACTTATATTACGAAAAGTAAAGCCAGACAGTTTGATATCTACGGAAAAACCTATGGTGCAAACAAATACGAAACAAGTATGATCTGTTATGCCATATCCATCTTGTTGCAATCAAACCAACATGCGACTATATATGAAATGGTTGAAGGAGATTTAAAGAATTTGCCTCAACCGTCATTGGATGTTTTGAGCAAAATGGGTAATATAACTGTTATTTCCACTGATATGCAATTGGAAAAGCGTGCGTTTGCGCAAAACAACAGTTTGCGCTCCCCTCGCTATATATACAACTTACTTTCACATTTGGGAAGAAAACATTGCGCGTTGTGCAATTGCGAAATTCCCGAATTGATCCAAGGGGCTCACATATGGCCGGTATCCCAAATCAAGAAAGCGCCCTCGCTCACGGATGAAGATAGAATAAAGCATGCAACGGCAGCAGAAAACGGTTTGTGGTTGTGCGAGAACCATCACAAAATGTTCGACGAAGATCTCATTACGATCAATCCGGATGGTAGCATTACCTACAAGGATGAACTTGAAGAACAGCACATCATCTTCATTGATACAGTTACAACTGTAAAAATGCTTCCGCCCGAAATATTAACAGAACAATTTTTGGAGTATTTGGCGTTGCGCAATTCTTAAATCAATACGCAACCAACGGAGAAACAAAATACATTTATCTATCTACGATCAAACTGACGGAGTGAAAATATGACACTACAATATGTAAAACAACTTCAATTATATCTTGGGAAAGCAAATGGGCTTAGGGAAAATCCTACAGTAACAACTGTTTGTAATTTGGATAAGGAATTACGTGCATTTCTCGGCAATGACTATATTCCATTTCAGTTATCATCTCTGCATGCTAAAATGTATGGAACATCGCGCAGTATCGCAGAAATGCAGGCAGATGTGGATACCATGATAGCAGCATTAAATAGTAAACTCTTTGAAATACCCAAATCTGCCGAGATTTTGAACATAATAAGTGATATAGAACTGATTGAAACTATGCTACCTTGCGGAGAAGATGATAGATTTCAATGTGTTTCAAGAATATATCACTCTTATTGTTCCGTTATAAATTTTGATGACGGAATCAAAAATGCTTCTCGTTACGCGGATGGTTCAGGACTATCGGCAGGAGAATATTCGGAAGCAACGCCAAGTATGCTTAAAGGAATGCAGTTGCAGTTGGAAAGATATGCGGAAGTTTTGTGCGAAAATACGCCACACCTGCGCATCGCTCTTGGTGGCGAAGAATATCAATATGAAGATCATTCAAGTGTGGCTCGGCCACAGCAACATGAGCACCACGGCAGACATTTATTCACATCTAGATGCCAATGCCAAGTGTGAAGTCGGCAGAGCCATTGAAAGTGTGTTAAGTATCAATACCGAAAGCGAGGATTAACCATGAAGGGCGAGATCATCTCCTTGGAGCAGCTTTACAAGATGCTCCATATCAGTAAACGCAAGGCTGCGTGGATGCTGCAAAACAGCATCATTCCGTGCGAGATCCGCAATACGCCTACGCACAAATACACGATTAGAAAGGAGGATGTTCTCGCCTACATAGCAAAGAGCGAACATGAGAAGCGGAGCGAGATACCCGTTGGTATCTTCAACGCCAAAAAGACAAATAACCCTCGCAGAACCGAGTCGCCGGACTCGGACTGTGGGGGTTATTTTGATGATACAAATTATAAGCTCCGTGGTAAGGAGCGAACGCGGTTCAAAGAGATGCTCGAGGATCTTCTTTCTGCCGTCCCCGACTCACTCACCGTGGACGAGGTTGTAGACCTCACGGGCTACAGCAGAAAAACAATCCTTCGGTACGCGCAGAGAAAATACATATACGCCGTGAATATAATGGGTAAATACTACATCTCCAAAAACAGCATAATCAACTATCTCGCCACCGACAAGGCGTTTAAGAATACGCAGAAAACGGAGTGGCATAAAATCGTAATACAAGAGTTTATTAATAATGTCGAATTTTGAATTTTCTTGTTTTATTATCGCTCACTCTCTTGAAAATATTACAGGTTTGTGTTATAATTATTAAGGAGTAAGGTGTGACACTGTAAAAAGACGAGGAATATACTAGTAATGGCAATTAATATTAAAAATACCCCTTTCCTGTTTTCCATTGGAACTGAATTTTCATATTTGATCGATCAACATTATTATGGAAATGTACACTATGTTTGGTGCACTACTCATTTTCATGACAAGTCTCAACCTGTAACATCAAATCCTCAATCAATTTGTAAAAGATACTTAGAGCAACTTCTTTCTGGAGATCGACATACCAAAGAAATTAATGATAATAAGGCAGGTGTTTTGCGTGGTGCACAAGCAAAACTTGATGCGGGCATTATCGATAAAGAACAGTATGAGGAAATATGTCAATTGGTTAATTTAGCAAGATATGACGCTTTCTTCCCAGTGCTTTACATAATTGATGTGAGAAAGGTGGGGAGCAAACGTTGTATTGAGGTCGAAACACCGCATAAAGCAAGTGATGCTTCTGTAGAATATAAGATAGTAGATTTGTGTGCAGGCGAATATGAATTAATAAACTTTAAACAGTTGTTTTCTGAATTCGTTAGTGCCGTAGACAAGAAAGCAGGTAAATAAGTATGAACAATTATTCGAGCATAAAGAAAAAAAGGCGCATGAGTAGGACAGCTGTAAAACGGCGAGCTCAATATAATGCTTTGCGCAAATCTGTTGGAAGAGTTCAATATGTTCCCGATGCCTTGATTGCTGCTTCATTGGACGATATGATTGCTGCGTCCAGAATCGTTATAGCACGAACTGAAGGTCAAACAACTACTGGGGAAATTGGAACAGTCCATGCTAAAGAAATAGCTTCTCGAGTAGGAAAGACAATCTCTAAAAAACAGAATTTTGTAACATTTGATCAGCTTAACAAAGCTATAGTAGAAAAAAACAAAAGAGAACATGCTCCTACAGAGGAAACTAAGATTCTATACAAAAAATTAATAAGTCAAAATGATTGATAATTCGGCTATATATAAAAACACCATTGAACCAAACTAATAAAGTTTTGGGCCAATGGTGTTTTTTGGCGGAGGGTGTGAGATTCGAACTCACGCGCCGTTGCCGGCAAACGGTTTTCAAGACCGCCTCGTTATGACCACTTCGATAACCCTCCGTGTAAGACTATTAAGTTTTTAGATTTGCGAATTTTTTAGAAAAAGTTTTAGAAGGAATAATTTTCTGCACTCTCGGAAGGGCGAAAACATCAGGCGTGTCAAGGCTTTTTGGCACTTTGCAGAAACTCGTGACTGCAAATTTTCAAGACCGCCTCGTTATGACCGCTTCGATAAGCCTGCATATATGCAAAGCCGAAAGGCTCAACATTTCCTCTTTTGTTTTCTCTTGCCGCCCCTAAAGAGCGCGGTTTCTCAAAAACTGCCATCATTGTAGCATAAAAGAGGGCAAAAGTCAATAGAATAATAGAGGAAGCCGCCGTGCATCGGAAATTTTCCCAAAAGGGTTGACAAAGGCGCCATGGGGTGCTATAATAAGAAAGCAACGAAGACGGAGAACATGCCGGAATGGCGGAATTGGCAGACGCCCGGGACTTAAAATCCCGTGAGAGCAATCTCGTACCGGTTCGATCCCGGCTTCCGGCACCATATCGCGGGGTAGAGCAGCCTGGTAGCTCGTCGGGCTCATAACCCGGAGGTCGTGCGGTTCAAATCCCACCCCCGCAACCAAAACGAAAGGCAGTCCCAAGGGACTGCTTTTTCTTTCGTTTTGGTTGCATCCAAGCCGCAGGCTTGGTATGGCATCACGCTTTAGCGTGTATGGAATTGCCGAAGGCGCATCCAATCTCCGAAGGGGCATTTCCCTGCGGCTTGCTTCCATACAATGCTTCGCATTGATTCCATACCGTAACAAGTTACGGATTCCATCCACGGCGTTGCCGTGATTTGGTACGAAAATTCAACCCCCGTAAGCAAAACGGCAAAAATATCTTTTTTATAGCCCTTTCACAACAAAAAACGCACTTTTGTCTTGTGACAAAGGTGCGTTTTTTGAATGATGTTTGCCTGTCACGCAAATGATGTTGGCTACGCCAATGATGACGCTGACGCTAATGATGTGTGGCTTCGCCACATTTTATGACAAACATTGCATCATTGCGAGTGAAACGAGCAACATCATTTTGAGCGAGGCGAAAAGCATCATATCGCCGCAAGGCGATGCATCATTGTATTCAACCATGCCCCTTCCCTATCAGAAAGCCCCTTGAAGGCGCTTGCTTCAAGGGGCTTTCTTTTTTACTGTTCAGCCTGTGCAAGGGGCTCGGGGACGTTGCCGGTACGGACCGCCTCGAAATCCTCCTCGATCTCCTTCGAGGGGAGCGCAGTGGTAAGCGAAACCACCACGATCACGATAAGCGACACGATAAAGGCGGGGAGCAGCTCGTAGATCCCGAACACGCCGCCGATCGGCTTTAAGACAAGCTTCCAAAGGAAGACCATGCCGGCGCCGCTGGCCATACCCGCGATGGCGCCCGCCCTTGTCGTTCTCTTCCAGAAGAGCGAGAGAATGAGGATCGGGCCGAAGGTGGCACCGAAGCCCGCCCACGCGAAGGAAACGATCTGGAAGATCACGCTGTTTTCATCGAGTGCCAAAAGGGCCGCAACCACGGCGATCACAAGGAGCGTGATGCGCGAGGCGGTCATGACCTGCTTATCGGTGGCGTTCTTCTTGAAGATGCCCTGATAGATGTTCTTGGCCACAGCCGAGGCCGCGATCAGAAGATACGAGTCAGACGAGCTGATGGTGGCGGCAAGGATGCCCGCCATCACAAAGCCCGCAATGATCGGGGGCAGATAGGAGGTGGAAAGGGTGATAAAGATGCTCTCGGCATCCGAGGCCGTCAGGTGCGTGGTGGGGAAATTGTTGCGGCCCATAATACCGATAAAGACGGCAACGCTAAGCGAGATGAGCACCCAGACCATCGCAATTCTTCTCGAGGTCTTAAGCTGTCTCTCATCACGGATCGCCATAAAGCGGAGGAGCACCTGGGGCATGCCGAAGTAGCCAAGGCCCCACGCCATCATAGAAACGACCGAGAGGAAGCCGTAATCCCGGGGTGCACCGAACAAGGGCGCGCCGCCCGAGATGACCTGCTTGCCTGCCTCGTCCAGCTCGGGGCTTGCCATGCCAAAAAATTCAAGGAAGCCGGGGATGCTCTGTGCGTTGTCGATAACAGCGCCGAAGCCGCCCGCATGCACGACCCCCACGATCACGACCAGCGTAAGGGCCACGATCATCACGATCGCCTGCATAAAGTCAGAGGCGCTCTCGGCAAGGAAGCCGCCAAGGATGGTGTAGATGAGAACGAACACCGCGCCAAGCAGCATCATGGGAACGTACGGCAGATTAAAGAGCGTGGCAAACAGCTTGCCGCAGGTGACAAAGCAGCTGGCCGCGTACACCGTGAAGAAGATCAGGATAAAGACGGCCGCAAGCGTCATGATCACCTTTTTCTTTTCCCTGAAGCGGTTCGAGAAAAAGTCAGGCAGGGTGATCGCATTGTTGGCTCTCACGCTGTAACGGCGGAGGCGCTTTGATACGATCAGCCAGTTAAGATAGGTGCCAACGGCAAGACCGAGCGCCGTCCAAAAGGCGTCTGCAAGGCCGCACCAATAGGCAACGCCGGGCAAGCCCATCAAAAGCCAGCCGCTCATATCCGAGGCCTCGGCACTCATGGCCGACACCCAAGGGCCGAGCGAGCGCCCGCCAAGGAAATAGTTTTCAGAGCTCTTGTTGGCCCGCTTTGCAAGCACAAGGCCGATCGCGATCACCGCCGCCATATAAACGGCCATCGCAATAATGATTTGCGTGGTTGCTGTCATAGTAAATCCTCTTTTACTCTTTTGCTTTAGTGTGATAAAGTTAGTACTATATTATCATATAGAAGAAAAAATGTCAACCTTTTGCAAAAAAATGATGCGCCCGCTCTTCCGCCCCGTGCCCGCACCCCAGCCGGTTCCCCTTGCTCTTTTCGCGTTTCCCGCGCTACGCACCATGGCAAAGAAAAAGGAGATGCACGGCTGTGCATCTCCTTTTTTGCTTTTCGTAAGCCTCTTGCTTACTGGTGGTCAAAGTAGAGCGAAAATCCTCCGCAGTACACGGTGTATCCCCCGCCATCATAATACCAGGGAACGAAGGGACGCTCACCGTCATAGGCGGCCACAAGGTAATAGGTCTGCCCTGCCTCCAGCGACACCACGATGCCGTGGGAATCGCCGTAGCCGTCATGTTCATACTCGGAAAGATTGTTGTTCTTTGCAAGGATGTTGCCATCGGCATCCAAAACGGCACCGTAAATGCCGTAATCGTTCGAATAGAATTCATACGCACCCGAGGCCGTAGGCGTGAAGGAGAAAACGAAATACTGTGTTGTGCCCACCGTCACGGGCACAAGGGTGTAGGGGCTGTTCACGGTAAGCCCGGTTTCGTACGGGCCGTGGGCCTCACAGGCACAAATGCCGGTACGCACAACCGTGCCGTTCTCCCCTGCCGCATAGCTGTACAGGGGGACATGGTACCCGTATTCTCCCACAATTTCCTCAACAAGAAGCACCTCTTCTCCCGAAGCGTTCTTGTACATTTGATAGTGCGTGAACTTATATCCGTCCATGCAGCTATCCCCGAGGGGTACATCGGCACCGCTAAAGCTGCTATACGAGAACTCGCAGTAGCTGCAGGTGGCTACTTCCACCGTATAAGCAATGCCGTCCTTAAAATAGAGATCCCGGTCCCAGTCCCAGTACATGCTGCAATCCGTAATCTCTACCCCACCGCAGGCGGTGCAGGTGCGCATATGCGTCAGCGGCAGCGCGGTGCCGTCCCCATCGATATGCACGTATTCACCGTATTCGTGGTCGAGCTCCGTGTAAGGGGTGAGGGCAAGCGAGGAGCCATAGCTCCCGCTTGCCTTGTCAAAGCCCCAGTAATACTCGGTGTGATACGCATGCTCGCAGCCGTTCTCGGTGGCCGTCTTATAGGTGATCGTCTTAAAGGTAAAGCCGCAGGCACAGTACTGGTAGCGAGCCGCCTTTTCTACACCGCCCTCGGTGTAGCGGTATTCGGTCCAGTAATTCTGATTGTAGCAGTTATCCAGGCTCTCGGTTGCACCGCAGGCCGTGCAGCGCCAGGCGTGGGTGGGAACCTCATCCCCCTCGGCAAAGCCGTTGGACGAATAGGCATAGGTGTGCTCGGTTGCGGTGTAGAGGGTTTCGGTCGTTACCACGCCGTTCGTCCACTCGGTCCGCATCCGGTAGGCATAGAGGCAGCTGTCGGCATCCGAAAGCTCGCGCCAGGTGGTGACGGTCTTGCCGTTTTCGCAGTGGCGGCAAGCGTACGTTTCCACCTCATAGACGGTCCCGTCTTCTACGTAGCTATCTCTGCCCGAAAGCACGAAATCGCAGGTCTCGCCGCTCTTGACGCGCTCGCCGCACTCGGTGCAGGTGGCGCTGTGGAAGGCAGCCCCCGCGCCCTCCTCGGCCGCATCGGCCGTGTAGGAGAGGATGTGCGGATCAAGCGTGATGCCGTAATCGTTGGAGGTGCCGGTGGAGAGGGACACAAACTCAATGCGCACCATGTTCCGGCAGATGCTGAACTCCTCACCAAACATGGCCGAGAGGGTGGCGATGGCCGCCTTTACATCCGCAATGCTGACGTAAAGGAGCGAGGTGCGGCGGTCAATGTGGATAAAGTCATTCAGCAAGAGGGCCTCCTCCTGCTCGGTCTTCGGGTTCAGGATCAAAGAGACCTTTACATCAAAGCGGTCATAGCCCTTGTCGTAATAGCCAAGCACATAGTATTCACCCGCGCCAAGCTTCCAGGTCAGATCCTCAAGCACGATGTCCCCATCCTGCCCGACAAAGTTTTCAAGGGCACAGCGCGAGCAGCGGTAGATGCACTCCTCTCCATCGTAATGATAGCTGTGGCCATAGGCGCTATAGTCCCACGTGCTCACCTCATCACACCAGCGGCAATCCCGGGCGGCAACGCCGGGCTGGGTACAGGTGGGCTCGGTCTGCCAGTATTCGGGCGTAAAGGACCAGTGGTTCTCGCTGCCGTCATACACATTCCTATACCCATCGCTATCCGTTTCGGTGATCCTTGCACGGCAGGCGCAGGTGTAGTCCCATTCGGTCATGAACCAATGGGAGGGTGCCTCGGCATTGTAGGATTCAAGGCTATCAAACCGGCAGTTCTTTTCAAGCGTTTTCACCACACGGCTATCAAGGCCGTCATGCGAGGTAATGCGGGCATAGTCATACACCCACCTGTCGGCAGAGGAGAAGGCGCCGCTCCGATCGAAGTACACATACTCATCAAGCGTCATCTGCCCCATCCAGCCGTTCTGCGTCAGGTAGGAGGTATATTCACGCGTGTGCACCTGTCTTGCACCCTCATACCCCTTTTCGTAATAGGTCGTCACGCTCGTTTCCTTCACGGCAGCGCCGAGGGTGGGATCCACACGGTACACGTGCTTGCGGTGCTCGGTAACAAAGCCGCAGTGCGTGCACACAAGGTCATATTCCTCGGTATAGATCTCAAGGCCGTCTTCGGTAGCCATGGTATTTACCCTGTTCCGCTCCTCGTTCTCGGAGTGGGCATATTCACCGTTTGAATAGGACCATTCGATCACGATCGGGCTTTCGGACGAGAGGTTCAGCACGTAGCGGCGGTGATAGGTCTTGCGGCACTCGGCATCGATCTCGTACCAGGTTTCATACGAATAGGCAAAGCCGCAGGGGTTGCGCCCCTCGGCCGTATCGGTGACCGCGCAGCCGTAGGTATAGCTGTAGTATTCGTATTTGCCGTTTCCATCGTCCCACGTGTAGTCATAGTGGTAATCAAGGTCGCAGCCGAGCTCATCCCGGAGCTGTCTTTGCTGCCCGCAGGCGCAGCTCGTGAGCACAAGCCTGCCGCCGCAGGCAGAGCCGATGGAGGAGGCATCATAGCACACGGTCAGGTGGTAGGCCTCGGGATGGTAGCCGGGTCTGTAGATATCCCCATCCTTGCCGTCCCATTCAAGCCGGCCGCAGTCCATGCAGTAGGAGCCAAACTCAAGGCCGTCATAGCAGGAGTGCGCCCCCTCTGCCAGGCGGAAGGTGCTGACGGTATTATGAGAGGTCCGGGGCTCGCTCCATTCCCCGCCCGTGCTGTCGGTATAGACCTCAAGCCAGGAGCAGGGAGAGCCGTCCTCATACCGGTATTCATGCTGCGTAAAGCTCTTAACCGAGCCGTCCTCGGCATAATAGGTTTCCCTCTGCAGCGTCTTGCACGACAGCTGCTCACCGTTCGGGCGGTAGAAGATGCGGTATTCCTCGACCCTCTCATACACCGGGCGGAAGCCGGTAACCGTCGCGCTCTCGGCATACGGGAGGAGGGTGGTTTGGACCGTGCGGACCGTTTCACCCTTTTCGTTATAGGTCGTCACACGCTTCTCTCTCTTGAATACAGAGAGGCAGGAGGTGCAGTATTCCTCATACACCTCGGTCACCACCGTGATGGGATTGCCCGCAGCATCGGTCGCGGTGACCGTGCTCCCCTCCTCCACGACCTCCTTCGTACCGGTCGTATGGCGATACTCGGTGCTCACGCGCTCTTCCCCGCGGCTGTTCGTATAGGTTTCTGTAACCGAGCAGCCGGAATAGGTGTAGTCGTAGCGCTCCCAGAAGAGAACGGTCACGCCGTCCTCTGCGTATTCGGCGGTATAGACCCAGTTATAGGCCTCATAGCCGCGATATTCACGTCTTGTTTCCTTGGCAAGATACGCTTCTCCGTCAGCCGTCATCTTGTAGGTAAGGGTCCGGTCGCCAAGATAGCTTGCAAGCGTTTCGTCTTCAAAATACTCGCTATGCTCTCTGCGGCCAACCGTATCACCGCAACCCCGGCAGTAGAGGGTGTAGGCTTCGGTCCGTGCAATGATCTCGCGGCCGTCCTCCAGCGTCACCGTGCTCCTTGTGTTACCATCGTAATCTTCCCAAACCGCGCTATGCCGCGGCTCATCATAGATGGTATAGGGCTCGGTACGGTATTCACCCACCGCCTGGTCACCGAGATAGAAATTGGCATAGGAGGTGTATGTGCCCTTGCAGGAGCTGATCGTGCTTTCACCGTAATAGACGGTAAGACCGCACTCATAGCTGTGGGAATCCGCACGGAAAGCGATTCCGCCAAAGGCGTAAAGCTCCTCCAGCATACCGCCGCAGGTACAGCCGTATTCCGAAAGCGCGATCTTTTTATCCTTGCTTGCATCGTGCGGCTTGATCACCACCTCGGCATCCTGTCCAACACTAAGTGTAAGATAATAGGTCACGCCGGCCTTCAGATTGACAAGGTAGCCGAAATTGGAGCCAATGCCGATATTGCCTTTCGTATAAAAGCCAATGCCAATATTGCCATCGATATAAATGATATGGTTTCTATAATCATACACATCCGCAAACCGGGCTTCCGAATAGCCGGACGAGAGAGAATACAGCTCATAGACACCATCCTTGGTCGGGGTCACTGCCAGCATACCGCCATTGTTCTCTAAGCGCACGGCGGTATCGGTAGCCAAGACGCTGCAGTATTCGCTCTTTTCCTCATCTGCCTCGCCGCATACGGCGCAGGCATACCGGCGATAGAGGGTATCCCCCTCCAGCGTGTAGCAATACTCGTACACATGGCCAAAGGCGTAGTTTTCCGTGCCGATATACGAGTCACCGCACCAGATGCAGCGCCAGATCTCATCAACCCCCTCATAGCAGGAGGAGGCGCCCTCATGCAGACGGTGGGTGGATTCGTAATCGTGGCTGAAATGGCTTTCTGTACGCGAGAGCGCTCCGCACTCGGTACAGACCTTCACAACGGTGCACCATTCCCCACAGACCGGAGGCTCCGACTGCGCGTAATCGACCTCGTAGCGGTGTGAGATGCGGCTGTATTCCTGCTCGTACGTATCGCCGCAGTGCACGCACTTGTAGCGGGCGTAGTACAGCTCGGCACAGCTTGTGGGGATCCGCTCCTCCACCAGCTCGTACTTGTGCATCGAGCGGTGGGAAAGCTCGCCGGTCAAAAGGTTGAGATAGAAGGTGTTGGCATCCACGCTTCTATAGCTGTATTTTGAGGTGCTCTCACCGAAGAGGTGGGTGGCCAGCTCATTTGAAATGGGCGCGCCGTAGAAGAAAGCGCTGTATGCGGGATAGTAGCTGCCGGTAGCCGAAACGAGGATCTTCTCCCCCTGAACCCCGTTCTGGGTGGGGGGCAGCATAGGAGCTGTGGGCGCAGTGGTCATCGGGGGCACGGTGGTAGTAACCGGGGGCATCTCCTCATCACCGCCCATCGGGGGCTTTTCGTTCTCCTCGCCCGAGCCGTTCATAAACGAGAGGTCGATCACAACACGCTCGCCGTCCTCGTTTATAAAGTAGAGCTCGCTCGTCTCACCGTCCATCATAAGCTCGATCACAACGCTTGCATCGCTGTTGCAAAGGAGGAAGATCACCGGGTTCCCGCTCTCGTCGGTAAGCGCGCGCAGCGAATAGGTAAACTCGGTATAGGTGTAGGTTTCGTTCAGGTCGATCTGCACCCAGTCACCGCAGTTTTTATACGCCAGGAAGCCCAAAAGCTCGTCATCATAGACCCGTTTTTCGACATAGGTCCTAAAGCCGGTATAGGAATAGACTCTTCCGCCGTATTCCATATAGCCCTCTTCCATCTCGGTATAGGCGCGTTCCTCGTCCTCACTGCGCTCGCTCTCGGGGATCTCGTTTTCGATCGCAAGGATCCGATCCACCACGTCCGCCCAGGTGACATCGATCACACCGTCCGCAACGAAGGAGATCGAACCGCCGAACGACTCGCGGCCCCAAGAGCGCTCGCTGACCACGATCGGAAGGAGCGACACATCAAAGCCGAGGTACTTGCCGTTTTCGGCAGTCGTAAAGGAGAAGGTGAGCTTATCGGCAAAGGTATCAAGAATGCTCTTGAATTCTCCCTCGAGGCTCTCGGCAGCCTCGGATGCAATCAGCTCGTAAAGCGAGGTCTCCTCAAGAAGCGCAAGGGCATCCATCACCATATCGAGGTACCCCTCCTCACCGAAGATGAGAAGGCCGATCTCGATATCGGCATCCGCCGAGGCAAAGAAGCTCTCGATATCGCCCTCCTGGCCCATGAGGCGCAGAAGGATATTGTCAATGGCGGTATAGAGGGTCTCGTTGTCAATCCCAAGCTCGGCAATATAGCCGGGGAGCTCGGAAAGCTTCATCGAAAGCAGCTCAAGGATAAAGTCGGAAAGGTTCCGGTAGCTGCCCTCGCCAAAGTAAAGGTCGATCACCTCGGCAAGCGGCAAGGTGGCAAGGTTCTCGTTCAGGGCGCAGAGCTTATCGAAATCAAGGACAAAGACGCATTCGCCGCTTTCCTTGGCGGTGCGCGTAAAGAGCATATCAAGGAGCGACTCGATGGTCACGTTGATCTCCTCGTCATTCGCCGAAACGAGCAGGTCAACAAGCGGCAGGACCTCCTCATCAAGGATCGAGAAGATCTCGCGGAGCGCCTCCTCGGTGATGCCGATCTCGCCAAAGAGCATCTCGAAGAATACCTCCAGCGTATAGCGGCCGCTGAGGTTCATATCAAGGAAATCCGAGGTGGCCTCAAGATAGACCGAGCCGTCCTCGATCAGCGCCTTGAAATCCAGGTGGACAATGCCGGTCCTCGGGCCGTTCTCGATCACGATCGAGGCGATGGCGGCACCGTCAATGTTGCCATTCTCGTCAAGGCACAGGAAGAGCTCGTTCAGGTTGACGGTGGTAAGACCGCCCACCTCCTTGAAGATGCCGTTCAAATCGGTCTCCTCGGCAATGACGGTCAAGTCCTTGATGTAGAAGGCGCCGCCCTTTCCCGTAAAGAGCGAGTGGACCAGGTTGTTATAGAAGAGGGTATCGCTCTTACCGCAGTAGCGGCAAATGCCCGCCACAAAGGAGTGGTCGATGGGCTTGCCGACCGTGGTCACGGTCTCGGTCTTACAGACCTTGCACTTTTCGATCACGCAGGCAGGAGTGGTGCAGGTAGCCGCACGCTCACCGACCGTTTCGTTCCTGTGCTCGGTCGTGGGGATCACCTCACCAAGCAGCTGGTTCTTACAGTCGCGGCAGAGGTAACGCTTATAGCCCACCTCGCTACAGGTCGGATTCTGGTCGGGCAGGGACTTGAGATTTTCGTGCTCGCACTCATTCTGGCACTTCTTGCAGGTGCTGCCCTCAAAATCGTGGCCGTGGGCCTTGCCGCCGCCGGCAGCATTCTCGTCACGCTTATGGCAATGGCGGCAGAGCTTGTCGTTTTCGCAGTCGGGCTCCTCGCGGTCCCACTCGTGGCCCACAGGATCGGTGCGGCCGTCCACCTTATAAACGCTCATGCAGCGCTCACAGTAATGCTCGGTATAGCCGCCCGAGAAGCAGGTGGGCTCGGTCACGCGCACCTCATCCAGGTGGCCGAGCGGGGCGTGGTAGGCAGCCGTGATCGAGTGGCCGCAGGCAAGGCAGGTCCTTTCGGTAAAGCCGGCCTCGGTACAGGTCGCCTCGGTCACGCGGTCCTCATAGTCATGCGGAAGGATCGGCAGCACCACATCATAGAAGTCCTCGCAGCGTGTGCACTCATAGTGCTCGCTGCCCGCCACCGTGCAGGAGGCCGCCGTCTGGGCAGTCTTCTCCCACTCATGGCCGGGGGCCTCTTCTCTTTCAATGTAAGAAATATGGCAATTGCCGCAGGTAAAGGTCCTTGTATGGTCGGTGGTGCAGTCCCCCGCCACCTCATCGGTGCAGGAGAAGCTGTGGCCAAGGGCGCTTACAACATCGGTCGTCCACTTTTCGCCGCAGCGCAGGCAGGAGTGGAGGGTGTAGCCGTCCGCCTCGCAGGTCGCGGGGTAGGTCAGCACCACCACAAGCTCGCCGGTCGCGTGGCTGTCGAACTTGGCGCAGCGCTCGGCAGGCGTCATTCTCGTAACGGTGTAGTAGGAGAAGTGCTCGGTCTCAAATACCGCGTAGCCCTTACCCTCGATCACAATGTAGTCGGCCTCCACCGGCTCAAGCTCGTGCAGGTAGCCGCCGTTGCCGTCAGGGATGGGGTTGCCCTCCTCATCGCGCACCACGGCAAGGTACCAGACCACGATATCATCGGGGTCCTCACCGTTCAGCTCGTAGGGGATCTTGATGGTGATAAAGCCATCAAACTCGGTGATGGGCTCATCCCCCACCGTCATTTCAAAGTTGTAGATGTTCTTGCCCTCGAGAAGAGCCTTATGCTCCTCGCTCAGGTCATTCTTCATATCGGCAATGGCGTCCGCATCGGTCAGGGTCTCGGCGCGCATCGTCACATCGGCATCGCCAAGCTGCTCACGGGTGCTCTCGTCAAGCGAGAGGGCGGCATCCTTAAAGGCGATCTCCTTTTCAAGGTCGCTGTTCTGGATGTCGGCCGTCACCTGGTCGTCTGCCACCGTCACCTTGGCCTTCGAGCAGCCCTCCACCGTACAGTTGCCATCGGCATCGTAGCGGTGGGCCTCGCTTGCCGTATAGGATTCGTAGTAAGCCTCGCCGGTTTCGGCATCCTTCTTCACATCGCCGCAGGCGCAGGTATAGACCTTGGTGCCGGCGTGCTGGCAATCGGCCTCCTCGTGGATGGCCGCCACATAGGTGTGGGTGACCGTTTCCTCGCCGTAGCGCTCAAGGAACTCCCGGCAGCCGTTCACGCAGTAGCCGCTCTCCTTCACACGGAAGGTACAGGTCTTGCCCTCCACCTCAACCGTTTCCTTGGTCCAGCTTTCAACAAAGTGGGAAAGCTGCTTGTGGGTTTCGGGGTATTCCTGCTTTATATGATCCGCATCGCGCGTGCAGATATAAGTAAGGTAACCGTTTCCAAGGCAGGTCGGCGCTACATCGGCAAAGAGCTCCCAGGCATGCCCGGTGGCGGGCGAAAGCTTCTTTTGGCAGACAGAGCAATAGCCGTCCGCATCACAGGTGGCCGCCACCTCGGCATGCGTATCGCTGATAGGAAGCACCTCGACCACGACCTTTCCGCACCCGATGCGGGAGCAGGTCCTCGTCACACTACCCTCGGCAATACAGGTCGCCTCCACCGTCACGGTATCAAATTCGTGATCCAGCGCGGCCACCTCGTCACTCACATAGCTGTCGCCACAGGAGCAGGTGTAGGTGGTAAAGCCAACCGCCGTGCAGGTCGGGGCCGTCACGCTCGGCGTATGGCTGTGGGCGATCGGGGGGATAAACTCCTCCTCGGTATAGCCGCAGCCGTTCTTACAGGTCTTCGTCACGCTGCCGGGGGCATTGTGGGTCGCCTCCACCGTCACGGTATCAAAGTCATGCTCAAGTGCCGCGGTGGGATCTACCGTTCTCGTATTGCCGCAGCCCGAAACGCACATCTCAATGGTATAGCCGCCCTCATAGCAGGCGGGCTCCACCACCTCGTGCACCTCGTAGCGATGCTCGATCGGCTCGCCGCTTGTAAAGACATCGGCCGAGAAATCGCCGCAGGTCGGGCACCACTTGAAGTAGGTGGCGGGGGCAAGGCAGGTCGCCGCGCTCTTCAGCCCGGCCGGATCCTCGGTCACGCGCTCCTCATACGAGTGGCTTCCCGTGATCACAAGGCTTTGATAGGGCACCTCTGCGGTAGCCGCCTCATCAGAGAAATACTTGCCGCAGTCGTGGCAGGTGTAGTGGGCCATAACACCGCTTTCGGTACAGCCCGCCGCCTCCTCGGCCACAAAATGCACATCTCCGTGCGGGGCAAGCGCGCCGTTGAAGGTTTCCTCAAGCTTGGCTTCGCACACCGAGCAGGACTTGTAATAGACACCGGGGGTGGTGCAGGTCGCCGCCGTCTTCAGATAGCGGGTATCGGTAAGCGACTGCGGGGTGTGCGCAAGCGGATCACCGCTTGTGAAGGTTTCTTCAAGCTCGCCCTCACACACCGAGCAGGACTTATGATAAAGGGCAGCGGCAGAGCAGCTGGCTGCCGTTTCAAGATAGCGGTCCTCTGCCAGGGAGCGGGGAGTATGTGCAGCGGGCGTGCCGCTTACAAAGGTATCGCCCGATTTCTCGCCGCAGGCGCAGGACTTATAATAGACAGCGCTTGCCGTACAGGTGGCCGCCGTCTTTAAACAGGCGGGATCCACCGTTTCAAGATAGCTGTGCGCAGTGGGGGTGCCGCTTACAAAGGTGTCGGAAAGCGGAGCCTCACACACCGAGCAGGACTTATGATAGAGGGCGCCCGCCTCGCAGGTGGCCGCCGTCTTCAGATAGCGCTCCTCCGCAAGAGAACGGGGGGTATGGGGCGCGGGGCTTCCCGCTGTAAAGGTATCGGAAAGCGAAGCCTCACACACCGAGCAGGACTTGTAATAGAGGGCGCCCGCCTCGCAGGTGGCCGCCGTCTTTAAATAGGCGGGATCCGCAAGCTCACGCGCCGTGTGCGCGGCGGGAGAGCCGGACGTAAAGGTCTCGTCCGACTTCTTCCCACAGGTGCAGGACTTATAGTATTCGGCGCTTGCCGTACAGGTAGCCGCCGTCTTTAAGTAGGCGGGATCCGCCACCTCCTTAAAGGTGCAGCTATGCTCCTCCTTGCCGCCACAAGCGGTCAGAACCACCGCCAATGTCGCAAGCAAGAGAACAGCAAGGATCAGCGCCAGGCCTTTTTTCGAAAATTTCATGGTTTCTCTCCTTGAATAAATTTTCTTTTCGTTTTGCTCTGTGGCAGGCGCACCCGAGAGCACTTTTTTGGCTCTTATGCGTGCGCGTGTCGCGTATAACACGTATTTTAAACCCAAATCTATGATTTGTCAAGACAAAAATTGCCTATTCGCAAAAAAATCTCCCGCTTTTTTCGAAAAATTCGCTTATGTTAGACAAAAGGCCTCTTAATATGCACGTTTTTGCGTTTTATTCATCTTTTATGCATTTTCTCGCAAGCTCCTTCTTCCGGCCGCCCCCCACCGCCCTTTTCTTTTGCTATTGAAAGGAGAGGAGAAATGTGGTATGATGATGCTTGTGCGCGAGCCGCCCGCAGGCGGCGTGCAAAAAGGAGGAAGATATGCTGCACCTACACCACCCGATCCATGCTTTTGCCGTTGCCAAGCGCAACGCCGTGCTCCTGATCGCGGCGCTGGCCGCCGCCGTGACGGTGCTGTTCGTGCCGCCGGACGCAGCATACATTGCCTACATCGACCTTAAAACGCTCACCTGCCTCTTTTGCACGCTGGCCGTTGTGTGCGCCTTAAAGAACATCCGCTTTTTCTATCTTGTGGCACACAAGATCGTCACGGTCTTCAAGACCGCGCGCACAAGCGTGCTCGCCCTTACCTTTATCACCTTTATCGGCTCGATGCTGATCGCCAACGATATGGCGCTCTTGACCTTTTTGCCGCTCGGCTACCTTGTCCTGCATTCAACCGGCAAGGAAAAATATATGGCCTTCACCTTTATCATGCAGAACATCGCCGCCAATCTCGGTGGGGTGCTCACCCCCTTCGGCAATCCGCAAAACCTCTATCTCTACACAAAATTCAATATCCCGACCGGCGAATTTACCCTCATTATGCTCCCGCCCTTCCTGATCTCGCTTTTCCTGATCACCCTTTCCTGCTTTCTTTTTGTAAGGCCCGAGCCGCTCTCGGTAAGCGAGGAGCGGATCTCTCTGCCCCCCTGGCGGCTTGCCGCGTATCTTCTTCTCTTTGCCCTCTCGATCCTGATCGTCTTCCGTGCGATCTCTTACCTATTCGGCCTTATCGTCATTCCCATCGCGCTCTTTGTGCTTGACCGAAAGGCGCTGGCAAGGGTGGATTATCCGCTGCTTTTCACCTTCGTTTTCTTCTTTATCTTTGCGGGCAACATGGCAAGAATCGATGCGGTGCGCGACCTCTTTGCCTTCCTTCTTGAGCGGAACACGCTCCTTTTCTCCATCCTCTCCTGCCAGCTCTTCAGCAACGTGCCCTCCGCCATTCTCCTCTCGCAGTTTACAGAGAACTACCGCGCCCTTTTGCTCGGCGTCAACATCGGGGGTGTCGGCACCCTTATCTCCTCCCTTGCCAGCCTCATCACCTTCCGCGAATATGTGCGCCACAACCCCGGCAAGGCAGGGCGGTATCTCCTCCTTTTTTCGGCCTTCAATCTCTTCTTTCTTGCCGTCCTTACGGCAGCGGCGCTCCTTTTCTTTTCGTAAGGTTTTGTTTACACAGGCTTGGTTTTCCCTCATGCATAGCAAGAAGAACGGCTTTGGCGCACCTGCGATAAGATAAGCTCCGATAACGAAGTAAAGCAAAAATATACGAAACTTGCCTTCCGAAAGGAATGCAAAAGTAACGCAAAAGCACTTGCGGCAATTTTGCCACAAGTGCTTTTTTAGCATACTGACGGGGTAGCAAGAGCCTCCCTTGTGTAAAGGGAGCCTTTTGCTCGTGTTGCCCGATCGTGTTGGTATTAAGGTTATGAATGTTCGCTATCGCTGCTTACCATAAAACAGGTGCGCCAACCCTATTCGCCTGCGGCGAGCCCGCCATGCCCTACACGGTCGGTCACACAGCCGTTTTCGAGGATTCAACCTTTGCGCCCATCTTTGATTTCTTGCTTTTTTCCTCTTTTTCTGCTATAATAAGAGAAAGAAGAGAAAAAGGAGCGCCGTATGAAGACCGTTACCCCACTTTATCCCTCGCTTGCCTTAAGGAAGGCAGAGGAGCTTGTTGCCGCCCTAAAGGAAAAGGGCCTTCATATCGCGTTTGCCGAGTCCTGCACCGGCGGCCTTTGTGCCGCGGGGCTTGTCAGCGTGCCGGATGCCTCCTCGGTGCTGGGCGCTTCCTTCATCACCTATGCCAACGAGGCAAAGACCTCTCTTGTCGGCGTTTCTCCCGAAACGCTTGCAAGGCACGGCGCGGTGAGCGAGGAGGTGGCACGGGAGATGGCGGTGGGTGCCGCAAGGGCCGCCGGGGCCGAGCTTGGCGTTGGCATCAGCGGGATCGCAGGGCCAACCGGCGGAAGCAAGGAAAAGCCGATCGGCACGGTATGCTTCGGCTTTTCCTACAAAGGGAGCACAAGGACCGTCACCTGCCGCTTTGGCGATATTGGGAGAGCGGCTGTCCGCGCCGCCGCCGTTTCCTTCGTCTATGACACCCTTCTTGAAAACCTGTAAAAAGCATAACAAATAAAGAAAAACCGACACGCTTGTGTCGGTTTTTTGCTTGCCCGAGGGCCGGTGCCGCAATTCCGGGGGCAGATAACGGGGGGCGCAGGCAGCCCACCTTACAGGCAGTGAGAATATAAGGATGAAAAAAAGAGGAACCGTGCATGACACAATTCCTCTTTTCTCGGTGCTGTCGCACAGCGTTCTTCAAAACGCGGCGGGCCCTGCACCTCGCGGTGTAAAAACGCCACGGTGTGGCGTTTTTACACCACGCGCACGGTCATCCCGTAGGATGATGCTTTTCTTACGAGTAGAAGTCGCCGAGCTTCACAAGGCGCTCATACTTCGCCTTTGCGGTGGCCTCTGCCTTCTCGAAGAGGGCGGCGGCGCGCTCGGGATCCTGCTGAGCAAGACGGGTGTAGCGGGCTTCACCCTTGATGAAGGCCTGGTAATCCCCGGTCGGCTCCTTGGAGTCAAGCGTGAAGGGATTCTTGCCCTCGGCCTTCAGGGCAGGATTGTAGCGGAAGAGGTGCCAGTAGCCGGCCTCGACCGCCTTCTTCATCTCGGCCTGGCAGTTCTGCATGCCACCCTTGATGGAGTGCATCTCACAGGGAGCGTAGCCGATGACGATCGAGGGACCCGGATACGCCTCGGCCTCGTGGATCGCCTTGAGGGGCTGGTTCATATCCGCACCCATCGCGATCTGGGCAACATAGACGTAGCCGTAGGACATGGCGATCTGGGCAAGGTCCTTCTTGCCGATGGCCTTACCGGCAGCGGCAAACTGGGCGACCTGGCCGATCTGCGAGGCCTTGGAGGCCTGACCGCCGGTGTTCGAGTACACCTCGGTATCAAAGACCATGATGTTCACATCCTCGCCCGAGGCGATCACGTGGTCAAGACCGCCGAAGCCGATATCGTAGGCCCAGCCGTCACCGCCGAAGATCCAAACGCTCTTCTTGGCAAGGTACTGCTTGTTGGCAAGGATCTTGTCGCGCAGGGCGCTGCAGCCGCAGGCGCAGGTGCAGCCGGAAAGGGCGGCAACAAGAGCATTCGCGGCGGCCTCATTCTGGGCGCCGTTGTCCTTGGTGGCAAGGTAGGCTTCGGCAGCAGCCTTCACCGCCTCGTCCTTCGTGACCGAGGCAAGCTCCTCGACATAGCCGATCACACGGGCGCGGAGGGCCTTCTGACCGGTGTAGATGCCAAGGCCGTGCTCGGCGTTGTCCTCAAAGAGCGAGTTGGCCCAAGCAGGACCGCGGCCGCTCTCACGGTTGACGGTGTAGGGGGTGGAGGGAGCAGAGCCGCCCCAGATCGACGAGCAGCCGGTGGCGTTCGAAATGTACATTCTCTCGCCGAAGAGCTGGGTGATCAGGCGGGCATACGAGGTCTCGGCGCAGCCTGCGCAGGAGCCGGAGAACTCGAGAAGGGGCTGCTTGAACTGGCTGCCCTTGATGGTCTTGGTGTCAAAGAGCTTCTTATCGCTGACGCTCGCCACGCAGTAGTCAAAGACCTTCTGCTGGGCCGATTCCTGTGCCTGGGGCACCATCTTGATCGCCTTCTTGCCGGTGCCGTCCTTCTCGCCCTTGGCGTTGACGGGGCAGGCCTTCACGCAGAGGGTACAGCCCATACAGTCAAGCGGGCTGACGGCCATCGTGAACTTAAAGGCGCCCGACTTGTCGCCAATGACCTTGCCGATCACCTTCATGTCGGCAGGAGCGGCGGCAACCTCCTCCTCGGAGAGGGCGTAGGGACGGATGGTGGCGTGCGGGCAGACGAAGGCGCAGCTGTTACACTGGATGCAGTTTTCGGGGATCCAGGTAGGAACGCTGACGGCAACGCCGCGCTTCTCAAAGGCGGCAGCACCCTGCGGGAAGGTACCGTCCACATACTTCTCAAAGGCAGAAACGGGGAGGCTGTCACCCTTCATGGACACAACGGGCAGCACCACGCCGTTGACAAAGTCAACAAGGTCGGCACGCTCACCGGTCACAGCAGGGGCGGCAGGGGTTTCACCCGCGTTCTTCCAAGCGGCGGGAACGGCAACCTCGTGCAGGGCGTCCTTACCGCTGTCGATGGCCTTGTGGTTGAGATCCACGATATCCTGGCCCTTCTTGAGGTAGGACTTGGTGGCCATATACTTCATGTACTCGATCGCCTCGGCGCTCGGCAGGATGTTGGCAAGCGCAAAGAAGGCGGCCTGGAGAATGGTGTTCTTCACCTTTGCGTTACCAAGGTCAATGGCGAGCTTGGTGGCGTTGATGGTGTAGAACTTCACGTTGTTGTTCGCAATGTAGGACTTGACCGAGGCGGGCAGATGCGCATCCAGCTCCTCATCCGACCAAGCGCAGTCAAGAAGGAAGGTGCCGCCCGGCACAACGTCCGAAACCATGTCGTACTTCTGCAGGTACGCCTGGTTGTGGCAGGCAACGAAATCGGCCTTGTTGATGTAGTAGGTCGATTTGATCGGGGTGTCACCGAAGCGGAGGTGCGAGATGGTGATACCGCCGGTCTTCTTCGAGTCATACTGGAAGTAGGCCTGGATGAACTTGTCGGTGTGGTCACCGATGATCTTGATGGAGTTCTTGTTGGCGCCGACCGTACCGTCACCGCCAAGGCCCCAGAACTTGCAGCTGATGGTGCCTGCGGGCGCGGTTGCGGGGGCGGGCTTCTCCTCAAGCGAGGAGCCGGTCACGTCATCGACAATGCCGATGGTGAAGCCGTTCTTCGGCGCATCGGCCGAGAGGTTCTCGTAGGTGGCAAAGATCGAGGCAGGGGTGGTATCCTTCGAGCCAAGACCGTAGCGGCCGCCAACCACCGTGATGTCCGAGCGACCCTCGCGGGCGAGCGCGGCAACAACATCAAGGTAAAGGGGCTCACCGAGCGAGCCGGGCTCCTTCGTACGGTCAAGCACCGCGATCTTCTTGGCGGTGGCAGGGATGGCAGCGGCAAGCTTCTCGGACACGAACGGACGGTAAAGACGGACCTTCACAAGACCGACCTTCTCGCCGTTTGCGTTCATGTAGTCGATGACCTCCTCGATGGTATCGCAGACCGAGCCCATGGCCACGATCACGCGATCGGCATCCTTGGCACCGTAGTAGTTGAAGAGCTGGTAATCGGTACCGAGCTTCTCGTTGATCTTGCCCATGTACTCCTCCACGATCGCGGGGAAGGCATCGTAGTAACGGTTGCAGGCCTCGCGGTGCTGGAAGAAGATGTCACCGTTCTCGGCAGAGCCGCGGAGGACGGGGAACTCGGGGTTGAGGGCGCGGGCGCGGAAGGCGGCCACGGCATCCTGATCGACAAGGTCGGCAAGATCGTCATAGTCCCAGACCTCGATCTTCTGGATCTCGTGCGAGGTACGGAAGCCGTCAAAGAAGTTGAGAACCGGCACGCGGCCCTTGATGGTGGCAAGGTGCGCCACGGCGCCAAGGTCCATGATCTCCTGCGCGTTGGTCTCGGCCATCATCGCATAGCCGGTCTGACGGCAGGCGTAAACGTCCGAATGGTCGCCGAAGATGTTAAGGGCATGGGTAGCCACGCAACGGGCCGACACATGAATGACGCTGGGGAGAAGCTCACCCGCGATCTTGTACATGTTGGGGAACATCAGAAGAAGACCCTGCGAGGCGGTGTAGGTGGTGGTGAGAGCACCGGCGGCCAGCGAACCGTGGACAGCACCGGCGGCACCCGCCTCCCACTGCATCTCGGTAACCAGGACGCGATCGCCGAACAGGTTGGTGGCCGGCTTGCCGAACACGTTCTTGTTCGATGCGCTCCAAGCATCGGTTACCTCGGCCATCGGGCTGGACGGGGTGATGGGGTAGATGGCCGCAACCTCGGTAAACGCATACGAAACGTGCGCCGCCGCGGTGTTACCATCCATAGAAAGCTTTTTTCTTTCCATGTTGTTTTTCCTCCGTTTGATATAATATTTCCTTGTTTTGGAATCTTTTGTAGAGGCCGGGACCCCATAGGGGTCCGAACCAACCCTCATTATAACACACCGATAAAGAAAAGTAAAGATGCAAGGCGCATATTTTCCTTAAATATTTTATACCACGCGCGCCTCCTATTGACAAACAGGGCGGCAAAGGCTATAATGAAAGGCGAAATACAAGAGAATGAGGACATCGTATGTTAGGGGAAAGTAAGGTCATCTTTTCGGGGGTACAGCCCTCCGGGAATCTGACGATCGGGAACTATCTCGGCGCCATCCGCAATTTCGGCGCTTTTTCGGACGAATACCGCTGCTTCTACTGCGTGGTGGACCAGCACGCGGTCACGGTGCGCCAGGTCCCTGCCGAGCTGCGCCGCCGCACCTATGAAACGCTGGCGCTTTATATTGCGTGCGGGCTGGACCCCGAGAAGAACACCCTCTTTGTGCAGTCGCACGTGCCGGCGCATACTGAGCTTTCCTGGCTCCTTGGGTGCCACACCATGTTCGGTGAGCTCTCGCGCATGACGCAGTTCAAGGACAAGTCGCAAAAGCATGCCGACAATATCAATGCCGGTCTTTTCACCTATCCCGTCTTAATGGCGGCCGATATCCTGCTTTACGGGACCGACCTTGTGCCGGTGGGCATTGACCAAAAGCAGCACCTTGAGCTTGCCCGCAATATCGCCATCCGCTTTAACCACCTGATGGGGGATACCTTTACGGTGCCCGAGGGGTATATTGCAAAGGATGGCATGAAGATCATGTCGCTTGCCGAGCCGACCGCCAAGATGTCAAAGTCCGACCCCAATCAGAACGCGGTCGTCTATATCCTTGACGGGAAGGACGATATTCTCCGCAAGTTCCGCCGCGCGGTCACCGATTCGGGGAGCGAGGTGCGCTACGATGCGGAAAAGCCGGGCATTGCCAACCTGATGACCATTTACCGCTGCTTTACCGGCAAGGACTACGCCGAGATCGAAAAGGAGTTTTGCGGCCGCGGATACGGTGACTTCAAGACCGCCGTGGGCGAGGCCTGTGCCGATGCGCTTGCCCCCGTGCAGGCCGAGTTTTCCCGCCTGATGGCCGATAAGGCCTATCTCGAGGGCGTGATGAGGGCGGGGGCCGAAAGCGCCGCCCGTGCCGCCGCACGCACCATGAGCAAGGTGCGCCGCCGCTTTGGCTTTGTGGATCTTAAGTAAGCGTATATAAAAAAAGCACCGCGCCGCGGTGCTTTTCCTTTCGCTCCTGCCCCTCTTTGCCTGCCTTACAAATTTTTTTCCGAACCCCCTTGACAAATCCGCACCTCTCTGCTATAATAGCATGTGCTTGCTGCTATGGCTCAGTTGGTAGAGCACATCCTTGGTAAGGATGAGGTCATCAGTTCGAATCTGATTAGCAGCTCCAAAAGGACTGCACCCCGGTGCAGACCTTTTGTTTTTTCTTCCGCTGTATAGTATTTTTTACATTTACTCGGCTTTTTGCACACATGCGGCGCAAAATCCGGCTCTGCGCCCGGCGCCTCCTTACCCCTGCTTTTTCAAAAGCCCGGCAAGCGCCGCCCCTGCCTCCGCCCCCTTGGCAACCGCGGTGGCAACCTGCAAAAATCCGCCTGTGCAGTCGCCTACGGCGTAGAGGCCCGGCAGGGCGGTCTCTCCGCGAGGGCCAACGGCGATCCTCCCCCCCTCGGTGGCAAGGCCAAGGGTGGTGGCAAGGCGTGCCGCCCCTAAAGAGCCGGTAGCGAGAAAGACCATTTTGCACTCAAGCGCGCTTTTGTCATGAAAGCGCACGCCCGAAACGGCCGCCTCCCCCTCGATCGCACGGATGGGCGCGGTATAAACGGGCACGGTAGCCCCCTCGGGCGCCCTTTCTCCGTTTGTGAGAAGAAGCACCTCGCTTGCCACACCAAGGAGGACCGCCACCTCGTGCAGGGCGTATTCCCCCGCCCCCACGACCGCAACCCTCTTTCCGCGTGCGGCAAACGAATCGCAGACCGCGCAGGTGCTGACACCCGCACCCAAAAGCGCGTCCGCCCCCGCGATCGGAGGTAGCAGGCGCTCTGCCCCGGTGGCAAGGATCAGGCCATCGGTCAGGTATTCCTGCCCACCCGCAAGCAGGCGGTAGCCCCCCCCCTCCATCTCCACGGCTGTGACCTCGGCCCTTATGATCTCGGCGCCGAGCCGCGCGGCCGCCGCAAGGCCTTGATCAAAGAGATCACGGCCCGAGATCCCCTCGGGAAAGCCGTAATAGTTCCGGATGGACGCCGCCCGACCGAGCGCGCCCTCATCACGGTAGAGAATGCGCGTAGGGAGCCCTGCCCCCAGAGTATAAAGCGCGGCCGATACCCCTGCGGGGCCTGCACCGATGATCGTTACCTGTTTCATAAAAACACCCTTCGGCTCTGCCACATTGCATCGCCTCCTTATAATAGAAGAAACAATCGCTCCGCCCGCGCACCGTGCGTGGGCTGCCCCCTCAGGCAAGGAGCGAGAGGATCGCCTCCTTGGGGCGCACGCCCACAAGCCGCGCCACCTCCCTGCCGTCCTTAAGCGCAATGACGGTGGGAATGCTCATCACAGAAAACGCCTCGGCAAGGCGGGGGGCCTTATCCACATTCACCTTTCCGACAAGAAAGCCCTCCGCCTCCTCGGCGATCTCCTCGATCACCGGGGCAAGAAGGCGGCAGGGGCCGCACCAGTCGGCATAGAAATCAATGAGGATCGGCTTTTCGGCAAGCCGCGCCTCCTTATCAAAATTTTCCTCTGTCAAATGCAACGGTTTCATAGCAGTATCCTTTCTTTTTTCGGGAAGCCCGTCTTCCTATATAGTATATCACATCTTACACAGATAAGGCTACCCTTTTTTCACAATTAAGAATTTTTTTCGATTGTATTCTTGATTTTTATGTGAAAATGGTTTATACTGATAATTGAAAGGAGGGAGAATGATGGGAAATGATAAAGCCCGCCGCGACACTCCCCAGCGCAAGCTGGTGCGTACCATTCTTAAGAGCTGCCGCGACCACCCCACGGCAGAAACCGTGTACCAGCGCGCACGCGCCGTCAATCCGAGCATCGGATTTGGCACGGTGTACCGCAATCTTGCCGTCCTTGTGGACGACGGTGAAGTTCTCCGCCTGTCGATTCCCGGAGGGGCAGACCGCTTTGACGGCACGGTGGCCGATCACGGCCATTATTTCTGCCACGTCTGCGGTGAGTTTGGGGACGTCCCTGCGATCGCCGCGGCGCAAAGGCTCGCGCCGGATGGCTTTACGGTGGATGGGATCCTCCTCATTGCTACGGGGGAATGCCGCGCCTGCAGAGAAAAGAGAGAACACACTTAATTTTATTGTAAGGGAGAAAACAAAATGGCAAAAGAACTGAAGGGCACCAAGACCGCCGCCAACCTCGCCGCCGCCTTTGCGGGCGAGAGCCAGGCAAGAAACAAGTACACCTACTTTGCATCTGTTGCAAGGAAGGAGGGCTACGAGCAGATCGCCGCGATCTTTGAGGCAACCGCGAATAACGAAAAGGAGCATGCAAAGCTCTGGTTCAAAGCACTCGGTGAGCTTGGCTCGACCGCCGAGAACCTTGCAGCCGCCGCCGCGGGCGAGAACTACGAATGGACCGATATGTACGCGACCTTTGCAAAGGAGGCCGATGAGGAGGGCTTCCCCGAGCTTGCCGCCCGCTTCCGCGCTGTCGCCGCGATCGAGAAATCGCACGAGGAGAGATACCGCGCCCTGCTCAAGAACGTGGAGATGCAAAAGGTCTTTGAAAAGAGCGAGGAAACCATGTGGGAATGCCGCAACTGCGGCCACCTTGTGATGGGCAAGAAGGCCCCCGAGGTCTGCCCCGTCTGCGCACATCCGAAGGCCTTCTTCGAGGTCAGAAAAGAGAATTATTAAGAAAGAGTACCAAAAAAAGTGCCCCGGCGGGGCACTTTTTTGTATGCTTGCACGGTCGGTGCGGACCGCCTCTGCCGCCGGAAGACGGACCGTCGAGGACGCCGGAAGACGGACCGCCTCTGCCGCCGGAAGACGGACCGTCGAGGACGCCGGAAAGCGGACCGTCGAGGACGCCGGTCCCTACGGGGGGCACGGAGCCATCGGTGGTTTTTCGTGCTCGCGCATTTTCTCTTTTGGCCGGAGCCTTGCTCGCTCCTTCTTTTTTGTGGTATAATGAGGCGAGGTGATACAAATGAAAGAAGAGAAGAAAAGCCGTAAGACCATGCGGCGGAAGGGCGTGGATTATAACGAAAATCATATAGTGTTTTTAACCATATGCACCAAGGATCACCGCCCGGTTCTTTCCCGCATTGTGGGGAATCAAGCCACAAAATCCCATCAATCCGTAGGGACCGGCGTCCCCGACGGTCCGCAATCCCCCGATACATACCCAAAAACCGAATTGACTCCTTGGGGGGCTGTCGTGGATACATACATCACCCGATTAAACGATTTTTATCATGACATTTCGGTTGAACGGTATGTAATCATGCCGAACCACGTTCACCTATTGCTGTGGGTGAAGGGAGAGGAAGACGGACCGCCTCTGCCGCCGGAAGACGGACCGTCGAGGACGCCGGTCCCTACGTTGAGAACCGAATCGAGAACCGTACAAAACACGGTGCTCGCGCGCTTTGTTTCCACGCTCAAACGGTTTTGCAACAAAGAGCTCGGAACAAACATATGGCAATATCGATCTTATGACCATATCATCCGAAATCAAAGGGATTACGAGGAGCACGAGCGATACATTCTTGAAAACCCCTCACGGTGGTTTTATGACAAGCTGTTTGTTGAGCAATAGCTCACGCTCCGTCCGCAAGAAAAAAAGGCATAGGGCGCATGGCCCTATGCCTTTTTTCTTATAGCTTGTTTTTTGCGGAGAAATGCTTGTTATTTCCCAAGCACAGCTTTGAAGATGTCGTTGTTCGTGTAGCTGCTGTCAGGCTGGTTGTAGAAGTATTCATACACCTCTTGTGCCGACACGGTCGCACCGAACACATCAAAGTTCGCGGCGCGCTCATAAACAACACCGTCAATCTCCACGAAGAAGGAGAAGGCGAACACGTCATCATAGTATTCGGCCGTTGCATAGTCGCCCTTATAGACCATCGTATAGACAAAGCCGAAGCCATCTACCCCGTCACCCAAATCAAGGGGGAGGGTCTTGGAATCGTTCACCGGCAAAAGCTCGCCGCCCTGCACCGCAAAGGTCACCGAGAGGGGCACGCCGTTATAGGTGATGGTAGCACCCACGGTTGCACCGTCCGGAAGCTGTGCCAGGCGCTCCATATCAAACTCGAAGATCGCACGGACACCGGCATATTCGAACGAGCGGGCCTGGATACCCACGAAATCGATCGAGTCAAGGAAGGCCATGGCATCCGCAAGCACCTTGCTAAGAACCTGGTAGTTTGAGGCATAGTAAACGTTGAACTGATCGGTGATGCTCTTGGTGATGGCATCGCGCGCTTCCTTATTCGTAAGGGCAAGCAGATCCTTCACCGGGAGCTTGTGCTGTGCGGCAAGGGCAAGGAAATCGGCATCCAGCTGGCCTGCCAGGGCAGCATAGTCAGCTGCGCCGTGCAGCACCTTATCTACCTCGTACTGAATGGCCGCGCGGGTCGCATAATCGGTCTCCCCCACCGAATAGCCGGCAAGTGCCGTGTAGAGAGCGGCCACCTGGGAAGCATCGGTAGGATCATAGCCGGTCATATCCAGGCGATACCACTTGGCAAGGTCGGCGACATGGTTCTGCTGCAGCTCGGCGGGAGTAAGCTGCCATCTGTAATGACGGTACGCATACACATCCTGGTTGCCGCTCCAGTGCTTGAGGTAGGAGGTAGCGTCTTTGTGAGTATAGAACCCCTGCTTGCTTGCGAACAGTGCATTGTCGGTAGTATAGCTCTGACCACCGTTCACGTAGAAATCAAATTCGCCGGGCAGGGTAGCGGTATCGTTTGCGTAATCGACCGCCGTGGTATCGGTAACCTCCTCGGCCTTAAGCGCAAAGGCGT
>JAZNDG010000078.1:0-2677 GCA_045587985.1 Eubacteriales bacterium | reverse complement strand
CCTCGCCAAAGCGCTTCATGGGCGTGGCAGCCAGGATCTTGCTGGTACGGGCGGTGGGAGTGCCGTCCTCATTGAAGAGCAGGGCACGGTTCTGCTTGGAAACGAAGAAGCCGGGCGCGATCGCGTTCACGCGCACGCCGGTGCCTGCAAAGTGCACGGCCAGCCACTGCGTGAAGTTCGAAACGGCTGCCTTGGCCGCCGAGTAAGCGGGGATCTTGGTGAGAGGACGGTAGGCATTCATCGAGGAAATGTTCAGGATGCTGCCGCCCTTGCCCGAGGCCGCCATATCCTTGGCAAAGACCTGGGTGGTCAGAAACGCCGCCGTCACGTTGAGGTCAAAGACAAAGCGGATGCCCTCGGGCTTCAGCGAGAAGAAGTCCTTCTTCTCAAGGTCGGGCATATCATTAGCCTCGTAGTACTCGTTGTCGGTGGTGGCACGGGGATTGTTGCCGCCCGCACCGTTGATGAGGATATTGCAGGGGCCGAAGGCGGCCGTGACCTTCTCACGCGCGGCCTCGAGGCTGGCAGAATCAAGACAGTCGGTTACCACCATCATAGCACGGCCACCAGCCGCATTGATCTTCTCGGCAATCGCGTTGCCGCTTTCCTCATTGCGGTCAAGAATGGCAACAGAGGCACCGCAGGCAGCAAGCGCCTCGGCAAACGAGGAGCAGAGCACGCCGGCGCCGCCGGTCACAACCGCAACCTTGCCGTTAAGGTCAATCTGAAAGGGAAGCTTCATAACTTGAAAATCTCCTTATATAAAAATATTTTGTTATATACAGTAAAGATATTGTACCACAATTTGTAAGGCCCGTCAAGGGGATGCGCCTTCTATTTCACGTAAAAAAGTCGGTGATTTTTATAGGAAAAACGAAAGGATACGGTAGATTCAAATCGGAATTTGTCAAATCTATTGCAAATATTGCTCCTTTGTGGTACAATAAAAGCATAAATGTTAAGGAAAGGAAGTCAAACGATGGACTTCTATACCGCAGAAGAATATAAAGGCATCCGCTTCTATCATTCGCTGGATGAGCGCCCCTCGCCCGATGAGTTTTCGCGCCATTGCCACACGAGCTTTGAGATCATTTTTGTCTTGCACGGCGCGGGAAAATACGTGGTGGAGGGAGAACAGTACGATCTCCGCCCCGAAACGCTCGTGCTTTTCCGCCCGGGTGAATTTCACTATGTGAACGTGCGGCGGGAAGAGCCCTACGAGCGTTACGTGCTCCATTTTTCGCCCGAGGTGTTAGACAGGGTGCTCGGGAGCCTTCCGGAGGGGGAGGGCAGGCCGTTTGGGGAGGCCACCTTCTATGCAAGCGGGGATTTCCTTCTTTCGGTCGCGCCGCTCTTTGAGCGGCTGTCCGCCCTTTCCTCCATGCCCCGTGCGGATGCTGAGGCCATGGCAGAGCTCCTTTTCTCGGAGCTTGTGCTCCTTCTTCTGCTCGCCAGCCCGAAGGAGCGCAAGAGAAAGCTGCAGGAGCCGCTTGGCGCACGTGTCATCCGCTATGTCAATGCGCATATTGCAGAGTCGCTTTCGCTTGATGCCCTTGCCAACGAGTTTTACGTCAGTAAATACTATCTCTGCCGTGCCTTCAAGCGGCACAACGGCATTTCGATTCTCGGCTATATCAACACAAAGCGCGTGATGATGGCCCGCCAGATGATCGAAAGCGGCGAGGTTGCCGCCGTGGTGTCCGAACGGGTCGGATTTTCTGACTATTCCACCTTTTACCGTGCCTACCGCAAGGCGTACGGCCACGCCCCCACCGAGGCGCGCGTGCGTGACGGAAAGGGGGTGCGTGCATGAGCGACAGGTATCCTCTCCTTTTTTCAATCGATTCGCCCGCCGATCTGCGCGCAATGCCAAAGGAGGATATCCCCGCGCTTTGCGAGGAGATCCGCGCCTATCTTCTTGAGGTGGTTCCCAAGACCGGCGGCCACCTTGCTTCCAATCTTGGGATCGTTGAGCTCACGGTTGCCCTGCACCGTGTCTTTGACACCCCCCATGACCGCATTATCTTTGACGTTGGTCATCAGAGCTACGTACATAAGCTCTTGACCGGGCGGCGGGATGCCTTCTCCGGCCTTCGTACGCCCGGCGGCCTTTCGGGCTTTACCCGCCGTGCCGAAAGCGAATACGATGCCTTCGGTGCCGGCCACTCCTCCACCTCTCTTTCGGCCGCGCTCGGCTTTGCAAGAGCTGACCGTATCGCAGGAGAGGACCGCTTTACCGTGGCGGTGGTGGGGGACGGCGCATTCACGGGCGGTATGATTTACGAAGCCCTTAATAACTGCGCGGACAAGGAAAACCTTATTATCGTCCTTAACGATAACGATATGAGCATTTCACCCAACGTGGGCGGAATGAGTAAATATTTTTCAAAGTTCCGTTCCAGCGCAAAATATTTCCGCTTTAAAAACGGAACAAAACGGTTTTTTAACCACATTCCATTAATCGGTAACGGGCTTACAAAATGTGCCTCTTTCGTTAAAAACCGTTTTAAAAAGCTGGTTATGAGCCAAAATTTCTTTGAGCAGTTCGGGCTGAACTACTACGGTCCCCTGAACGGAAACGATATTATGCACCTTGAAAGGGTGTTTAAGGAGCATGAGTTCTGCATTTTAAACGCAGGGCAGCGTATAAAGACGCTGGAAAAGGATTTTTCCAATG